>DATDMA010000494.1:0-3214 GCA_036519015.1 Pseudolabrys sp. | reverse complement strand
ACGACATCAAGCTGCCCGGCATGGCCTATGGCGTCGTGCTGCGCTCGCAACATGCGCACGCGACGATCAACACGCTTGATATCAGCGCCGCCAAGGCCGCGCCCGGCGTGCTCGCCGTGCTGACGGCGGCCGATGTAAAGGCGTCCGGCTGGAGCGACATCCCAGTGCCCGGCGGGCTCAAGCGCCGCGACGGCTCGCCGATGTACAAGCCGCGTTATCCGATCCTGGCCGAAACTTATGTGCGCTGGGTCGGCGACTATGTCGCCTTCGTCGTCGCCGAGACGCAGGCGCAGGCGCTCGACGCGGCCGAGATGATCGCCGTCGACTACGACGAATTGCCCGCGATCACATCCACGGCCGATGCCGCCAAGCCCGATGCGCCGCGTGTGTGGGCGGATTCGCCGGACAACATCTGCTTCGTCGAATTGATCGGCGACAAGGCGAAGACCGACGAAGCCTTCGCCAGTGCTGCGCATGTGGTGAAGGGCAACTTCACGATTAACCGCGTCACGGCCGCGACGATGGAGCCGCGCGGCGCTGTCGGCGACTATCACGCCGCCGACGAGCGCTACACCATCTACACGGCGCTGCAGCGGCCGCATCCGACGCGCGCCGACCTCGCCAAGATGATGAAGGTGCCCGAGAGCAAAGTGCGCGTCATCACCGGCGACACCGGCGGCAGCTTCGGCATGAAGTCGCCGATCTTCAACGAGACCCCGCTGGTGATGCTCGCCTCCAAGATCACCGGGCGGCCGGTGAAATGGATATCGACGCGCACGGAGTCGTTCCTTTCCGACGCGCAGGCGCGCGACAATGTCACCGAGGCGGAGCTCGCGCTCGACAAAGACGGCGTCTTCCTCGGCTTCCGCGTAAAGACCATCGCCGCCATCGGCGCTTATCTCCAGCAGGCGATGCCGGCCTTCTTTCTCAACGCCGGCTCGCTCGCGGGCGTCTATCGCACGCCGGCGATCCATGTCGATGTCACCGCCGTATTCACCAACACCAATCCGATCCGGCCCTATCGCGGCAATGGCCGTCCCGAGGCGGCCTTCGTGATCGAGCGCATGGTGGAGCTCGCCGCCGCCGAACTGAAGATCGACTCGACCGAACTGCGCCGCCGCAATTTCATTCCGCCGAGCGCCATGCCGTTCAAGACCGGGCTGACGTTCACCTACGACAGCGGCGAGTTCGAGAGCAGCATGGACATGGCGCTGGAAATGGCCGACGTGAAGGGCTTTCCGGCGCGCAAGGAAGAGTCGCGCAAGCTCGGCCGGCTACGCGGGCTCGGCCTCTCCTACACCATCGAGCGCGCGGGCGCGGCGAGCCTGGAAGGCGCCGAGGTGCGCTTCGACCGCTCCGGCGCGGTGACGCTGTTCTCCGGCTCGAACTCACAGGGCCAGGGCCACGAGACGGTATTCAAGCAGCTCGTCTGCGACCGCCTCGGTATCGACCCCAAGGAGGCCTATTACGTCCAGGGCGACACCGATGAGGTGTTCTTCGGCGAAGGCACCGGCGGCTCGCGCTCGTCGAGCCTGGCAGGGTCGGCGTTTCATCTGGCGACCGAGAAGATCGTGACCAAGGCGCGCGCCATCGCCGCGCACATGCTGCAGGTCGACGAGGGCGATCTGAAGTATGACGAGGGTGTCTTCTCCTCGACCACGACCAATCGCACGCTGACGGTGAAGGAGATCGCGGTCGCTTCGCTCGAGCCGAAGAACCTGCCGAAGGACATGGAGCCGGGCCTGGTCGCGACCTCGATCTACAGCGCGCCGGTGGCCAATTATCCGAACGGCTGCCACGTCTGCGAGATCGAGATCGACCAGGAGACCGGCAAGACCGACATCGTGCGCTACAATGTTGTGGATGACGTCGGCACCGTGCTCAATCCCATGCTGCTGCATGGGCAAATCCACGGCGGCATCGCGCAGGGCGCGGGCCAGGCGCTGATGGAGGACATCCATTTCGACGCCTCCGGCCAGCTCGTCACGGCCTCGTTCCAGGACTACGCGATGCCGCACGCGCACGACTTCCCCGACATGGAGGTCGAGGCCAACCCGGTGCCGACCAAGACCAATCCGCTCGGCGTCAAGGGCGCGGGTGAAGCCGGCTGCGTCGGCGCCCTCCCCGCAGTGGTCAATGCCGTAGTCGATGCGCTCGCCGAATTCGGCGTCCGGCACATCGAGATGCCGGCGACGCCAGAGCGCATCTGGCGGGCCATGCAGCGCTGACCGGCGCGCCCCTCGCGGCGTTGCGAATCCTGTACCGCGGCGCGGGTAATCTCGTACCCTTGGGCTTGTGATTCGGTTCCGGCGCCCGTTCGGCGCCATTTGTCGTCGTGCGTTTGTGCCGCGGCGTTGTCGCACCCTGCCAGTGCCCAAAGGAGACTCCGATGCGCAATGTCGGCCGCAAGCTCGCTTTCGTGCTCGCCTCGTCGAACCACGGAACGATGATCGTCAACCGGCTCGACTACCGCATGACGGGCCCGGACGGCGGCATTGGCGTCGGACACCAGCTTCTGGAGCGGGGCTGCTTCGATCCGGTCGAGGTGGAACTGGCGGTGCAGTTGCTCGAGCAGTGCCGGCGCGTGCACGGCGACGGCGCGGTGGCGATCGACTGTGGCGCCAATATTGGCGTGCACACCATCGAATGGGCGACCGCCATGACCGGCTGGGGCTCGGTGATCGCCATCGAGGCGCAGGAGCGCATCTATTATGCGCTCGCCGGCAACATCGCCATCAACAACTGCTTCAACGCCATCGCCATGCACGCCGCGGTCTCGTCCGAGGCCGGTATTCTGAAAGTACCGGCTCCGGATTACCTGACGCCGGCAAGCTTCGGCAGCCTGGAGCTGCGCCAGCGCGACGGCAACGAGTTCATCGGCCAGGCCATCGATTATTCAGACGACAAGCTCGTGCCGATCCAGAAGATGACGCTCGATTCACTGCAGTTGCCGCGCGTCGACCTCATCAAGATCGATATCGAGGGCATGGAGATGGAGGCGCTTGAAGGTGCGCGGCAGACACTGGAGCGTTGCCGGCCGGTTTTGCTGATCGAGCAGATCAAGGCCGGGCGTGAACTGATGCGAACATGGCTCCTGGAGCGCGGCTATCAGGTGATCAATGCCGGCATCAGTGTGCTGGCGCTGCATAAGACCGACGCGATCCTGAGTCAGATCGCCCAGCAGCATCAGCCGGCGCAATCGACCGCGGCGTGA
>DATDMA010000493.1:0-2162 GCA_036519015.1 Pseudolabrys sp. | reverse complement strand
GCCGAGCTTCTTCGCGAGAGCCTGACCGAGATTGACGGCGACGCCGCGAAACGTATCCCCGTCCTTGATGGCGAACTGCGCGGACGGCGAAGGCGATACCGCGATGGCGATACGCAGCGTTCCGGTGGGGACGAGTTGTTGAATCACAGCGGCATCGGCCATCGGCATGGGCTCCTTGAAGACATCATGGCGGCAAGACCGCCCCCGCCGGTTCGATAGCATGCCGGCGCGCCGGATTCACCCCGGACGTCTCAATAGAACAACGGCTCCGAGGCCGGGATCGCGCGCGGCTGCGGTTGCGGCTGGCGCAGGCGGTCGATGGCGTGGGCAAGCGCCAGCGCCACGGCGAAGCCCGCGAGCCAGATCATGCGAGCGCCGTAGCGGTCGTGCGGGTCCGACAGCGCGCCGCAGACGAAAGCATTGGCGAGCAGCGCCAGCATGCAGACCGCCGCCAGCTCGCCGATTTCGGCGGCGATGGCGCCGCGCCAGGCGAGCAGGACGAGCACCGGCAACAGCGCCATGCAGAAGAGCGCCAGTGGATAGTGAATGTCGTTGATGGTCTTGAAGGAGATCTCGTTCTTCTGCTGGCGCGCAGCGTGCATGGCCGGCGCAAGCTGCGGCGTGAAGCGCTCGATGATGCCGTAGCTGTGCATCACCCACGCGAGCACGCCTTCGCCTGTGTGCACGTCGACGAGTTGCCGTCCGGTGGCGATCAGCGCGGTCTCTGCCTGCAAGCGCGGGTATTCGGTCAGCGCACGTGTCGCGATCGTCTGCATCTCATCGCCGAGTCCGTCGAAGCGGCCGAGCCTGTCGAACAGCGGGCTGCCCCAGAACCACTTGTCGGCGTCGCGCGGCAGTTCGTCCTTGTAGGTGCAGAGCTTGAGGCGCGGATCGGGGCAGTGCTCGTCGAGATATTTGTTGACGATGCCGTCTTGCAGCATGCGTCCGAACGACAGCGCGAAACCGCCCGGCGTCCAGGCCACGCGCTTCGCCACGGCATAATCGGCGCAGAACACCATCAGCGCGCCGAGCGCGAGCGCGAAGATGCCGTCGCCGAGGCGGCGGGTCGAGATGCGGTCGCGGCGGATGAGCCACAGCAGCATGGCGGCGGCCTGCAGAGCGATCAGCACAGCCAATGTGGCGCTGTGCGTCGCCGCGGCCAGCGCGACCAGGACGATCAGGCCGAGGCGTTCCCAATGCGACAGCACCTCGGCGCGCATCAGGAGCAGATAGAGCGCCATCACACCGAGGCCGCAGAAGATGTCGGTAAGCAGGATGGCGGTGAGCCAGGGCAGGGTGGTGCCGACCGAGAGCGCCGCGATGAGGCCCATCAGCAGCATCGGACGGCTGCCGAGACCATGCGCGCGCAGCATGAGCGCAACGATCCAGACGGTGAGCGCCGATTGCAGTAGCAGGACCGGCCAGAAGCCAAACGGCACGCCGGCGTTGAGAATGAGGCCGTAGACCACGGCGCGGCTCGTCACCAGTGTGCCTTCGTACCAGCGCGCGAGATAGCCGCCTGTGTCCCACTGGAGAAGCGGAAAGCCGTTCCAGATCGCCGGCGCCATCAGAAGCGCGAGCGAGATAACGACGGCCATCGCCCATAGGGCGCGGTCGCTTAACCGCATGTGAATCCCCCCAGCAGCGTCGCTTTTCATTTTCTTTATTGCAGTCACTGTAACCGGCTTGACGGGACGGATGCTAGGGGTGACATCGGAGGTACCCCCGCTGTGAGGCGAAAGAATGTTCGTCACCTTCTTCCAGGAGCTCAAAGCCGCCGGCGTGCCGGTGACGCTGCGCGAATACCTCACGCTGATGGAGGCGATGGAGGCCGATCTCGCCTCGCGCCGCGTCGAGGACTTCTACTATCTCTCGCGCGCGGCGCTGGTGAAGGACGAGCGCAATCTCGACAAGTTTGACCGCGTGTTCGGCCATGTGTTCAAGGGCCTCGAACTGCTCGGCGATGCTGTCGAGGCTGACATCCCGGCCGAGTGGCTGAAGAAGCTGGCCGAGAAATATCTCACCGAGGAAGAGAAGAAGCAGATCGAGGCCATGGGCGGGCTCGACAAGCTGCTCGAGACTTTGCGCAAGCGTCTGGCCGAACAGAAGGGCCGGCATCAGGGCGGTAACAAGTGGATCGGCACCGCCGGCACGTCGCCCTA
>DATDMA010000492.1:0-4211 GCA_036519015.1 Pseudolabrys sp. | reverse complement strand
ACTGTCGCCGCCGGCATGGCGGCGATCGCCGTGCCGCTCGGCGCCCTGCTCGCATTCCTGACGGTGCGCACCGACGTGCCCGGACGGAAATGGCTCGAACCGCTGATCTTGGTGCCGATCTTCGTCTCGGCGGTGGTGATCGCCTTCGGCTATGTCGTCGCCATCGGCCCGGTCGGCATCTTTTCGACATTGGCCAAGGACGTGCTCGGCTTCGTGCCGTGGAATCTCTATTCGCTGCTCTCGCTGATCGTCATCGCCGGCCTGACTCATGTGCCGCACGTCTATCTCTACAGCGCAGCCGCGCTGCGCGGCCTGAGCACCGATCTCGAGGAAGCCGCGCGCGTCTCCGGCGCCAACCCGTTCCGCGTCGCGGTCAATGTCAGCCTGCCGATGATCCTGCCGGCGATCCTGTTCGCCGGCGTGCTGGTGTTTTTCCTTGGGTTCGAGCTGTTCGGCCTGCCGTTGGTGCTCGGCGATCCGCAGGACCTGCTGGTGCTCTCGACTTATCTCTACAAGCTCACCAACAAGCTCGGCGTGCCCTCGTACCAACTGATGGCCGTCGTGGTGGTCGCGATCATCGCCATCACCGCGCCGCTGGTGTTCATGCAGCGGCTGCTGCTGCGGCAGGCGCAGCGCTATGTCTCCGTGCGCGGCAAGGGCCTGAAGACGCAACCGTTGCGGCTGCACGGCTGGCGCTGGTTCGCCTTCGCCGCGATCATCCTGTGGCTGCTCATCACTGTGGCGGTGCCGCTATTCGGCATCACGCTGCGCTCCTTCGTAGTGACCTGGGGCGAAGGCGTGAAGCTGCTCGACGTATTGACGCTCGATCACTATCGCGAGCTGGCCGACTATCCCAATGTCATCCGCGGCATCTTCAATACGCTCGGCATCGGCGTCATCGGCGGCGCCCTTGCCGTCGCCTGCTACACGGCGATTGCGCTCGCCGTGCACCGCTGGAATTCCGGATGGACCCGGCTGGTCGATTACATCGTGATGGTGCCGCGCGCCATGCCTGGCCTTGTCGCGGGTCTTGCGCTGTTGTGGGTGTTCCTGTTCGTGCCGTTCCTGTCGCCCGCGAAAGAGACGATGGTCTCGATCTGGGTCGCCTACTCGATCGTCTGGCTCGCCTATGGCATGCGGCTCGTCTCCAGCACGCTGTTGCAGGTCGGCCCCGAACTGGAAGAGGCCGCACGCGTCGCCGGCGCCACCGATCTGCGCGCGAAGCGCGACGTCACCGTGCCGCTGATCAAATACGGCATGCTGGCGAGCTGGCTTTTGATCTTCCTGATCTTCGTGCGCGAGTATTCGACCGGCATCTATCTGCTCGGTCCGGGCACCGAGGTGATCGGCTCGCTGCTGGTGTCGCTCTGGGGCACCGGCGCGGTCGATCTGGTGTCCGCCCTGTCCGTTGTTAATGTGCTCATGATCGGCGTCGGCTTGGCCGTCGCGGTCCGGCTTGGAGTGCGCCTGCATGGCTGACCTCGTGGTGAAAGACATCAAGCTGCGGCTCGGCGACAACGAGATCCTCAAGGGCGTCTCGCTCAAGGTGCCGGCCGGCGAAGTCGTGGCGCTGCTCGGCCCGTCTGGCAGCGGCAAGACCACGCTGCTGCGTGCCGTGGCTGGACTGGAAGTTCCGCATGGCGGCTCAATCGGCATCGGCGACCGCGTATTCTTCGATGCCGCGCGCAAGATCGAATTGCCGGCCGAGGAGCGCGGGCTCGGCCTCGTATTCCAGTCCTATGCGCTGTGGCCGCACCGAACGGTGTTCGACAACGTCGCTTACGGATTGAAGCTGCGCGGCAAGCCGGCGGCCGAAATCAAGACGCGCGTCGACAAGACGCTGTCGCAGATCGGACTCGGGCATTTGGGCGCCCGCTATCCGCATCAGCTCTCCGGCGGGCAGCAGCAGCGCGTCGCCATTGCGCGCGCGCTGGTCTACGAGCCGCCGGTGATCCTGCTCGACGAGCCGCTGTCCAATCTCGACGCCAAGCTGCGCGAGGAGGCGCGCGCCTGGCTGCGCACGCTGATCGTGACGCTCGGCCTGTCGGCAATCCACGTGACGCACGATCAGGTCGAGGCCATGGCCATCGCCGACCGCATCGTGCTGCTCGATGCCGGCGTGATCGCGCAGGAAGGCCCGCCGACCGCGCTCTATAACGAGCCGGCGACTCTGTTCGCCGCCGAGTTCATGGGCAGCAACAACCGCCTCGACGGCACGTTGGTCGAAAATACTGGTGGCCGCGCCACGCTCGATGTGTTCGGCGAGCGCATCACCGGCATATCGCGCACCAGCGCGGCGGCTGGCGCGAAAGTGGTTGCGATCACAAGGCTCGAACGCGTGCGCTGCGCCGGCGGACCGGGGCCGAACCGCCTGAAGATGGAGCTCAAGACGCCGATGTATCTCGGCGAGCGCTGGGAGCTGGTGTTTGCGCGCGACAATCTTACCGTGCGCGCCTATGCCTCCGAGCCGCTCCAGCCGGGCGAGCACTACGTCGAGTTCCCGCCCGAGGCGCTGTGGGTGTTCTAGTCCGCGCATGGTAGTAAAGATTCCATGACCGACTTCCACGGCGTCTTTCCCTACCTCGTGTCGCCCATCGATGAGCGCGGGCGCATTCTCACCGACGTGCTGGGGCGGCTCGCGTCCGACCTCATCAAGGCCGGTGTGCATGGGCTGACGCCGCTCGGCTCGACCGGCGAGTTCGCCTATCTCGACCGTGCGCAACGCGAGACGGTGGTGAAGGCGACGATCGAGGCCGCGGACAAACGCGTGCCGGTCGTCGCAGGCGTCGCCGCGACGACGATTGCCGACGCAGTGGCGCAGGCGAAGAGCTACGAAAAGCTCGGCGCCGACGGCATCCTCGCCATTCTCGAAGCCTATTTCCCGCTCAAGGACGTGCAGATCGAAGCTTACTTTCGCGCCATCGCCGACGCGGTCCAGATTCCGGTCGTGCTTTACACCAATCCGCAATTCCAGCGCAGCGATCTCACGCTCGACGTGATCGCGCGGCTCTCCGATCATCCGCGTATCCAATACATCAAGGATGCATCGACCAACACCGGCCGCCTGCTCTCGATCATGAACCGCGCGCCGCGGATGAAGGTGTTCTCGGCGTCGGCGCATATTCCGGCGGCGGTGATGCTGATCGGCGGCGTCGGCTGGATGGCCGGACCCGCCTGCATCGTGCCGCGCCAGAGTGTGCGGCTCTACGAGCTGTGCCGCGCTGAGAAGTGGCACGAGGCGATGGCCCTGCAGCGCGAGTTGTGGCGCATCAACGAGGCCTGCGCGCGTTTCAATCTCGCCGCCTGCATCAAGGCCGGACTGCAGATCCAGGGCTACGCCGTGGGCGATCCGGTGCCGCCGCAGGCCGCGCTGAGCCAGGCCGAGCGCGAGATCGTCGCCGGCATCCTGAAGGATGTGGCGCAGCACGAACTGATTGATTTGGCAGCCAAATAACATCATCCAACCGAATCTTAACGGTTCCTTGCTAACGGACCACGATGGCCCTGCCGTCGTTCGCATCCCGGCTGCCGCCGGAGCCGAGGGACGCCCTCGCCGATCATCCCGATGCCGCGCCGGCGCTCTCGCCGGCCGCGAAGGTTTTCGCGCGCCTTAAAGCCATCCTCGCCGACAAGAGCGAAAGCCGGCTGGCGCAACTCGTCGCCGGCAAAGTGTTCCTCGTGCGCGTCGCGAGCGCGCTGCTCGCGCTCGTGTCGCAGGTGCTGCTCGCGCGCTTCATGGGCTCGTTCGAGTTCGGCATCTACATCTATGTGTGGACCTGGGTGCTGATGATCGGCGCGCTGTCCGACATGGGCCTGTCGTCGGCGGCGCGGCGCTTCATTCCCGAATACACCGAACTGAAGGCGCTCGATCATCTGCGCGGATTCCTGTCGGGATCGCGCTGGCTCGCCTTTGCGATTGCGACCGCCATCGGCGCCGTCGGCGCGCTCGGCGTGACGCTGCTGGCGCCGTGGCTCGATCGTTATGTGATCATCCCGCTCTATCTCGCCTGCGTCACCATTCCCATCTACGGGCTCGTGCAGGCGCAGGCCGGAATCGCGCAGTCGTATGATTGGCCGAACCTGGCGCTGATGCCGTTCTATATCTGGCGGCAACTCGCGATCACCGTGCTGATGGGCCTCGCGTGGCTGTTCGGTGCGCCGACCGATGCGGTGACGGCGATGATCGTCGCCGTGGTCACCACATGGCTCGT
>DATDMA010000491.1:0-3741 GCA_036519015.1 Pseudolabrys sp. | reverse complement strand
GCGCGTTTCTCGGCGGCATCGAAGTTGCGCGTGGGCGCTAGTTTCGAGGGCGACTTCACGAGGCCTGCGAGCAGGGCCGCCTCGGCGAGGCTGATCTGCTTGGCCGACTTGCCGAAATAGCGCTGCGAGGCCTCTTCAATGCCGTAGGCACCGGAGCCAAAATAAACGCGGTTGAGATACAGCTCCAGGATCTGGGTCTTGGAGAGCTTGCGCTCCAGCCACAGCGCCAGCATCGCCTCCTGCAGCTTGCGCGTGATCGTACGTTCTTGAGTTAAAAAGAGATTTTTGGCGAGCTGCTGGGTGATGGTCGAGCCGCCCTGGGCCACGCCGCGATGCAGGGCATTGGCGACGAGCGCGCGACCGATGCCGAGCGGGTCCACGCCGTAGTGGTCATAGAAGCGCCGGTCCTCGATGGCCACGAAGGCGCGAGGAACGTAGGCCGGCAGCTCCTTGAGAGACATGGGCGCGCCAGCGAGATCGCCGCGTCGCGCCAGCGCATGGCCCTCGTAATCGACGATCTGGATCGACGGCGGCCGCTTGGGAATTTCCAGCGACTGGATCGGCGGCAGATGCGCGCCGACATAGGCGACGGTGCCGACCCCGCCGATGACGAGCCAAAGCCCGGCAACGAGGCTCCAATAGGCCATGCGCACGATCAGCGGCCGCCGGCCGCTCGCACGCTTCTTTTTGCCCTTCTTGCGTCGCGGCTTGGGCGGCCCGCCGGACGCTGCGCGCTCGCCGGCGCTCACACGCACCTCGGGCGATGCGCCAAAAACCGGCTCTCGCCGGCCGCCCGATTGTCCTCGTCCCGACGCCATACGCGACCTGTTACGCAACCGGCGGCAGCACGCGCCGCCGGTCCCCAAAAGTCACGCTAGAGGGGGCGGTTTAAAGCGGTGTTAAACGGGGATTGGCCCGAAAAACCAATGCCTTGGCGGAACCGCGCAAGCCCGCGCCAGAAACGCCTTCACCCGCCCGGGGTGAAGACGCCGCTGTCGGTGTTGCGCATGGCCCAGCCGGTCATGCGCTGCTCGATGAAGCTGCACACCGCGTACATGGCGATGCCCATGGCGCCGGTGACCAGAAGGCCGGCAAAGGCGAGCGGCACCTCGAAGCGCGACGAGGCCACCAGCATGAAGTTGCCGATGCCTTTGTTGGAGCCGACCGTCTCGGCGACGATCGAGCCGACAAAGGCGACGGTGATGGCCACCTTCAGCGAGGCGAAGAAGTAAGGCATCGAGCGCGGCAGGCCGACCTTCTTGATGATCTGCCACTTGCTGGCGCCGAGTGCGCGCAGCACGTCCTGCAGTTCCGGTTCGACGGTGGCGATGCCGGTGGCGACGTTCACCAGGATGGGGAAGAACGACAGCAAGAACGCGGTGATGATCGCCGGGATCGTGCCGATGCCGAACCAGATGATCAGGATCGGCACCACCGCCACTTTCGGGATGGTGTTGAAGCCGATCAGCGCCGGATAGAAGCCGTCATAGACCAGCGACGAGGAGCCGATGGCAACGCCGGCGAACAGGCCGAAGACGATGGCGAAGGCGAAGCCGATCGCCGTGGTCATGAAGGTTTGCCAGGCATTGTCCAGGATCGGCCCATGCCATTGCCAGCCGGCGGCGAAAATGGCGGTTGGCGACGGCAGCACGAACGGCTCGATTTGCAGGCCGACCACGAACATTTGCCAGAGCAGGAAAATTGCGGCGACCACCAGCCAGGGCAACACGCGGCGGAACACCTTGCTGCGCGAGAGGGGGCGGCGTTTGCGGCGGACGGGTGCGGGCGTGGTGACGGGTGTGGGAAGTGCCATGTCGGTCATACGGTCGCTCTCGCGGCGCTGATGTGGTCACGCAGTTCCTGAACGAGCCCAACCGCGTAGGGCTCGTAGGTCATGGTGAGCGCGCGCGGACGCGGCAGCTCGACGGTGCGTTCCGCGATGATGCGGCCGGGGCGGGCGCTCATCACCAGAATGCGGTCGGCGAGGAACACAGCCTCGCGCAGATCGTGCGTGACCAGGATCACGGTCGGTTTGCGCGCAATCCAGAGCTCCTGGAGCGCCAGCCACAATTCCTCGCGCGTGAACATGTCGAGCGCGCCGAACGGCTCGTCGAGCATGAGCAGCGAGGGCTCATGCACCAGCGCGCGGCAAATCGAGGCACGTTGCTGCATGCCGCCGGAAAGCTGCCAGGGGCATTTGTCCTCGAAGCCCTTGAGGCCAACCAGCGCGAGCAGATCGCGCGCCTTGGCCTCGTAGGCGGCACGCTCGCGCTTAAGCTTTGAGGCGTGCGGCTGCGCGATCTCGAGCGGCAGCATCACGTTATCGAAGGTTGTGCGCCAGGGCAGGAGCGTCGGGTTCTGGAACGCCATGCCGGTGATGGAGAGCGGCCGGTCGACCTCGCGGCCGGCGACGATGACGCCGCCTTTGGTCGCCGGCCAGAGGCCGGTGACCACCTTCATCAAGGTCGATTTGCCGCAGCCGGACGGGCCGACGACGGCGACGAACTCGCCGCTGTCGACGCGCATGGAGGCGTCCTGCAGGGCCAGTGTGCCATCGCCGTCCTCGCCGTAGCGCAGCGACACGCGATCCAGGTCCACGAAGTTTTTCATTGGTCCTCTGTACTCTCCACTGATATCGGTCAGGCGGGTTTTTGCAAGATCGACTTGGCGATCATCGCGTGCACCCCTTTGACGTTGTTGACGGTCTGGGTCACGTGCAGGTCGCAGGCGAAGCTGCACAGCGCGTAGGCCTCGTCCTTCGAGATGCCGGTGAGCACCACGATCCAGTCGATCATCTGCCTGAGCGCCTGGCGCGCGGCGTCGTCGAGATCGGTGTCGAGGCCGAAGGCGATCAGGTGCGTCGGCGTCTCGCCGCGCGGCAGGGTCCATTTCAGGTCCTTGCGGACATGGAATTCGAACGTGCCCTTGAGCGAGGTCTCGATGGCGGTGCCATCCACCTCGCCATGGCCCTGCGCGCCGTGGCCATCGCCGGTCGAGAACAGCGCACCGTCGTTCCACACCGGCAGGTAGATGGTGCTGCCGGCGGTGAGGTTCTTGCAGTCCAGGTTGCCGCCGAATTCGCGCGGCTCCTTGCTGTTCTGCTTACCGAAGGCCTTGGGCGGGGCCACCGCGAGCTGGCCGAAGAACGGCGCCAGCGGCACCTTCAGGCCGGAGGGCATCGTCGCCATGTTGCTCAGCTTATCGAGCGCCACGTGGATGATGCGGTAGTAATTGAATTCCTCCGGGAGTGTGCCGCCATAGGAGCGGAACAGATTGAAGCCCCAGTCCTGGCGCAGCTCGATGTCGAGGATCTTCACCTCGAGCACGTCGCCGACCTTCGCATCCTTCACGTAGATCGGACCGGTGAGGATGTGATTGCCGCTGCCGCGCCTGGCCTTTTCGTGAATCAGCTTGAGGTCGGGAAGGGGCTCAAAGCCCGATCCCTTCGGCGGCATCCACTCCGGATTGCCCGATACGCATTCGATGGTCACCCGGTCGCCGGAATCGATGGTAAGCACCGGCGGCAGGCTGCCGTCGAAAAAACCCCAATGCACGCTGTCCGGCGTCGACGGCAACAGGTGCGTCTTCCCGGCGGTCTCATTGTTCGCAAGCGGTTTGTTCATGGTGTCTCGTCCTTCCGCTTCGGGTTCAACTACCGGGAATGAGGCCTGGCTTCATCGAGAAGCAGTGCTTCGCGATGTCGCCGGCGCGGGTGAACCAGATGCGGTCCGCATGTTTGTG
>DATDMA010000490.1:0-7957 GCA_036519015.1 Pseudolabrys sp. | reverse complement strand
TGCGCCAGGCCGCAGCCGAAATGCGGATTATTCAACCCGAGATCGTCACGCAGCGCATAGAGCAGCGGCATGTCGGGGTCTGCGTCGATCGTATGCGATTGTCCGTTGACGGTGAGGCTAACACGTTGGCTGGTCATAGCGTTCAGCTCCCTGAACTTTTGTCGGGCGGTGGCTTACGGCCAACTGTCCCGGATCGCGGAACCCCGCAATCTGCGTCCTTAATCGACGCTTGTGCCGGCAAGGGTAGTCCCTAAGCCCGTCCTTAGGAATGCCCTCACCGTCAATTTGATGTTAAGATCGCCCTGGACGAAAAGGCGCCCTAAGGCGCCGGAATAAATAATAACGGGAGGTGTACTTCTTATGCGTATCGCCATCGCACTGAAATCCGCGCGCGGCCTCATGGCCACGGCGACGCTGATTTGCGCGCTCGTGGCGCCCGCCGCCGCGCAGGAGAAGGTCTGGCGTCACGGTCTGATCAACGCCAAGTCTGACGCCGGCATCTTTTTGATGGTGTCGAGACGCGACTTCGCCGCCAAGCAGGGCATCAAGCTCGAGCTGTCGCAGTTCAAGGACGATCAGATCGGCCTCAAGGCGCTGCTCGCCGGCGACATCGACAGCTTCGAGGGCGGCCCGCAGGGCGTCTTCACCGCCAACTCCCGCGGCGCCGACGCGCGCGTGCTCGGCTGCCATTGGGTCGTGGTGCCGCACGGCATCTATACCAAGACCGGCATCACGAAAGTGGAGGAGCTCAAGGGCAAGCAGATCGCCGTGTCGGCGCCCAATTCGATGCCGGACATGCTCGTGCGCTCGGCGCTGGCCAAGCATGGCGTCTCCGACAAGGACGTGAAGTTCGCCGCGGTCGGCGGCGACCGCGAGCGCTATCAGGCACTCATTGGCGGCGTGGTCGATGCCGCGGTGGTGTCAAACGAATACCAGCCGATCGCGCCCAAAGACGTGCATCTGCTGGTTGCGGGCCGCGACGCCGTGCCGAATTTCGTGCGCGTGTGCATCTTCTCCACCGCCAAGACCTTGGCGGTGCGCGGTGACGAGGCCGTGAAATTCCTTGCCGCCGAGATGAATGCGTTGCATTACGCGCTCACGCACAAGGACGAGACCGTGGCGCTGACCCGCGAGATCACGCATGCTAAGCCTGACGATCCGCGCCCCGGCTTCGTCTTCGACGACGCCGTCGAGCACAAGGCGGTCGATCCGACGCTGCCCCTGCCGGCCGAAAAGCTCGACTGGATCCAGATGCAGCTCGTGAATGCCGGCAAGCTGAAGGAGCCGCTCGACATCAAGACCGTGCTGGCGCCTGAGTATCGTGAGAAGGCGCTGAAGCTGACAGGGGCGAGTCATTAGTGAAAGTTTCGGAGTGCTAAATGGGTGAAGTCACCTTTCTCGACGTGTCAAAGCGTTTCGCCTTGCGTGTGGACGGCGTGCTGCATCACGTGCAGGCGCTCGACCGTGTCAGCTTCACGGTCAATGATGGCGAGATCGTCGCCCTGATCGGGCCCTCGGGCTGCGGCAAAACCACGGCGCTGCGCGTCGCCATGGGTCTCGATTTTTCGACCTCCGGCCGCGTCACCGTGGACGGGCGCGAGGTGCGCGGCTGTGGGCACGACCGCGGCATGGTGTTCCAACATGCTGAGCTTTTGCCCTGGCTCTCGGCTTTGCAGAACGTGATGTTCGGCCTGGAGATGAAGGGCATGCGCGGCGGCGAACTACGCGACACTGCCGAGAAATATCTCGATCTCGTTGGCTTGAAGGAATCGCAGAACCGCCGCCCGCACCAGCTTTCCGGCGGCATGAAGCAGCGCGTCGGCATCGCCCGCGCGCTCGCCATCGATCCATCCGTGTTGCTGATGGACGAGCCCTTCGGTGCGCTCGACGCGCAGACGCGCGAGAGTTTGCAGGCCGAACTGCTCGAGATTCAGGCGCGCACCGGTAAGACCGTGATCTTCGTCACCCACGATCTCGACGAGGCCGTGCTCATCGCCGACCGCATCATCGTCATGAAGGGTGGCCGCGTGCATGAGATCATGACGGTGCCGATCGCGCGTCCGCGTCCCGATCTCGGGGTGGTGCGCGGCACGGCCGAATTTGCCGAGACCCGCTACAAGGTCTGGCGCGCGCTGCATGATCAAGACACGGTGGTGCACTAGCGCATCATCCCGAAAAGTGGGAACCGGTTTTCGGATAAGATGATGCGCAAGGAAAGAATCTGATGGTCGACATCGCCGATAGAAAGCCCGCGTCGTCCGCCGCCGAGCCGAAGGAGCGGCGTCCGTTGCCGCGCTGGGTAATCACCTGCATTTCGATTGCTTGTCTCCTGGGCCTTTGGGAGATCTTCGGACGCCAGGTCAATCCGGTGTTCGGCTCCTATCCGTCGGCCATCGCGGTCGCCTTCTGGGAGCTCGCGCGCACCGGCGAACTGTGGTCCGCTCTCTACGAGAGCCTGCGCCCGTTCTTCGCCGGCTATCTGCTTGCCGTGCTTCTCGGCGTGCCGATCGGGCTCATCATCGGCCGCTTCCGCACAGCCGAGGCCGCGTTCGGCATCTACGTCACCGCCGGCTATGCAATGCCGCTGGTGGCGCTGGTCCCGCTGCTGGTGTTGTGGATGGGCCTCGGTTTTGCGGTGAAGGCATCCATCGTGTTCCTGATGGCGCTGTTCCCGATCTGCATCAACACCTGGCTCGGTGTCATCGCCGTGCCGAAGACACTGATCGAGGTCGGCAAGTCCTTCGTCGCGCCGAATCACGTCATCCTGCGCCGCATCGTGCTGCCGGCGACGCTGCCTTACATCATGGCCGGCGTTCGCTTGGCGGTCGGCCGCGCCGTGGTCGCCATGGTGATCGCGGAGTTCTTCACCACCATCTCCGGCCTCGGCGCGATCATCATTAACTCCGCCAATAACTTCGACACCGCCACGATGTTCGTGCCGATCATCGTCCTGATGGTCATGGCTATCGGGCTCAACAGCCTGATCGGCTATGTCGAACGCAAAGTGGCGCCCTGGCAGGCGGAAATCGCCGGCCGCGAGCGGGAGTAAGGGACTGAACGGACTAGGTTTTTCCGGGACAAGTTGCTCGTTTAAAGGAAAGGAGATTGATACCAAACGTCGGATATAATCTTTACATATTAGACGTAATGTATCATTCTCCCTCCTATGGAAAGTCGGCCGCCACGCCAGCACGACCTCGCAATTGCACTGCTGAAGAAGCAGGGCATGGCGCGCACCGCCGAACTTGTTCGTGCCGGCGTCACCACCGCGGCGGTCGCGCGGATGAAGGCGAAGGGGCTCATCGTTCAGCTGGGCCGCGGCCTTTACCAACTTCCCGGCGCGTCGCTCGATGCCAACCATTCTCTTGCTGAAGCCGCCAAGCGCGTCCCAAAGGGCGTCATTTGTCTCGTCTCGGCGCTGGCCTTCCATGAACTGACCGACGCGATTCCGTCGCGCGTCTGGATGGCGATTGGGTCGAAAGACCGGCTGCCCGTTCTGGGCACGCCACCGCTTCAGATTGTGAGGTTTGCGGACAAGATGCTGCGCAGCGGCGTCGAGGAGCATTCCATCGAAGGAGTCACGGTCCGGGTCACCGATCCGGCCAAGACGGTCGTCGACCTGTTCCGCTATCGGCAGAGTGCTGGCAAGCGCTATCAGAAGAGCCCCGGCCTCAATCTCGCTCTTGAAGGTCTCAGGGAGGTGCTTCGCCAACGCAAGGCCACGCCAGCAAAGATCGCACATTATGCGAACGAGGCAGGCATCTGGAAAGTCCTGCAGCCCTATCTCGATGCGATGACGGCCAATGCCTAAGCTGGTGCGGAATATCGGTGCCTCCGTGCGCGACCGTCTTTTCAACCTCGCGCGCGAACGCAAGCATCCACTGGACCTTCTGCTCACCCGTTATGCGCTGGAACGGCTACTCTATCGCCTCAGCACGACGGAACACCGCGACCGGTTCGTTCTGAAGGGCGCAATGCTATTGACGACTTGGTTCGAGACCCCTTTCCGGCCAACACGCGACCTTGATCTTCTCGGATATGGCGACCCCGATCCCGACGCGATGGTCGCGGTCTTTCGCGAGGTCTGCGCCGTGGACTTCGATGACGGTGTCGTGTTCGACGTGACAGCGCTCAGCGTCGACCGTATACGCAAGGAGCTGGAGTATGGTGGCCTGCGCCTCAAGACGAATGCCACGGTGGGTGGAGCGCGCGTCCGAATCGCAATCGATATCGGTTTCGGCGATGCCGTCGAACCGCAAACAGCCGACGTCGAATTGCCGGCGCTGCTCGATCTGCCCGCGCCGCGCCTGCGCACTTATCCGCGCGAGGCCGTGATCGCCGAAAAATTCCAGGCGATGGTCGCGCTGGGCCGAGCCAACAGCCGCATGAAAGACATCTACGATATTTGGCTTCTCGCCCGCGCCTACAGGTTCGAGGGCGACGCGCTGGCGCGGGCAATAGCCGCGACTTTTGCGCGGCGGAAGACCGCGATCCCGGACGAGGCACCGGATGGGTTGACGTCCGGCTTCGCCAACGATCCCGCAAAGATGCGGCAATGGCGTTCCTTCATCGACGGAATTGAGGTGACGTTCGTGCCCCTCGCCGCCGTCATTCAGCAACTCGCTGATCTCCTCATGCCGCACGCGGCGGCGGCGCGGAAGTCCTGACCAAGGAGTGGACTAAGTGCCGGCGCGAATGGGAGTAAGTCCGAACTAAGCGGAGCCAGTGTTAAGCCGTCACCCTGAGGTGGCCGCGCGTAGCGCGGCCCTCGAAGGGCGACGGCCTGTGCCCATCATCCTTCGAGGCTCGGCCTTCGGCCGAGCACCTCAGGATGACGGCTCGAGGTTCGTCGTCGTGGGAAATTCTGACTGACTACTCCGCCGGCTGCGGGGCCGGCGGCGGACGGCGCCGGCGCACGAAGGAGGGCACGGCGCCGCCGAGGCGCCGGTGCAGCTTGTCGAGCAGCAGGTAGATCACCGGCGTCGTGTAGAGCGTGAGGATCTGCGACACCAAGAGGCCGCCGATGATGGTGATGCCGAGCGGCCGCCGCAGCTCCGAGCCCGGGCCCGAGGCGATCACCAGCGGCAGCGCGCCCAGCATGGCCGCGAGTGTGGTCATCAAAATCGGCCGGAAGCGTGCCAGGCAGGCCTCGTGGATCGCGCGCTCGGGCGACAGGCCGCCGCGCCGCTCGCCCTCGAGCGCGAAGTCCACCATCATGATGCCGTTCTTCTTCACGATGCCGATCAGCAGAATGATGCCGATGAAGGCGATCACGGTCAGCTCGGTGCCGGAGATTTCCAGCGCCAGCAGCGCGCCTAGGCCCGCCGACGGCAGCGTCGAGATGATGGTGAGCGGGTGCGCCAGGCTCTCGTACAGCACGCCGAGCACGATGTAGACCGCGATCAGCGCCGCCACCAAGAGCAGCGGCTGCGCGCCGACCGACTGCCGAAACGCCTGGATGTCGCCGGCGAAGTCGGCGTGAATGGAGTCGGGAATATGCATCCCGGCGACGGCCTGCGTGATCGCCGCGGTCGCGGTTTCCAACGGCATGTCCGCCGCGAGATTGTACGTGATGGTCGTGGAGGGGAACTGGCCCTGGTGGTTCACCACCAGCGGCGCAATGCCGCGGGTGACCTTCGTCACCGCCGACAACGGCACCGGGCCGTTGCTGCCGCCTGGCAAGTAAATCTGGCTGAGGTCGGTCGGGTCGCGCTGATACTTGCGATCGACCTCGAAGATCACGCGGTACTGATTGCGCTGCGTATAGACGGTCGAAATCTGCCGCTGCGAATAGGCATCGTTGAGCGCGTTGTCGATGTCGTTGACGCTCACCCCGAGGCGCGCCGCCGTCGCGCGGTCGATCGTGACATTGGCCTGCAGGCCGCCCTGCTCGCGATCGGTGTTGACGTCGACCACGCCGGGCACCTGCTTCACCCGATCGAGCACCTTCGGCACCCAGGTTTGCAACTCGTCGATGTCGGCGCTCCACAGCGTGAACTGGTATTGCGAGTCACTCTGCCGTGCGCCGACGCGAACGTCCTGCGCCGGCACCAGAAACGTGCGCAGGCCGGGGACACGGTTGAGCTTGCCACGCAGGCGGGCGAGCACTTGTTGCGTGCTTGCATAGTCTCGCTGCTCCGGCGGCTTTAAGCTGACGAACAGCCGACCGCGATTGACCGCGGTGCCGCCCGGACCGCCGCCGCTGCCGACCGAGGAGCCGAGCCCCGCAACAGCCGGGTCGGCCAGGATGATATCCATTGCCTGCTGCTGCAGCTTCAACATCGCCCCGTAAGACACGTCGGTCGAGGCCTGCGTGCCGCCGAACATCAAGCCAGTGTCGTCCTGCGGCAGATAGCCTTTCGGCACTTTGATATAGAGGCCGATGGTCAGCACGATGGTGGCCGCGAACACGATCAGCGCGAGCGCGCGGTGCTCGATCGTGAAGGCGAGCGTGCGGTCATAGAAGCGCAGCATGCGCGACAGGACGGCCTCGACGCGCCGGTCGAGCCAGGTGCGATCCGGGCTCGGTGCCTCCCGCACGAAATAGGCGCAGATCATCGGCGTCACCGACAACGACACAAAGGTCGAGATGATGATGGCGAAGGCGAGCGTCACCGAGAATTCGCGGAAGAACCGGCCGATGATGCCGCCCATCAGCAACAGCGGAATGAAGGCGGCGATGAGCGACACCGAGATCGACACCACGGTGAAACCGATCTGCTTCGCGCCCTTTAAGGCCGCGCGCATCGGCGAGTCGCCCTGCTCGAGATAGCGCGCCGCGTTCTCGATCATCACGATGGCGTCGTCGACCACGAAGCCAACCGACACTGCGAGCGCCATCAGCGACAAATTGTCGATGGAGAAGCCGGCCGCCCACATGGCCGCGCAGGTGCCGGCCAGCGCCAGCGGCACAGTGACGCCGGCCGCCGCCGTCGGCGCCACGCGGCGCAGGAACAGGAACACCACCATCATCACCAGGCCGATGGTGGCAGCGAGCGTCATCTGCATGTCGCTGACGCTGGCGCGGATGGTCTGCGTACGGTCGGTCAGCACCGAGAATTCGAGCCCGGCCGGCACCCATTGCTTGAGCTCCGGCAGCAGCGCGTAGATGCGGTCGACCGTGTCGATGACGTTGGCGTCGCCCTGCTTGGTGATGATCAGCAGCACCGAGGAGTCGCGGTTATACCAGCCGGCCGAGCGGCTGTTGCGCACGCTCGGGCGTATGGTGGCGATGTCGGAGAGGCGGATCACGGTGCCGTTCACCGTCTTCACCACCACCGGATCGTAATCGCTCGCCGTGTTGAGCTGACCGTTGAGGCCGATGGTCACAGAGCGCTTGTCGCCGTCGAACGAGCCGTTCGGGCCGACGGCATTGTCGTTGACGATCGCGTTGCGCACGTCTTCCAGCGCAACGCCCATGGCGGCGAGCCGCGTCGGGTCGACGCGGACGCGGATCGCCGGCTGCTCGGAGCCGGCTACGGTGACGTCCGCGACGCCATCCACCTGCGACAGCCGCTGCGCGATGACCGTGTCGGCGGCATCGTAGATTTCGCTGCCCTGCATCGTCTTGGAGGTCAGCGCCAGGATCAGGATGGGCGAGGCCGCCGGATTGAACTTGCGGAAGGTCGGCAGCGTCGGCATGTCGCTCGGCAGATCGCTCAGCGCAGCATTCCGCGCCGCCTGTATGTCGCGCGCGGCGCCGTCGGCATTCCGCGACAGATCGAACTGCACGGTGATGCTGGTCGTGCCCAGCGACGACACCGAGGTCAATTCGGTGACGCCTGAGATTTCTCCGATACGCCGCTCGAGCGACGCCGCCACGGTCGCCGCCATGGTGTTGGGGTCGGCGCCCGGCCGGCTTGCGGTGACATTGATGGTCGGCAGGTCCACGCTCGGCAGGCTGGAGACCGGCAGGAATGAGTAGGCGATCATGCCGACCAGGAACAGACCGATAGCC
>DATDMA010000489.1:0-9869 GCA_036519015.1 Pseudolabrys sp. | reverse complement strand
TTCATGCCCGATGTTCCGTTCGGCGACATCTACATCCACCGTCTCGTCCGCGACGAGAAGGGCGCCAAGATGTCGAAGTCGAAGGGCAATGTGGTCGATCCGCTCGGCATCATCGACGACTTCGGCGCGGACGCACTGCGCTTCACGCTGATGCGTAACGTCGCCCCAAGTCACGACATCAGGCTCGGTCCGCAGGACGTCGAGAACAACCGCAACTTCGCCACCAAGCTTTGGAATGCGGCGCGTTTCGTCGAGTTCAACGGTGCTGCGCGAGTCGAAGGGTTCGATCCGAAATCGGCGAAAGAGACGCTGAACCGCTGGATCGCGCACGAGACGGCGAAAGCCGCCGCCGAGATCACCGCGGCGATCGAGACCTACAGGTTCAGCGACGCCGCCGGCGCGGCCTATCGTTTCGTGTGGAACGTCTATTGCGATTGGTACGTCGAGCTGTCGAAGCCCGTGCTGACCGGCGCCGATGGCGCGGCCAAGGACGAGACGCGCGCGATGGCGGCCTGGGCGCTGGATGAAATCCTCAAGCTGCTGCACCCGTTCATGCCGTTCATCACGGAAGAACTGTGGGCGGTGACGGCGGAACAGGGACCGAAGCGCAAGAACTTGCTTGCGCTGAGCGAATGGTCGACCCTCGACGGTCTCTCGGACGACAAGGCTGAAGCGGAAATCGGCTGGGTCATCGATCTGATCACCGCCATCCGCTCGATCCGCGCCGAGATGAATTTGAACGCCGTCATTCCCATCGTGCTGGCGGGCGCGTCGGCTGAAACGCAGGCGCTGGCGCAGCGCTGGTCGGATGTCATCAAGCGTCTTGCACGCGTGTCCGAGATTTCGGCGGCGCCGGCGGCGCCGGCCGGCTCGGTGCAACTCGTGGTGCGCGGGGAGGTCGCGGCGCTGCCGCTCAAAGGCGTCATCGATTTGTCCGCGGAGCGCGCGCGGCTCGCCAAAGAAATACAGAAGGCCGATGCCGACATCGCCCGCGTCGACGCCAAGCTGAACAACCCGAACTTCATGGCGCGCGCGCCGGAAGACGTGGTCGAAGAGGAAAAAGAGAAGCGCGAGGAGGCGGTCGGCCGCAAGGCCAAGATCGCCGAGGCGCTCGATCGGCTGAAAGGGGCGGAGTAGGTGTTGCTGTCGTCCCGGCCAAGGCGCGCAGCGCCGCGAGCCGGGACCCATACTCCGCAGCCTATCGAGAGCTAACGGCGTATGGGTCCCCGCCTTCGCGGGGACGACAAAAGAAAACGGGCACCTGCGATGCACATCTTTCTTGCCGGAGCGGGCGGCGCGATCGGGCGGCGGCTGACGCCGCTGTTGCGCGCCGCCGGACACACGGTCATCGGCACCACGCGCAGCGCCGATAAGGTGCAGGCAATCGCCGCGCTCGGCGCCGAGCCGGTGGTGGTCGACGTATTCGACGCAGCCAAGCTCGCGGTCGCAGTGAAAGTCGCCGCGCCCGACATCGTCATGCATCAACTCACCGATTTGCCGTTCGCGCCCGGCACGCCGCAATACGCCGAAGGGCGCGCGCGCAATTCGCGCCTGCGCATCGAGGGCACGCGCAATCTGGTGGCGGCCGCCCGCGCGGCGGGCGTACCGCGGCTCATCGCGCAGAGCATCGCCTTCAGCTACGCGGCGGGCGATGGTGCGCGCGTCGAGACAGACGAGCTCGACGCAGAAAACTCGGGGACCGCCGCCGTGCGCGTGCTCGAAGACACCACGCTCGCCATGCCTGAAGGCATCGTGCTGCGTTACGGCTATCTCTACGGACCCGGCACGTGGTTTGAGAGCGCCGCCAAGCCGCCCTCGGTCCATGTCGATGCCGCCGCGCAGGCGGCGCTGCTCGCGCTCACCAAGGGCAAGCCCGGCATCTACAACGTCGCCGAAGACGACGGCTATTGTTCGGGCGACAAGGCCAAGCGGGACTTGGGATTTGATGCGAGGTTTCGCATTTCAACGTAAGCGTCACTCCGGGAGTATGGATTCCGGGCTCGCGGGCTAAAGGCCGCGCCCCGGAGTGACCGCTCTATACGCGTGGCACTGGGATGGACAACCGGACGAACGGTGCGATAGTGCACGCAGGCTCGAAAGCGAGCGAACAAGTCTGGGGAGCACTATTAAATGGGCGTGAAACGCGAACGCATACAGCCGGAAAAGCTGCATGTGCGAAAAGATGGTCAAAGGGTTCTTTATTCGCAGGTGATCGTGGTCGAAGCGGCAGACCACCGGCAGATTTACGTCGCCGGTCAGACGCCGCGTGACCAGGACGGCAATTGCGTCGGCAAGGGCGATATGCGTGCTCAGATCGCGCAGGTCGGCGAAAACATCAAGCACGCGCTAGAGGCGGCCGGCGCCACGCTCGCCGACGTGGTGAAGACCACGACTTACGTCACCGATATGGACGAGTATTTCAAGCATCAAGACGTGCGTATGCGCTATTTTGGTGAAGCGCTTCCGACCAGCACCACGGTCCAGGTCAGCCGTCTTTCGCGGCCCGAATTTCTGGTTGAGATCGAGGTGTTCGCGATCGTGTGACGAAGCGGTCCGGGCGGCAGACCACGCCGCCCGGCTCGTTGATGCGTCAGCGTTTGATATCCGAGAAAGGATAGACGAACGTCCCCGACTTGTAATCCGCCGGATACAGGATCACCTGTCTGCCGCTCTGCCGAAACTGATTGACGTCGTTGGGTATCACGTTCTGATATTGCACGAACAAGGCGCGCGACGTCGCCCATTCACCGTTCGGCGCGAATTTGATGTCGCCGACCAGAGTCTTGAATGTCGTCTTGCGGATGTAATCGCCGATCTTGTTCTGGTCGAGGCCGCTTGTCGCGGTGACCGCATTTTGCAGTATCTGCATTTCAGCGTAGGCGAAGGGCGGCAGGAAATAGCCGAGCGCATCGACGCCCGCTGACGCGGCGCGATCTTGATAGCGCTTGAGGAAGTCCTCGACTCCGGGGAACTTCATCGTCGGTTCTGGTGCGTAGACGTCATACGTGACGACGCCGTTGAGCAGTGGCCCGAGCTGCGTTTTGATCGGGGCGTAGGCGAGACCGATCATGCCGCCACCGAACATCTTCACGTCGAGCTTAATCTCGTTGACGGAGCGCAGCATGGCAACGGAATCTGCCGGATAGGATGCAACGTATACGACGTCAGGCTTGGTGGCCTTGATCGCGCGGACGACCGGCGCGAGGTCGGCGCTGCTCGGCGGGTAGCTGTGGTCGTAGACGATTTCGAAACCGAGTTCCTTCGCGATTGTCCGCGCGGCGCGGATTGTGTTCTGTGCGTACTCCGCGTCCGCGCCGACCAGCGCAATGGTCTTCGGTTTCGGATCCATCGTCATCGCGGTTTCCAGGAAGCCGCGGGCATTCGCGCCAGCCGAGTCCGTGCCGTTCGGCAACATCTGGAAGTACTTATCGTAATTGAACTTCTCATTCACCGCGGTGCCGAAGAGCGCCAGGAAGACCATGTTTTTCTGCATCACCACCGGCATCGCGGGCGCGATCTGGTTGGTGGCATACCCCGAGACGACGAGATCGACCTTATCGATCGACAACAGCTTCGTGTAGATCGCAGGAACGTTCGAGGGATTGGACTGATCGTCGTAATGGACGAATTCGACCGGACGGCCTAGCAGCCCACCTTTCGCGTTGATGTCCTCTCGCCAGATTTCGTAGGCGAGCAAAGCGGCCTTGCCGCCGCTGGCGAGGCCGCCGGTGAGTGACATGCTAAAGCCGATCCTGATCGGATCGGCGGCCTGTGAAACGCCGGTCACCGCGGTCGCAAGAATGGCGGTTGCGTAGAGAATTGTCTTGAACAGTCTCACTTGGCACCCCTGGTTGGAAAATTGTTCTATGAGGACACGCTATTGGGAAAAGTCTGAATGCTCAACGTCGGGCACACGAGGGGGATGACCGCTAATCCTTGAACGGCCTACTCAAAAATCTCGAACCCTTCAGCCCATACCGCCAGGGCTGGTCCACCGCCTTGGTAATCCCGATGCGCGGGCCGGTCGCGATCTCCGGCACCGCCTCCCGCGCGCGCAATTCGAACGGCGGCCGGTCGAGCGCCAGCCCATTGTGCTTGATGGTGACGCCCAGCGCCTCGCACAGCTTGCCCGGTCCCGAGCATAGCGCGCGCTCACCATCGAGCCCGCGCCGCCGCCGCATCGGCGCCAGCCCTTGCGTCGGCTCCAGCGCGCGGACCAGCACGGCGCTGGCCGAGCCGTCTTCTTCGCACACAAAATTCAGGCACCAATGGATGCCGTAGGAGCGGTAAACATAGGCATAGCCGGCCGGGCCGAACATCACCGCGTTGCGCGGCGTGCAGCCGATATAAGAGTGCGCCGCGGGATCGGTGTGGTGATAGGCCTCCACCTCGACAATCATGCCGCCGATGCCGTCGACCAGAAGCGTCGCGCCGATCAGCTCCGGCGCCACCTCGTGCACCGAGCGGTCGAAGAAGGCGCGACGCAGGCGAGGGGGCTTGGCCATTGATTCGTCAGGCCCGCCATACGGGCCAGACCATATCCGTCGGTCGATGACTCTTGTGCAGTGCTTCCAGCGCCTCAGCAGTACGAAGCCGCCAAACCGCTAAGAACGGCGCTGTTTTGAACACGGCGCCTTCACATTTCTGTGTCCGCCAGGCAACAGTTTGAATCATTTAAAACTCCCGACATGCATCTTGGCTGGTCGCGCCGCGATTTGGCCATACCCTTCCACAACATCGAAGGTGCTCGAGCGGTAGTGCAAGCCGCCGGGTGTCCGGTGTGTCGATGAGGCAATCGGCAATGTCCGGGACGAGCCGTTAGGGACGAAGCAAGCCGGTTGCCTGACCGGTTGAAATGCAGGGTCGGGGGGCCCAAGTCGAGTTATGGACGCAAAAACTAATCTGAAATCCAAGCTGCCGAGCCGTCACGTCACGGAAGGTCCGGAACGGGCCCCGCATCGCTCGTACTATTACGCGATGGGTCTGACGACCCAGCAGATTCACCAGCCCTTCGTCGGCGTCGCCTCCTGCTGGAACGAAGCCGCGCCCTGCAACATCGCGCTGATGCGTCAGGCGCAGGCCGTCAAGAAGGGCGTCGCCTCTGCCGGCGGCACCCCGCGCGAGTTCTGCACCATTACCGTCACCGACGGCATCGCCATGGGCCATGGCGGCATGC
Source organism: Pseudolabrys sp. (assembly GCA_036519015.1). Lineage (GTDB taxonomy): Bacteria > Pseudomonadota > Alphaproteobacteria > Rhizobiales > Xanthobacteraceae > Pseudolabrys. The sequence continues at coordinate 4,693 of DATDMA010000489.1, read as the reverse complement.
GCGCCTCGCTCCCGTCGCGCGAAGTGATCGCCGACTCGGTCGAACTGACGATGCGTGGTCACGGCTATGACGCCCTCATTGGTATCGCCGGCTGCGACAAGTCCTTGCCCGGCATGATGATGGCGATGGTGCGGCTCAACGTGCCGTCGATCTTCATCTACGGCGGCTCGATCCTGCCCGGCACCTTCAAGGGCAAGCCGGTCACCGTGCAGGACGTGTTCGAAGCGGTCGGCAAGCACTCGGTCGGTGAGATGTCGGACGAGGACCTCGAAGGCCTCGAGCAGGTGGCCTGTCCCTCGGCCGGCGCCTGCGGTGCCCAGTTCACCGCCAACACCATGGCGACCGTGTCGGAGGCCATCGGCCTGGCGCTGCCTTATTCGGCCGGCGCGCCCGCGCCTTACGAAATGCGCGACAAGTTCTGCATGACGGCGGGCGAGCAGATCATGGATCTGATTGTCTCCGGTATCCGTCCGCGCGACATCGTCACCCGCAAGGCGCTCGAGAACGCGGCGGCAACGGTGGCCGCGTCCGGCGGCTCGACTAATGCTGCCTTGCACTTACCGGCGATTGCTCACGAGTGCGGTATCGAATTCAGTCTTTTTGACGTCGCCGAAATCTTCAAAAAGACTCCTTATGTCGCAGATTTGAAACCGGGTGGCCGTTATGTCGCCAAGGACATGTTTGAAGCTGGCGGCGTGCCGCTCCTGATGAAAACTCTGCTGGATCACGGCTTCCTGCATGGGGACTGCATGACCGTGACTGGCCGCACGATCGCCGAAAACCTCAAGAGCGTGAAATGGAATCCTGACCAGGACGTGATCCGTCCGGCCGACAAGCCGATCACGGTCACCGGCGGCGTCGTCGGCCTGAAGGGCAACCTCGCGCCCGATGGGGCGATCGTGAAGGTCGCCGGCATGAAAAACCTGAAGTTCACCGGCCCGGCGCGTTGCTTTGACGGCGAAGAGGCCTGCTTCAAGGCGGTGAAAGAGAAGAAGTACAAGGAAGGCGACGTGTTCGTCATCCGTTACGAAGGCCCGCGCGGCGGTCCGGGTATGCGTGAAATGCTCTCGACCACGGCGGCGCTCTACGGCCAGGGCATGGGCGACAAGGTCGCGCTCATCACCGACGGACGTTTCTCAGGCGCGACGCGCGGCTTCTGCATCGGTCATGTCGGACCGGAAGCAGCGGTCGGCGGCCCGATCGGCCTGCTGCGCGACGGCGACATCATCGAGATGGACGCAGAAAACGGCACGCTCGACGTCAAGCTGTCCGACGCCGAGCTCGCCGAGCGAAAGGCGCAATGGAAGCCGCGCGAGACCGACGCGACCTCCGGCTACCTCTGGAAATACGCACAGCAGGTCGGCCCCGCCGTCAACGGCGCGGTCACCCATCCTGGCGGCGCCGCCGAGAAGGAATGTTATGCGGACAGCTGAGCTGCTGTTGAGCGCATTGGTGATCGGCGTCGGCCTACTGGCCACGCCGGCCTTCGCGTTCGACGGCACCAAGTCCGATAGCGCCATGGCCGCGGCGCCGCTTTCGGCCATGGAAGCATTTCGTTCCGGCGCGCATTGGCTCAAGGAAGGCGACACCGTCAAGGCGGTGCATTCGCTCGAATACGCCGCCGAGCAGGGCCACGCGCTGGCGCAATGGAAGCTCGGCCGCATGTATGCGGAGGGTGAGGGCGTCACCCAGAACGATTTCAAGGCGTTTGAATATTTCCGGCGCATCGCCGACAATCACGCCGACGACAATCCCGATACGCCACAGTCGCGCTTCGTCGCCAATGCCTTCGTCGCGCTCGGGCACTATTATCTCGACGGCATTCCGCAGACCGACATCAAGCGCGATCCCGATCGCGCCCGCGAAATGTTCGGCTATGCCGCGTCTTATTTCCGCGATCCGGACGCGCAGTATTATCTCGCGCGTCTCTATCTCGACGGCGTCGGGGCGCCGCACGATCCGCGCCAGGCGGCGCGCTGGTTCGGACTGTCGGCGCAGAAGGGCCAGTGCGCAGCACAGGCCATGCTGGGCGCCATGCTGTTCGCCGGCGATCATGTCCCGCGCCAAGCCGCGCGCGGCCTGATGTGGCTGACGCTCGCCAAGGACAGCGCCCGCACCGATCAGCAGCCCTGGATCGCCAGGCTCTATGACAGCGCCTTCCAGCAGGCGACCGAGGACGAGCGCGCGCTGGCATTGGTGTATCTCAAGCGCTGGCTGGAGACGCGGCGGGAGTAGCGGCGTTGGAGCGTGTTGCGCCGACTTGGAATCTTCCGTTCGTCCCCACGGAAGCGGGGACCCAGCTCTTAAAGCCTAGTTTTCCAGCATTTTCTGGATTCCCGCTTACGCGGGAATGAGCGGAGCAAGGAGCGGCGCAAAACACAGCCCGTGCTAGACGGAGCCGGCAAGATACTTGATCTCGCGGTTCTGACGATCCTCCAGCCCGACAATGCGGTAATAGTCTTTCATGGTCATGAGGCTCTCGTTGATCTTTGCCAACGGGACTCCCTTCCGCATGTCGGCCATCACACTCGCGACTGCGGCGCCGGCTGCGAGCAAAGCCATGTTCGGGACGATGACCGCGCTGGCGCCCGCAGCTTCAATCTCCGGCAATGTCGGCGGCGTCGCGCCACTTGCTTGCGACACGTTTGCGAGTTGTGGACACGATACGCTGCGGCAGATGCGGCGCAAGGCGTCCATGCTGTCCGCACCTTGAACGAACGTCAGGTCGGCACCGGCTTCGGCAAAGGCTTGCGCCCGTTCGATTGCAGCTTGCTCACCATCCACCCCAAAGGCATCGGTGCGCGCAATGATGACGAAGTCCGGATCACGTCGCGCATCTAGCGCCGCCTTGATTTTGACGACCATTTCGCCGGCCGGGATCACGGCCTTTCCCGGGAGGTAGCCGCAGCGTTTGGGAAATATCTGATCCTCGAAAAACATCCCGGCGATGCCGGCGCGCTCGAACGCGGCCACGGCGCTTTGAATCTGGTGAATGCCGCCAAACCCGGTATCGGAATCGACGAGCACCGGCACGTCTGCCGCCTCGGCGATCCGCCGATAGTGATCGACGAAGTCGCGCATGCTGAGCTGGCCAAGATCAGGCTGCCCGAGCAGACTGCCCGCGGCAGCCGATCCGCCGGCACACAGAGCAGGGTAGCCCGCGGCCACGGCGATACGGGCCGAGAAACCGTCATAGACCCCCGGGAGAACGAGCAGTCCAGGTTCATCAATCAATGCGCGAAATTGTGTGGTCGGTTTCATGCGCGCTTCCGTTGCTGTGGAGCGAAGAATTTGCACGCGCTAGGCAAATAATCAATCGCTGCGCGCGAATGGGCCGCTTCTGCCGAAGGGCGACCGCGTTGACAAGCCAAGCGCCGAGCGCGTAACTCGCCCGAAAAAGGCGCACGAGCCAAGAGAACAAGAGAAGAAGTGAGGAATGGGCAACTCGCTGATCGACAAAATCTGGGCTGTTCACCGCGTCGGCCAACGCGGCGACGGGCGCGACCTGGTCTATATCGATCGCCACGTTCTGCACGACCTGCACGCGGGTCATGCCTTCGCAAGCCTGCAGCGCAGTGGTCGTGGTGTCCGCAGGCCTGATCTGACCGTATCGGTTCCCGATCATACGATCGCGACCCGCCGCATGCCGGGTTCCGCAGGCCGCTCCGGCTCATCGTTTGCCGACAGCATGCGGAGCGGCAGCGCCCACTTCGGCATCACCATGCTCGATATTGACGATCCGCGGCAGGGCATCGTGCACGTGGTATCGCCGGAATTGGGCATCGCTTTGCCGGGCGTGACGCTCGCCTGTCCCGACAGCCATGCATCCACCGTCGGCGCGATCGGCACGCTAGCGTTTGCCTGCGGCACGTCTGAGCTGGAGCATGTGCTCGCGACGCAAGTCATCGCCATTCACAAGCCGAAATCGATGCTTCTTCGCCTGGACGGCGCACTGCAGGCGGGCGTTACGGCGAAAGATGTCGCCCTTCACTTGATCGGACAGATCGGCGTGGCGGCCGGCCGTGGCTTCGCAATCGAATATGCGGGATCGGCCGTCCGCGCGATGGACATCGACAGCCGGCTCGCGCTTTGCAACTTGACCAGCGAGTTCGGTGGCAGGACCTCGATCGTCGCGCCGGACGATGTGACCTTTCAATGGTGCCACGGCCGCGAATGCGCGCCGGAGGGCCCGGCATGGGATGCTGCGGTCTCCTGGTGGCGCACGTTGTCGTCCGATGACGACGCCACGTTCGATCGGACGATTACGATCGATTGCTCTGAGCTGGCGCCGCAAGTGACGTGGGGCACAGATCCGAGCCAAGTCGCGGCCATCGATGGGCGGGTTCCTGACCCAGGAACGTTCGAAGGTAAGGCGCGCAGCGCCGCCGACCGCGCACTCGCCTATATGGATCTCCAGCCCGGGCGTCCGCTTGAAGGGCTCCCGATTGATCGCGTGTTTATCGGTTCGTGCGCCAACAGCCGCATCTCCGATCTGCGCACGGTGGCACAGTTCGTGGGTGGCCGGCGGGTGTCGCCGGACGTGACGGCTGTCGTCGTTCCGGGCTCGGCGGCGATCAAGCGCATGGCGGAGGCCGAAGGCATCGCCAAGGTGCTGCAAGATGCCGGCTTTGAATGGCACGACTCCGGCTGCTCGATGTGCGCCGGCGTCAACGGCGACATCGCGAAGCCCGGC
>DATDMA010000488.1:0-22963 GCA_036519015.1 Pseudolabrys sp. | reverse complement strand
CGCACCTCCGGCTGAACACCAGTCCGGACGTCGCCATCGCTCGGAGGCCTTGGATGCGCAATTGGCAGAACCTCATGCCGTTGCCACGGTTCGAAGCGGCTTTGAGCCTCCTGCTGCAGGAAAAGCTGTTGAGCCCGACCGAGGGGGACGACGGCGGAAAATGGTATGTCGCCGCGTCCGAGCTCCACGACGCGGCCAAGCATCTGTCAATGAGGCTGGCCGCTGCCGGCCGCCGAGCACGCGAGAGGGGCCGTTGACAGCGGCCCCCCTCTTCATTGGCGCACGCTGTCGCAGGATACACGCACGGCGTCGCCATCTCCAACAGCCAGTTCATCGCTTTCGACCGCGCCCGGCGTCACCTTCAAGTGGAGGTGTTTTTTTGGGCGAGCTTCAATTTCCAAACGGCTTCTCGCGATCGAGCCGCGCCTTGGCCTCGCGCGCGATGCTCAGGTCGAACAGTTGGCTCTCGGGCACTTTTTTCTCGACGAGATGGAAAGTGTCGGACCAGTAGTCCTGCTGCGCCATCACCGACTTCACATTCGGGATGCCGTCCTCATTGGTGTAGGACCAATGCGGCGCGATGGCGCGCACAAGTTCCGGCTTCTGCAGCGCGGTCCGCTTGGCGAGAATTTCGACGATGTCTTTGTGTGCATCGGGATCGGCGGCCGCTGCGTTGAACTCTTTGGCGCCTTGCAGGAACGCCATGGCGAAGCGGATGAGCACGTCGCGCTTATCCTGCACGAAGTTCTTGCGCGCGGCATAGAGGCCCACCGCGCCGTCCGGATCGATCTCGTCGTCCACCGTAACGATGGGACCCCATTTGCTGTTCTGCGCGAAGAAGCCGAACTGATAGGCGAGATCGGTAGCATCCACCTGCTTCTGACCGAGCATCTTCATCAGGTCGGGCTGGCCGATATTGGTCATCCACTGAACGTCCTTGCGCGGGTCGAGTCCCGCCTTCTGCAGAGCAACGGCGAACAGATATTGGTTGATGCTGCCGGTGGCGCCGAGACCGATGCGCTTGCCTTTCAGCTTGGCGAAGTCGGCCATCGACTTCACACCGCTGTCGTAGAGCTCCTGCGTGACATTGATGACCGTGTAGCCGCGGCCTTTCTTGTTGTTGCCCCGGTCGAGCACGAAGACGAGCGGCGCACCCTTGGCGATACTGTTGAAAAGCGCGGCGCTGGCCGTCATGAACGATATGTCGAGCTCGCCCGAAAGCAGCGACGGCACGGCCATCGCCCCGTCGATGAACATCTTCGGCTGCACATCGATGCCGAGCTTCTTGAAGTAGCCTTTGCTCTCGGCGACGAAGTAGCCGCCGCCGGTGATGAACGGGCCTTCGCCGACGCGGACGACGTCGTCGGCAAGCGCGCTTCGGGCGCCGGCCAAGGCGGACAATGCGACAAGCAGCGCTGCGAGCGATTTACCGAGTTTCATGATTACCCTCCGATGCGACCGACTGCCGGCATTTATCTTCAGTGCTCCCGGTCCATCCAGGGAGCAATCAAACGATCGATGCGCTTCTGAGCATAGGTGATGAAAGCGCCGAATACGGCCAGCACGATGAGACCGCCGAACACTTTTTCGGTTTCCATCACCTGGCCGGCATGGATGAGCAGATAGCCCATGCCACTGTCGCTCGAGCCGCCGATCATCTCGGCCGCCACCACCATGATGATGGTGACGCCCATGCCGAGCTGCAGGCCGGAGAAGATGCCGGGCAGCGCCGCCGGGATCACCACCTTGAGCTGGATCTGCCGTGCATTGGCGCCGAGATCCTTGGCGGCCTTGACCAGGCCATGGTCGACCTGGCGGATCGATGCAACGGTGGCGATGGCGACGGGGAAGAACGCGGTCACCGCGCTGATGACGATCTTGTAGGACTCGCCCGTCCCAAGCCAAATGATGAGCAGCGGGATGAGCGAAATCTTCGGCAGCGGATAAAAGGCGGCGATCCAGGGATCGACGATACGCGCGACGAGCCGCGACATGCCCATGGCGACGCCGACGAGGATGCCGGAGAAGGCCGCCACCAAGAAGCCGGCCATGATGCGCAGGAAGGTGACCCCGAGATCAGAGACAAGTTCGCCGTCGGTGATCATAATGATGAGATATTTTAGGATCGCGCTCGGCGCCGGCAGGAAGATGGGCTGCACGCCCTTGACGCGCACGAAGATTTCCCAGGCGACGATGACCGCGACGATGATCAAATAGGGGATTACGGCGTCGAACAGTGCACCGGCCTTGCTCTTGTGCTTGCCGCCGGTGCGCATAATCTATCCCACCATCGCTTCTTGCTGGCGCATCGCGTTGAGCACTTCCTCGCGGATCAGATGCAGGGCGCGGTCGTACAGTCGGCCGAATTCGGGGCTGTTCACCATCTCCTGTGAGCGGGGACGCGGCAGATCGACGGGGATGATTTCTTTGATACGGCCCGGCCGGGCCGTCATCACCACAATCTCGTCGCCGAGCAGGATCGCCTCGTCGATAGCGTGGGTGACGAAGAGGATGGTCTTCTTCGTTTGCTCGTAGATGCGGACGAGCTCTTCCTGCATGACGATCTTGGTCTGCGCGTCCAGCGCGGCGAACGGTTCGTCCATCAGCATGATCGGCCGTTCCATGATCAGCGCACGGGCAAGCGCCACGCGCTGGCGCATGCCGCCGGACAATTGCAATGGACGATGGTTCTCGAAGCCGCGCAGGCCGACCGAGGCGATCAGCTGCCGCGCGCGCTCGTCCCGCTCCGACTTCACCACGCCCTGCATCTCAAGGCCGAAGGCAACGTTGTCGATGACGCTGCGCCAGGGAAAGAGGTTGAGGTGCTGCCAGACCATCACCGAATGGGTGCCGAGCGGCTGGGAGATGCCACATTCCTCGCCAACGGTGACGGTGCCGCTCGTATACGGCTCGATGCCACCAATGATCTGCGCCATCGTGCTCTTGCCGCAGCCGGACGGCCCGAGGATGCAAGTGAAGCGCTGCGACGGAAACCGGTGCGTCACACGATCGAGCGCGAGGACCTCGTTTGGCGGTTCGCCGAAGACCTGCACCAGATTGTCGACGACAATGTCCATGGGCCGGCTCTATGTCCGCAGGCCAGCGAAGAAGCGCGCCGTTATGTTGCGATCACGGCGCGGGAGCGTCACGGCGCGACCGCGATGCCCTGGACCTCGATCAGGATCGAGGGGTCGGCAAAGCCGGTCACGGTGATGGCCGCGCTGGCGGGAAAGTCCTTGCCGAAAATCTCAGCACGCAGCTCGGTCATGCGGGTGGTGTAGCGCGCGTCGGTTAGGAAGACCGTCATGGTGACGAGGTCGGCCAGCGTCGCCTCGGCCTCGGCCAAGGTCTTCTCGATATTGCGGAACGTCTGCCTGCACTGCGCCTCGAAATCTCCGGCGAGCGAGCCGCCGTCGTCCGCTTTACCTCCTGTGTGGCCGGCGACGTAAATTGTGCGCGCGGGACCGCTGACGATAACGGCGGGGGAAAACGCCCGTTTCTGTTGCCAAGTTCCACGCACGAAGGTCTTTTGCACTGACATTTTCTCCTTGAAGCCTTGAGCGATTCGCAACGCGTTTTGCGTTTTTTTTCGTCGCGCGCAGCCGGACAGCCTGTTAGAAGAAATCATGACATCAAGCATCTTAATGTCAAGACAATCAGGGAAGCAGCGGGTGGCGCCGAAACGGGCAGCGCCTACGCGGGAAAAAGGCAGCAGACCTTCGTCGGACAAAGATTCCATCGACGCCCTGCTCGCCGAATGGCGGCGCGAGCGGCCCGATCTCGACCCCTCGCCCTTCGGCATCTTCGGCCGCATCTGGCGGCTGTCGGCAACGCTGTTGAGCGATGCCGACAAATGGCTGTCGCCGATCGGGCTCACCTTCGAATCGTTCAGCCTGATCGTGACGCTGCGGCGCTCAGGGCCGCCTTATGAGCTCAACCCGACGGCGTTCTATCGCGAGTCTTTGCTGTCATCCGGTGCGATCACCAACCGCATCGACCGCGTCGAGGCGGAAGGCTTGGTGAAGCGCCTGCCCGATCCGAACGACCGGCGCGGCACGATTGTGCGGCTGACGCCGAGAGGCCGCGTGCTCGCCGACCACGCCATCAAGCTGCATTTCGAGGCGCTGACCGAGGCACTGTCGGGCATCGGTCGCCGCGAACGCGATCAGCTCGCAAAGCTATTGTCCAAGTTGCTGATTTCGGTGGAAGAGCGGCAATTGAAGGATCGTACGAATGGGCGCAAGCGGCGGTGATCGCGTGGAATGGGCCATAGCCTCAGCTCACTTGACTTCTCCCATCCGCAGCGCGGCCAAGTCGTAACGTCGGCCTTACCTTCGAACAGACCAACTCGGCCGGCTGCACCACCATCAGCAACTGCTCCACCGTAGAGTTCTTCATGTCTCCACGTCCTTATTTAAGAAACGACGCCTGGTTGGTTGGAGGGATGAAAACCAGATTCTACTGTCGCCGCCGCGACGGCCAGATCTTTGAGAGTAGGGATGGAGGCGACAGTTGGACGATTACCGCCGACGTGGCTCCCGTCTCCAAGGGCGAGTTTTATCGCGCGCTGGTGAAGGACAGGACAAAGCTCGCGAACGTGGACGACGTTGGCTCTAAGCGACGCAGCAGCAAAGGGATTTAACGCAACTCCCGCATAGAAACCGCATCGATAGCGCTCGGCCTGACAGCCCGCGACGCCGGAAGATCGGGGTTCGTTTTCCAGCCATGCGCCGAAAATCCATCAGGGTTCGCGGCTCTCCAGGAATCCCGCTGCCCGAACTTGCGATCTTAGCTTTGTCGAGCGCGGAATATGGATGCAATGCGGCGCCTATCTAGCGCACCTATAAAGATGGCGGAGCAACTGTTTATGTTGCCTGCACGAGGGCTACTAGAATCTGAAACTCCAAGGCCTGGATGCGGCATCGACGCTTATGCCGATCAGCACCAGCCCGGCGACGATAAGAAAGCCTGCCGTCAACTCGATAACGTTCGCTTTCACGCTGTAATTTTCCGTCGCGCAGGCGAGCAACGTCCCGATCGCGACCATGGAAAATGCCGTGCTTCCAATTAGGATCTTTGCTGCACTCTCGAGGACGACACCGGCGCCATGACGTGTGACACCGCGTTGCGGCAGAGGGTCGTCGATGCTGCTGCATCGACGTGCGCATCCGTATGGGCGGCCCAGCCGACCAGCACCGCCGCGCACACGGTGAGGCTGCTGCCGATCCAGTCGGCGAACCGAACCGCCGGGCTACCATTAAAATAATGGCCGGCCGCCCCGGACGAGAGCCACACTGCGACCGCAAGCAGGACGATGCTCGTCATTCCAACAACATCGATGAACTCCGTATTCTAATGGTCACAAGGGGTCGGTGTGGTTACCCGGCCAGCAAAATCGCCCCGAAATCGACGCCGAAACCGCACACGGCGATGAGCGACAGCAGCAGCCCGATAACACTGACGTATAAGACAGCCGCGGTGTCGTCGGACAAGCGCGCAGGTGTGACGTAGTGATGCGATTGAGCAAACATGGTCGAACCTCCGTGTGAGCGGTATGAGATCTAAAGAAAGTCAGGGAAAATCCGCCTCGCTCGTCCGGCCCGCAGTCTCGCCGAAGTGATAGCGCAAGAGATCGGCGTGGCCTGCGCCCAGCGTTTCAGCACCGGCGCGCCGCGGCGGCCGCACATCGGTGATTGTAGCGGCCGCGCGATAGAGACGTGCACGACTGCCAATCCGCAAGCCACAAGGCCGCGCGAACATTTAGCGCGCGCCCGCGTGACATGGGCGCGATCGAACTGGGCAGCGGTAGCGAAGCGCATCATGGTCGTGTCTTCCCCGGACGACCGCAACACCGAGAATGCACGACACTGGCACGAAGGCAGGTGCGAAAACGCACATCGCGACGTCACCGCTCCCTCGCGACAGGGAGCCTGTCAGCCTTTTTCGCGGGCCTCTTCAAGACGCTGCACGAGACGACGCGTGCTGGTGATGACGTACGCGCCACGCTTCCGGCTGAGCAGGCCTTCCTTCTGCAGCGCCGTCAATTCGCGCGAGACCATTTCGCGCCGCGTGCCGATCCGCGCGGCGATTTCAGCGTGTAGGGGCGGCGGCGACAGGATTGCCGCGCCCGCATTGGCCGCGTCCGGTCGCGACATGCGCAGAAGCTCAGCATAGATGCGGTGCCGCACATCGAGCGAACTGAACTCGTTGATTCGCTCAAGCAAGGATCGGATCCGCGTCACCATCTGCCTAAGCAGGTCTTCTGTGACGGACGGATGCTCGCGCAGGGCGGCGGCGAAAGCCTTGGCCGACATGCTGGCAATTGTTGCGTTGGTGATCGCGCGGATGCTGGCGGAGCGGGTCTGGCCGTCGATCGCCGACATCTCGCCGAAATAGCCGCCTGCCTTAATTTCGGCGAGGATGATCTCGCGTCCCGACGCCGCCTGAATCAGGACGCGAACCTCACCAGCGATGACGAAATAGACGTCGCTGCCCTCCTCCTCATGTTCGAGGAGCCACTCTTTGGCGAAGGCGTCGCGCCAGAGGCAACTCGCCTCCAGCCGCTTGAGCGCCCCAGAATCAACAGACCGAAAAAGTGCAATGTGAGCCAGCGTACGTTGCCCAGCCATGCCTTGTTCCACTGAACTCCATTGGACCAGAGGCAATCCGAGCGCCGACGGTCTCCTTACTATCGGCATATTTTCACAACGGTCAATCGTGAAGCATCGCAGGCGGCGGCGCTTCTAGTCGCGTCAGATCGGCAATCAGCCGGTTGGTAATGAGACGCAGCAGGTGGAAGGCGGTCTCCGGACTTTGATAGCAGACCTGCGCAAGGCTCTCCTCGGTGATCCAGAGCAGATCGACATCGCTCAGGCAGCGCGCCGTCTGGGTACGCCGGTGCTCGGCCGAGAACAGGGCGATTTCGCCGAAGACCGCACCGGGACGGATGACGTGGTCGATCTGTTCGAGCACAATTTCGCCTTTGGTAATGACATAAAGCCGGTCCGCGGTATCGCCACGGCGAAAAAGGATCTCTCCGGCCTTCTGATGCGCTGTTCTCATGAATGGCCGCAGCGGCTGAAGCGGGAAGTCGCCGCCCCCCGCGATTTCGATCCGCCTGATCAGACGCATCATCTCGAACGTGCGCCAACCGTTCATCGGCAGCAGCACCAGATGCAGCAGGAAGACCGGGTAGATGTGTCCGAAAAGGCCATACGCGATGAAGCAGACGTTGCTGCCGGCGGCGACGGCGCGCAGCGGCATCATCCTACGCATGCAGAAACTAATGAAGACCAGGGCCGATGCCAAATATCCCGTCGCACTGATCCAAGTCATCGTCGCTGATCCCACATCGAGCCGCTTCGCGGTCTTCGTTGGGAGCGGATCATGACGAGATGGCCAGATGGGTCGTGTGACCTAGCGCACGCTTCGGCCGGGACGGCCGGGGTGCGATTTAGCCGGAATTTTGCGCGCCGATGATGCGGGCGATATTGTCCGGCGCGAAGAAGTCTTCCACGCGCACGGTCTGGGCGAAGAGGCCGAAGTACTCGCGTTTCGCCGATGCGTCGCCGCTAAGCGCCATCATCAGATCGAGGATCTGCTGCGGGGGCGGCTCCAGTTTCGCCATTTCGCAGGTGAAGCCGTAAAGCGGCAGCGTCGCCGCATCGCGCTCAGCCTCGTACCGCGCCAAGGCATCATCGAGCCTGCATACTCCGCGCAGTCCAACATCGATCGCGCCGGCGAGACGCTCGGCTTCGCTAAACGCATTGCTAATGCCTGCGGCGGTGATCGGATCCATCGTGAGGCCTGAGTCGCCGACCAGAGCCCAGCCCGGTCCCCGACTCTTGCGATAGAAGTTGCGTGTCGCGCCTTTCCGCCACCCGCCGACGAGCTTCGCCTCCCGAACGCGCGCGTGAAATTCGGGCACGAGCATGCGCCATTCCTCCTCAATCCCGCGATCCGGATCGGCCGCGAGCCGAGGGTAGTCGGCATATGGCAGGCACATGCCGGCAAGGGTCAGGCCGTCATGCGTGCTCCAGGCGAAGATCATCCGCCCGGGACGCGAATAGAATTCCATGCCGTCGATCGGCAGGTCACGGAAATAGCCGTAGACGATGCCGGTGAGTTGCGGCTGCTGGTTATACATTGGCGCATCGACGGTCTTGGCGATCACCGAATTGCTCCCGCCGGCGCCAACAACGATCCGCGCCCGCTCCTCACGCCCCCGTCCGGCGGGGTCGGTATATCGCACACCGTCGACCCTGCCTTGGTCGCCAATCGGGGACGCGATTGAACCTCGCCGCAAGTCCACGCCTGCCTCTACGGCGGCCTCGACCAAAAGACCGTCGAGCACATGTCGGCGCGGCGCATAGCATTCGCTCACATCACCGGCCGGAGGCGCCTCGCCTCGCAACACAAAGGCGCCGACGTCCAGATTGAACGTCCGCATTGGCGGGCAGCCGGTCGCCGCGAGCCTGTCTATCAGGCCCCAGGCTTTCAGGCGCGCCACTCCGACATGCCAGACCATGTGGGTCGATGGCGTCATATCGCTTGGGAACTCGTCGCGGTCGACCAACAGAACCTTGTGGCCCCGACGGGCCAGCAGCATCGCGGTCGATGCGCCGGCACAGCGTGCGCCTTCAACGATGACATCGTACATCGGCTATTCGCCCGCCTCAGCCGCAGGCGTGCAAACGGCCGTTACCGAGGCAAGCCCCGCCGCGCCGGCGTCATGCTTCCAGTCGCCCTCGATAGGACCGGCGCGCGAGGCCTGCGCGCGCTGCAGCCACATGCGCGCACCTTGCGATTCAGCAATGGCGAGTGCGCGCAAAAATGCCTCGTCGGCGCCTCGCGTGTCTCCGCCGCCGCTTGCGGCTAACGCCTCCCCGGTCACGCGATAAATTTCAGCCAGTTGCCACGCTTCGCCAAGACCCTCAGCCTGTGCCCGCGCCTGGGCAAGCAGGTCGAGCGCCTCCTCGTTGCGGCCCGCAGCGACGAGCGCTTCGGCGATCAGCGTGCGAAAATGCGGCACAGCGATCGACGCCCCCGTGGCTTCGAAATTGGCGAGGCCGCGCTGCATCTCCGATATGGCCAGATCACGGTCGCCTTCTTGCGCCCTCAACCAGCCGCGCATGAATTCGGCCTCAGCGGCGACATAGCGGAAGCCATGATCGACCGCCAGGGCAAAGCCTTCGTCAACCCAGACCGCGAGCATCTTAAGGTCGCGACAGAAGAGATATACGGTGGAGCCCCAAGTCAGCGTCCAAGCGAGCGTGTGCGGATGACCGACTGCGCGCGCGAGTCTTTCGGCCTCTTTCAGTTGCGTTCGGGCGTCGTCAACGGCGCCGCAGATACATGACGCAAGGGCCCGGTGCACGATAGAGACCAACCGCAGATCCATCGTATAGAGCCCGGTCAGCGATTCACCATCGGCTGCGGCGAAGCCGGTATCGGTCGCAACGCAATAATGTGCCGCCTCCTCGAAGCGTCCCGAATAGAAGGCAATCTGCAAAGACATCATATCCACGATCAACCGCGGACGCGCCTCCTGTTGAGCGTCGGCGAGCGTACGCGTGCGATCGCGGACGGCCGTTGCCTCGGCAAGGTTGCCGCGGACCATCTGCTGCACGCAGCGCGCCCACAGGATCCAGATCGCTTCGGCCGGGTCGGCCGCGGCATGGATCAGTGCCGTGGCGGCGCGATAGACGTCGTCGGCTTCTGGCGACGCCCAGCCCTTTGCGATCATAAAGGCCGTTCCGAGCGACGCATTCAGCCGCAAAATGAGACGATTGTTGGCGCCGGACGGCACCCGCGCGACGAGGTCAAGTCCTTTTCGCAGATGCGCGATCGCCTCGCTGCTCGCCGACAGTCGCAACGCTTTGCGACCGGCTTCCAGCTCATATTGCGCCGCCGGTTCGGGCAAGCCCGCTTCAGCAAAATGCCGCGCCATCGCTTCCGGAAACGCTCTCGCCTCTTCGGGAAAGTGTGTCTCGATAGCGCGGGCGATGCGCCAGTGTACTTCGCGACGGCGCGCATTGAGCTGCGACTGGTACGCCGCCTCCTGGATGAGGGCGTGGCGGAAAACGTAGCGGCGGTCCGCGCCGGCGCCGCGTCGCTCGAGAATGCCAGCGTCGCACAAATGTAGAAATGCGTCCTTGAGCGCCGTCTCGGAGCGTTGCAGAACATGGGCAACGAGCCGGAGCGAGAACGTCCGGCCGATCGTCGCAGCCACTTGCGCGATTTCCTTATCGACGGACAGTCGATCGAGCCGCGCGGCTAACAAGTCCCGAAGCGTCGCAGGTATCGCAAGGCCGGCATCCGCCTTGCCGAGTCCGAAACCGACGGCCGACTTGATGCCCCCGCTTTCCAAAACGGTGCGCGTCAGTTCCTCGATGAAAAGCGGGATGCCATCGGCCGTCGAAACGATCACATCGAGCGTCTTCTGCGGCAGGGCCTTGCCGCCGGCTATTTCGCGCACCATCCGCGCCGCCGTCGTCCGCCCAAGACGTCGCAGTTTGATGGTTTCGACGCGACGATCCGCCGCCCAGTCGAGGCCGGCATCAAGGCGCGACGTCATAAGCAGCATTATCTGCTCCGACCCGACGTCGTCGGCAAGCCGTTTCAGCACATCCATCGTCGTTGCGTCGGCCCAGTGAATGTCCTCGACCGTCAGCAACAGCGGCTGATCGCGTGCAGAATTGCGGATGACGGAGGTCACGGCATCCACAATCTGCTGATGCGGTAGATTACCCATGGCTGGCGGTTGCACGCCACCGAGCGGAAGCGCGAGGATGGCGGCAAGTGCGTCGATCTCATTGTCGAGAGTCTCATGGCGTTCGACGAGCAGCGCCTGAGCCTTCTGCAATTTCGTCTCGGGCCCGTCCTCAGCTGAAATGCCGGCCAGGCGATTGAAACGCTCGATGAACGGGTACAGTACGCTATTGCTGTGCAGCGACGAGCATTGCCAATGCTGTATCACGTGCGGCGAGCCGCGCAGTGTTTCAACCAACGCCCTTGCGAGGCGCGACTTGCCGAGACCGGCCTCGCCGATCACCAGCACGGCACCGCCCTCGCCCTGCTCCGACCTGCGCCACAGATCAATCAAAACCTGTCTTTCGCGCGCCCGGCCAACGAGTGGCGTCAGGCGTTGGGCAACGCGCGCATTGAACCGCGTGAGCGTGGCGAGCCGATTGACTTGCCACACTTCGATTTCGTCCGGAAACCCTTTGAGGCGGAGTGCGCCGAGCCCAATGCAGTCGAACCGGCCCCCGATCAACTGATAGGTGCTGTTCGGGATCACGACTTGACCCGCACCGGCGACGGTCTGCAGGCGGGCGGCGAGATTGAGAACGGCGCCGACAACCGTCTCCCCCTGGGCGTAGTCGTCGCCGATCACTTCGCCAACCATGACGAGCCCGGCGGCGATGCCGACCCTCGCTGCAAGTTCAGCCCCGTCGGCACCTACACGCAGCCGTCCGATCGCCGCCGTCAATTCGAGCCCTGCGCCGACCGCACGCTCCGCGTCGTCCTCGTGCGCATGCGGCCATCCGAAATAGGCGATGATTCCGTCGCCGAGGTAGGACGCGACATAGCCGCTCCAGCGGGCGATCACCTCCGCGCAACAACTCCGGTACGCGCGCAGTACTTCGGCCATGTCTTCCGGATCGAGCTCGGTGGCAAGCTGCGTCGATCCCACCAGATCGCAGAACATGATCGTCATCTGCCGTCGTCCAGGCACGGCGGCCTCAGCGCCGTCGCGGCTCTCCGGCACTGGACCCGGCGCTCGCGTCTCGCCTCTCAGCCGCGCGATCGCCGCGAGAAGGCGCTTGCGATCGCCCAAGGGGATTGCGAGTTCTTTGAGATCGCCCTCGACAACCTCAGGCAGTAGATCGAAATCGATGGCATGCTGCGCGAAGAGCGGCTCGTACTTGGCGAGTCCGAGACTTCGAAGCCAAGGTCCGATGCTGTTCGAGGGCGCGGATGCGCTCATGGTGCAGTCCTGAGCCTCCGAAAGGAGGCGGGGCGGCGGGGCGCACTTAGCGGCGCGTCCGTACCGCAACCGGGGATGGTCCTATCAAGCATTTGCCGCACTTTCCAGGAAATTATAGGGTTCCGTCTGCAAGGAATATATCCTGTCGCGACAACCTCTGCGGTCGCCATCAACGCCGTCGAGCCGACGCCGTGTGCGTTTAGTCACCCGCCGCGGCCCACCCTCACGCTAGACCTGTCGTGTCTTTGACCGGCGGATTTTTCGTCTGCCGCGGCGCGGCGCTCGGGACGCCGCGGCGCCGAGGGAGGCTCCTCATGACAGACCAGCCCATTCGATCCGTAGCGGCCTCGCTCCTGGATTATCTGGCGCTCGAAGGCGCGCTGAAAATCTTCGGCATTCCGGGCGGCGCCGCGGTCTACGTGATGAATGAACTGAGGCAACGGGACGATATTCAATTCGTCATTTGCCGCCAGGAGAGCGGCGCAGCCTACATGGCGCATGGCTATTCGCTGGTCACAGGCTCACTCGGAGTCGTACTGACCACTTCGGGCCCCGGCGCCGCGAACGCCCTCACCGGCGCGCTGAACGCTGAGAATTCAGGCGCTCCGGTGCTGGTCATCACGGGCGAAGTACCGCAGAAATACTATGGCCGCGCCTATCTCCAGGAGGGCATCGACTCGCGGCTCGACATTGCCGCCGTCTTCAAGAATGCGGTGCGCTACAGTGCCGTCGTCTCCACCGCCGACAATTTCCACACGATCCTGCAACAGGCGCTGCGCGAAGCGCGCTCGGTCCCACCGGCGGCGACCCATATCAGCCTGCCGAATGACGTCGCCTCGGCGCCGGTGCCGGTAGCCGGCGTGCCGACATCGTCGATGCATTACCGGGCCGTTCCCAGCGGGCTCGATGCAGCGCAGGTCGGCGAGACATTCAGGGCGCTCGCCGAGGCGCACCGGCCATTGATCTTCCTCGGCAATGGTTGCCGCACCGCGTTGCAGGAGAAGGCGCGGCGCACAGCATTCGCCGACTTCGTCGCAAAATTCGGCATCGCCGTCATGACCACACCGGACGCCAAGGGCATCTTTCCCGAGACGCATCCGATGTCGCTGCGCAATTATGGGCTGTGCGGCTGCCCTTGGGCCAGCATCTACATGGGCCAGTTCGACGATGAGTTCAGCAAACTGGCGCATCAATTCGGACTCGACCTGAAACCTTACGACACCCTGCTCGTCATCGGCTCGAGCCTCGGCGAACTCGCCACAACAGTAGTCGAGAAAGAGGTCTACTCACCGCTGCTCGTTCCCTCCCAGAATTTCATCCAGGTCGATCTCGATCAGAGCACCATCGGTCGCAATTTCCCGCTGACCCAAGGCATCGTCGCAGACGCCGGCGCGACGATCGACGAGCTCTGCCGGCTCGGTACCACGACAAATCCGCCGGCCGGCCCCGGCCTCGCGCTCCGCCGGATGTTCATCGACGGCATCAAGAAGACTTACCCGCCCTGCGCCGACACCGCCTGGCGCGATTCCGTCGGCGGCCCCGTCAATCCTGCCGCGGCGATGCGAATCGTCAACGAAGAGCTTAAGATCGGCCGCATTTTCATCGATGCCGGCAACTGCGTCGGCTGGTCGCTCAATTACATGGAGATCGACCCACCGGTGAGCTATCACAGCGCCCTCGCGATGGGACCGATGGGCTTCGCAGTGGCGGGCGTCGTTGGAGCCAAGCTGGGCGCGCCCGACGTGCCCTGCATCGCGATCGTCGGCGACGGCGCCTTTATGATGCACGGCGCCGAAGTCTCCACCGCCGCGCAGAACAAGGTCGGCGCGATCTGGATCGTGCTCAACGACAATGACCTCGGCATGGTGAGCCAGGGTATGGCGGCGCTGTTCCCGTCGCAGCCGTGGGAAGGTTACTACGCTTTGGGCGCGCCCGATCTTGTCAAATTCTCCGAGGGACTCGGCGCACGGGCCGTCGCGATCACGAAGGATCAGGACGCGGAAACCTTCCGGCGCGCACTGCGCGACGCGTTGCGCGACGCCGAGAGGGGGCAGCCGCAGGTCATCGTACTGCACATCGATAATACGCTGTCGCCGCCCTATGGCTGGCCCAAGCTCGGTTGATCGGCGTCGCTCATACAAGGGCAATACATGGCACCCACAAGAATCGATGACATCCTCGACGTTGCGATCGTCGGTGGCGGCGTGTCGGGTCTCTACAGCGGATGGCGACTGCTGACGTCCGCAGGACAGACCGGAAAACGGCTCAACACTGCGATCTTCGAAGGCAGCCCCCGCCTCGGCGGCCGACTCTTGTCCGTTGTGCCGCCGGGAATCCCTAACGCGCGAGTCGAACTCGGCGGCATGCGTTACACCTCGGCGCACACGCGCGTGGCTGGGCTCGTTGCCCATCTCGGCCTCAAGGCAGACGATTTCCCGGTCGGCCAGCCTGAGAACATCGCCTATGTGCGCGGGACAATGCTGCGCCGAAAGGAACTGACCGATCCGAGCCTTATCCCCTATAGATTTACACTGGAGGAGTACGATCCGGCGACCTTGTCCGATGGCTTCACCGCCGTGGCGGCGCGGCGCGCGCTGCGCATCATGCTCGGCAAGGACGTGCCTCTGAACGAAGTCGATTGGCAGAAGCTCGCATCCGACGGCCGCTACAATGGCACCGCGCTGGCGAACCTACCAATGCAATACGTCATCCAGCGCAGTATCAGCGAAGAAGCCTTCCGCTTCGCAGAGGATACGGGCGGCTATGACAGCATCCTGCACACCTGGAACGCGGCCGACGGCCTGCCGTGGAATCTGGCCGACTTCGGCGAGCCGGTCTCATTCCATCACCTGCACGACGGCTTCGAAACGCTGCCTTTGGCGCTCGCCGACTTCTACCGCAAGTCGGGTGGCGCCGTGCGTGTGAACAGCCGGCTGAAGAGCTTCGATCAGGTCACCCTGGCAGACGGAACGCAGGGCGTCGAGATGCACATCGTCGCCGGCGGGGCAACGCAACGCATCCTGGCGCGGCGGCTGATCCTGGCGATGCCGCGGCGTTCGCTTGAACTGCTCGACCAGACCGGCGCGGTCCTCGGTCCCGGTAATGACAGGGTGCACGCGTTGATCCGTTCGGTCACGCCGATCCCGCTATTCAAGCTAGCGCTCTGCTACAGCTATCCGTGGTGGGAAACCCTGCCGGCGGTCAACGTCCCCAGCGTGGACGGCAAGTCACAGATGGTGCGGATCACGAAGGGCCAGTCGATCACCGACCTGCCGGTGCGCCAATGTTATTACTGGGCGGTCGACGAGACGAGCAAGAACGCCGTCATGCTCATTTATGACGACGGGAGCGATCTTGATTACTGGGCAGGTCTGCGCAGCCGCGACCGCAATGAGCCTTACGTTGCCGCGGACGCAGCGGCGCCGATTCCGCACACGCCGCTGCCGTCGTGGGATGAGCACACCGCGCCGAAATTGATGGTCGACGAAGCACATCGCCAGCTTCTGGTGATGCACGGATTGTCCGGCCGCGCCGACATCCCCGCTCCCTACGCCGCCGCCTATCGCGACTGGGGCGAGGATCCATTCGGCGGCGGCGCCAACTTCTGGCACCTGCACGTCGACAGCGCGAAGATCTTCACCGAGATCCTCCAGCCGAAACCGCCGGTGCCAGTCTATATCTGCGGCGAAGCCTATTCGCACGACCAAGGCTGGGTTGAAGGCCCCCTCGCAACAGCCGACGCAATGCTCGAACGCCACTTCGAACTGAAGTCGCCGGCGTGGCTACAAGGCAACCACTAACGGAAAGTGGAGATCCATGGTGCTCGATCACATGGCGATCGTCGTCAACGATATCGACGAAGCACGCGACTTCTTCGTCGATAATTTCGGTTTCGAAGCCGCGCCGTTGCAAATTTTCAGCGGCGCCTGGGTCGATGCCCTCAACGGCATGCGTGACGTCGTCGCGCAGAACGTCCACCTGACGCTCGGTGGATCGGCGATCGATCTCCTGAAGTTCCTCAACCCGGCATCCACGCATAACCGCATCAAGCGGCCGAACGACATCGGCCTCCGGCATTTCGGCTTCAGCGTGGACGACATCGAAGCGACGATCGCGCGCATTCAGGCTCAGGGCTGGACGTTTCTGAGCCAGGTCCAAACCGTCGGCAAGGTAAAGACGGTCTATTTTTATGGTCCCGAAGGCATCCTGGTGCAATTGACGGAAAACATCAGCTGAAGCTATTCCAGATAGGTGGTCCGCTTTGCGCCGTCGCCGCTCCGCCACCGGCAAGCACGGCGCCTTGCACAGCATTCAAATTAGCGAAGAACTTGCAGCCCGATCCATCCTGGCGGCATGCTGCCTGCATGCACTGCGAAGATAAGCCGTAGCTGCGCATCTGACCGCGATAGCCGGGCGATGTTTGCGGCAGTTGCAGCAGAAAGCCAGTAAAAACCAGCGCAGTCCCAACGTAAACGAGACTACCTCTATATCGCACATCTTCACGCAGCCCGTCGGCCATGTGCTTGCCCATGTGAGAAGATACTTCCTCTTCCTTTTGGGGCTTTTAATATGCCTGCGCGAACGTCTCGTTCCTCAATGACTTTATCTATCTCATAATGTCGCTCCGAAATCTGACGCTGAAACATCTCGTGCCATTCACGCACTATCATTAGAAAGCCCGTTATATCTACCATAAGGCCCAGTAGCTCGCCCCTGCCGTTTGGCCCAAAGATCAACTGGTTCAAGAAGCGGTGTGAAGAACTCCCCGGCTTCAAAAGAGCAACGGCTGATCCTCGATCGCGTCTACGCCAACCTTATCAATCTGCGCTCAAAGCGAACTTTCTGGTCCACAGTGAAACGTGGGAGGGCTCGTTTAGCGGACAGCGGCGTCAGCCGTATCGCGTCGGCATCCTAAAGAACAATCTAGAATCCTTGGACGTGACCGAGGGGAGCACGGCCGAACGTATTCGACACCAATCAGGTTAAGGCTGCGACAGAGCTGGCTCGAAAAATCCGTCTCGACCTCGATGCGTTAAGAGGCCCGTTGCCGCTCGGCGACTAGCATCCACTAAATTTGCCTTTAGGCCGTTCAACACGCGCTGCCGGGAGCCTGGCACCCTCACGCCGCGCGGCGGGGCGTGGAACGTGACGACCGTGGCGCGGTTCTTGGCGCGCCTAAAGGCGGGCAGCCGCATGACCTTCCGATCGACGCCTGCCTAATATGACGTGTCTCTATAAAAACCAGAGATTCGATTTCTGTCCGTGCCACAAACCAGAATTATCGATGAAAGCGGCCATCAGCCGCCGGTCTGTCGAAATCGCGAAAGCCGCTGCACGGTAGGCATCGCGATGCATGACGAGAATCGCGGCAATTTTACGAATGCCGACATTCGACTAATGAACGCCGCCATTTGCGTCGATCGCGACAAGCCTCTGACCTTCATTAGGCGCTCGCGCAGGATGTTACGGCGCGTCAGAGACTATGGCCGGCGTCGGTGGTC
This sequence comes from Pseudolabrys sp., assembly GCA_036519015.1. Taxonomy (GTDB): domain Bacteria; phylum Pseudomonadota; class Alphaproteobacteria; order Rhizobiales; family Xanthobacteraceae; genus Pseudolabrys. The sequence continues at coordinate 5,473 of DATDMA010000488.1, read as the reverse complement.
TCGCGCCGTCCGGATGGTAGAGCCGCGCAGCACTGGCTATCGCTGCCACGCCTGCTAACACTGCGGCGGTGGCGAGCGCGACCGTCTCGGAATGCTCGGCAATCCGGAACGAGATCGCCGCGAGAATTGCACCGACGGTCTGCCCTGTGAGACGCGCCGTGGCGAGCATCCCTCCGGCCGCTCCGCTTCGGTCAAGGGGCGCTGCCGACAGCATCGAACGGTTGTTTGGCGCTTGAAAAAATCCAAAGCCCAGGCCGCAAAGCGCCATTCTCCAGGCAATGTCTGCCCAAGACGGGCTTCCTGGCAGGTCCGCAAGGAGCGCCAAGCCTAGGCAAAGGACAATCAATCCGGATGCGCTCAGCACCGCGGCCGACGCCGTGTCAGCCAGACGACCAGCAACAGGAGCACCGATACCGACGGCCAAGGGCCAAGGTGTCATCAGCAAACCTGTTTCAACCTGAGTTCGATGGAGCACGCCTTCGAAAAAGAACGGCAACGAGACGAACGCCAGCATCTGCGCGGCAAACGACGCGATCGACGTCGCAACGGAAAGACTGAAGACCGGGTTCCTCAAAAGATCGAACGGTACGATTGGCTGCAATTGCGAGCGGGAATGAAGAACGAGTAATAGGCCGGATCCGGCGCCCACGAACAACGCCGCAAGACCGACCCACACGTTGCCGCCACGGGTGAGAAGATCGATGCCTATGAACCCGAAGCCAAACATAAATGCGTTCAGAACCGTCCCGTTCAGATCGAAGGAGCCAGACTTTGGGTTGTCCGGGAGAAATCTTCGCCCCAGTAGGAACGTCAGGATCCCAATTGGAATATTCACCGCGAAAAGCCACTGCCATGTACCGACCGCTAAAATGCCCGATGCCACGGTAGGCCCCAGGGCCGCTCCGGCCGACGCCACAAGCGCATTGAGCCCCAAACCTTTGCCCAGCATTCTCGATGGATAGGTGAAGCGCACCAGCGCTCCGTTCTGGCTCATGATTCCCGCCGCGCCAAATCCCTGAATGGCTCGGGCGAATGCGAGCATGGGAAGCGAATGCGCAAACGCACAACCGAGCGAACCGAAAGTGAAAACAACAATCCCGACTTGAAAGACTCGCCGAAAGCCGACCATCTCTCCGATGGCCGCCATTGGCAGAAGTGAGACCACAATGGCGAGTTGGTATGCGTTGACGACCCAGACAGCTTCCGCAGCAGGTGCGGAAAGGTCACCCGCAATAGTCGGGAGCGCGACGTTGGCTATCGAGCCATCGAGCACAGAAATCGTAAGCGCAAGCCAGATCGTGGCGGCTGACCCGTACCGCTGCGGAGCAGGTAGACCATCTTGCTCCGCCGTCACGCTTTCCGTCATGTTTGATCCATTTCACACTTTCGAGATTTTTCATACCTAGTTCAAGTAACCGCGCGGCTTGGGCCCGCCGATGTCAACTGCCTGCAAAACAATGCGTCGGACATGATTAGGTTGCAGTACCGATGTGGTCGTATCGCAGCGGTTCACTCGGCCGTCACGGGCCACGCTCGATAGCGATGAAGTCAACCCCCTCGTCGGTCAGTTCGTTCGCCATGATCGAGCCGGTCCAGCCGAAGGCCGATGATGACAACGTCTTTCTTGGGAAGTCTGCGTGCCATGATCGTTCTCAACGTGTCTGCGGAGCCCATCCGCACGGCCCGTCATGCTGACGGGCGGAAGCGGAAAGTTCGTTGTGACGGATCACCCAATCGAGATAATTGTAGCGCGCGCCCGGGTAGCCAATCATTCTGCACCCGACCATGTCTCGCTTGCCGCCGTAGATCGGTTCGGCGAAGAAGGCCATCTGTAGCACCGCTATCCCCGCGGAGGTTTCATCAATGTTCGCCGATCGTGCCGGCACGACTGGATACTTCTCCTTGTGCAAGGCGGCCAAGGCCTGCGTATCCAGCTTCAGATGCGCCTTCACCAGTTCAGGTGGCGTCAACGCCAGCCCCTGATTGAGCGAGACATCGGCGTAATAGCCGCTTTTGTTGAGGAAGCGCAGCGGCGTCGTACCGGTGTTTTCGATGTAATGGCCCATCGCGAAAGGCACGTAGCCGACATCGCCCGCCTGGTAGTCGAAGGTGCGCGCTTGGCCTGACGCCGCGAACACGCCCATGCGTGCCTGCCCTTCAAGATAGGACTGCCATTCATTGGTGTTGGGATGCAGTGCAGCGCGCGGGCTATCAGCCCCGGCGTTCGCTCGGGTTCATTAGATCTCGGTCGTATGTAGATTTTACTGTGATGGCGACTGAGCAATATTGACCAGCGCGGCGTGGAGTGAGCTCTGCTCGCAACGAAGAGGCCTTCGCGCACACAAACGTGTCTTCGTAGCTCGCAACTCTTCCTGCCCTCCGGGCTTGTTATTCTAGTTGTAACAGGAGAGTTGAATGCTTCATCGAAATCTGATCGCTTTCATTGCCGCAGTCGCTCTTGGTTGCGTGCCAGTCACTTCGAATGCTTTAGCAGCCGGTCATCCAGGAGGTCACGGCGGCGGAGGACGAGCAGCAGGAGCGCACGCCATGGGCGGACACGCGATGGGTGGACATGCAATGGCCGGTCACGCCCGCGGTGGTTATTCTGGACGTCGGTTTGCCGGCGGACACCGCTTTGGACCCGGCTACGGCGGTGGTTACGGATGTGACGGATATTATGGAAACTATGGATATTTTAACGGGTACGATGCATGCGGCGGCTACAACCCTGGGGCTGCCGTTGTCGGCGGCTTGATCGGCGGTGCCTTGAATGGCCTCGGCCGCTACTAAAATAGCTCGGTCGGCTTGTGAACGGCCCTCGTCCGGCGTCGGCCGTTTGCAGCCCAATACACGTATCGCCGACGTGATCTAAAGACTCGTTGAAGCAAATGCTTCGGCGTCATTTTTGTTTCGCCGCTCTGAAGAGGCTCAGTGTCATGTTGTTCTCGGATTCCTATCTTGTATCTCACTCCGGTCGTGCTGTTCGCCGCCTTCATCTTGCGTGGGGCAAGCGTGAGGGCTCTACGCAAATATGAGCGAGCGGTCGTCTTTACGCTGGGGGCCATAGGCCCCGTTGTTGCATTCCAACGTTGGATGCACTGTGACGCCAAACCACAGAATATGTCACCGGCCGTGTCTGTGTGTACCGAAGACCTTATCCGAGTTTGCGGCGTTACTATCTCACGCGCGCTCTTGCCAAGAACGTCATTGCCGCGCATGTCCAAGTCGTTAACGGCCGAGCGCGTGACTGATTCATTTCCGGCGGAGGAAACGATCCTTGGTCTAAGTTGCAAATATGATTTTTCGAAAACGCGCCAACACCAGATCAGCCGATAATGCAGCGTGTGACCAAGATGTGTGGGAGGACGACGCCGTGCACCAGTAGAGCAAGCAGCACTGTCATCAATCGCCGTATCAATCGCTAACGTTCGCGGTCCTGAGCGCGGAAATCTAGTAGTAGCCGTCTTATTCTACCACTTGGCTAGAATTCTAATGAGCTTCAAAAAAGAGCTTGAGAAGAGCGATCCTGACTCATTAAGTCGCCTTGTCATTGGCGCGGCGCTAACGGAGTCTCGCATGACAAACCAAAACACCGACAGAATCTATTCGTTGCCGCCGCTTCCGGCGCTCCAAGTGTGCGCTTCCACCGGTCGCGCTCCATCGCAGCTGACTTCGTTCATCCACCGGTTATCGAAGGGCATCAAAGCAACCGCTAACTAGATCATCGGACTTTCATATGAAATCGGTTATGTAGCCGTCGTGGCGAAAGAAGTTCCAGCACTCCTTTGCGGTGAAGAGATCGCAGATGTCGCCGATAGCCTGCCAAAGGGCCTCGATCGTCCTGGCTCCTTGTTTGCGTAACAGCTCCTTGAGTTTGGCGAAGGCCAGTTCGATCGGATTGAGGTCTGGAGAATAGGGCGGCAGGAAGAGCGGCCAGGCACCGCAATCCTGAATGAGCTCTGTCACACGCGGTCCTTTGTGCGAGGACAGATTGTCCATGATAACGACGTCGCCCTTCGAAAGAGTGGGAGCGAGCTGCGTCTCGATATAGGTTTCAAAAGCGCAGCGGTTCATCGGACCGTCGAGCACCCAGGGCGCCGTCAGGCCGTGACACCTAAGGCCGGCAACGAAGGTCTGGGTGTGCCAATGGCCGAACGGCACATGCATTCTCAGGCGCTCGCCGATGGGTGCCCGTCCCCGCAGCCGCGTCATCTTCGTCGTCGTACCGGTCTCGTCGATAAAGACCAGACGATGGGGTTCAATGCTCATGCGCGGCTGGCGCAGCCTGATCCATTCGTCACGCTGTTGAGTGACGTCGGGACGATTTTGCTCGCTGGCCAGCAATGTTTTTTTTGAACCGTTGTCCGTGCCGGATCAGAAAGCGCGACAGGCTGGCAGAGGCTGCCTCGGCGCCGGTCTCGGCCTTCAGAGCCACGGCCAACTCCGGCATCGTGATATCCGGCTTCTCCTTTATCCGATGCAGCAGAAAGTCCTTATGAGGCGCGAGCTTGCCGACGCTGCCGCCACGCTTGCCGGGAGCGGCCGAGCCGGTGCGATCCCAGCGCTCCATCAGCTTGACCGTACAGCTCGGGCTTACACTGAAGTGCTCAGCCGCCCCGCGCCGCGATCCGCCACCCTCAATGTATCCGATGATCCGTCCACGCAAATCCAACGAGTACGGGTTGCCCATGATCCACCTCCGAACACGGTGAATCATGATTTGCCACCCAAAGGGAATCCCCTTTGCGATTCCTAATAACGGTCCGATGCTCTAGGGTTCCAGATGATTCTGGGGCAACTGGGGAGGGCCGATAATGCCTGGCATTCTGCTCACACTGCACATTCTGGTTTTCGTCATCGCCTTCGCCTTCACGGCGGGCGTCGGCATACTCTCGGCACGCGTGGCACACTCAGGCGATGCGCGCGTCATTCACGGCGTCTTCGTTGCCGCACGTCCGCTTCAATGGGCCGGCGGCATCGGTTGGTTCGTCGCGGGCGCGCTGGGCGCCTGGATTGCGGTCGAGGCCGGGCTGCCGCTCGACCAGCCCTGGCTGTTGTGGTCCTACTTGGCATTCGCGGTTCTGGTTGTGGCGGGCCTCGGCATGCACGCGCCCTGGCAAGCGAAAGTGACCGCGGCCTCCGCAGGTTCGACGGACGGCATCGTCACGCCCGAACTTGATCGTCTGCTACGTTCGCCGGTGCATCCCATCGCCTCGGCCCTGAGCGCCGTATCGTTCATCGCGCTCGTCTATTTGATGACCGCACAGCCGGGGTGATTCGCAAACAGCTCCCGATGCGATGGGCCTGATCCTCGCGATTGTGGTGCTGGCATTGTCGCGTCCGGTGCCATTCTGAGACCAACGTAGCCCATACGACCGCGGACATTGCGTAGCGCTCGAATCGTCCGAATCACTGCATTTGCCACCCAAAGGGAATCCCCTTTGCGATTCCTAATGACGGTCCGATGCTCTAG
>DATDMA010000487.1:0-3215 GCA_036519015.1 Pseudolabrys sp. | reverse complement strand
AGATCGGCGAACTCGACGAGCTCAAGCAGGCCTTCGACAAACTGGTGCAGCCGTTCAACTCAACGCTGCGCGCGCTCGAGCAGGAGAAGTCGCAGACCGTCAACCTCACCGGCCGGCGCGACGAAGCACGCGCGGCATACGAGACGCTGCGCGGACAATTCTATCAAATGGAGCGCAAGGCGACTGCGCTGGAAGGCGAGAGCGAGAAGCTGCGCGACGACCTCGAGCTCGCGCGCGAGTCCAACCGCGGACTGGAAAGCGTCCGCCTCGAACTCACCGACGAGATTCACGCGCGCCAGGCACAGATCGCCGAGCTCGAGCGCCAGCTCGCGCAGGAGACATCGCAACGGCGGACGCTGGCCGAAGGCCGGCGCGGCATGCAGGATCAGATCGACAGCACCGAGAAGCAGATCGTCGAACTGGAAGGCGAGCTCGCCGCCGTGCGCGAGAAGCTCGCGCTGATCGAGGACGAGAAGCGTTCGCTGCAGCTTGCCGTCGACCAGGGCCTCAACGAAATCGCGCGCCTGAGCCGCCGCCTCACCGAAAGCGAAAACACCCTCACCGCGACGCGCGCGCAGCTCGGCAAGGTCGAAGCGAGCTTCGCAGAAGCCTATTCCGAACGCGGCCGCCTCTCCTCCGCGCTGGACGAAGCCAAGGAGCAGCATCAGTCGGAGCGCAACACGCTCAACATGCGGCTCGACGCGCTGCAATCGCGCACGGCCACCGCCGAGCGCCTGCTGGCCGAGACGCGGCAGAATCTCATCGCCCGCACCGAGGAAGTGCGCGCCTTCGATCGCAAGTCGGTCGAGGCGACCATCGCCCGTAACAATTCCGAAAAGCGGCTGGCGCAGATCGAGGCCTCGCACGAGGCGCGCGAGCGCCAGATCCGCGATCTCGAGCAGACCCGCACCGCGCTCACCGAACGCAGCGGCGCCATCGCCAAGACGCTGAAGACGCGCGAGACCGCGCTGGCGCGCGCCGAGGAAAAGATCGCTTCGCTCACCGAGCGCAACGGTCATCTCGAAGCCGACATCCAGGTCAGCCGCACCACCATCGAAAAGCGCGTCGACGATCTCGGTTCGGCGCTTCAGCGCGAGCGTATGGAGCGCGCGGTGGTCGAAGGCGCGCTGGAAGCGGCGCGCAAGGACAATTCGCGTCTGCAAAGCGAAGTCGCGGCCTTGCGCTCGGCGCTGCGGCGTGGTGTTGCGATCGAGGACGCAATCGCGCCGGCCGAACCTGCCAATGACGAGGCTGCGCTCAAGAACAAGGCAGCGGGCGCCGACGCGGAGCCCGTCATCGAAGCCGGGGCGAGCGCAAAAGCCTGATGCGCTAAAGCCGCGCGGCACGCAGCCGCAGCGAAACATTCTTCAAATCTCGGAACGCGGGGCCCCTGCCCCGCGTTTTCTTTTTTAGGGGCGTGTGCTTCGCGCCCAGCCGCATTTTCCCCACAATACGACGGAGGCCTCATGGTCAAAGGAACGATTACCGCCACCGCACTCGCAACGCTGCTCGCGGTCCCGGCTTTGGCGCAGCAGCCGCCGGCCAATCCCGCCACGGCCGCACAGAGTTCCACGCAGCAAAGCAGTTCACAAAATCCCGGCTTCACGCAGAACCAGGATCCGACGCAGTGGCGCGGAACGAAGCTCATCGGCGCCAGCGTCTATGGTCCGGATAACAGCTCGATCGGCGAGATCAGCGACGTGATCATCGGCAGCGACGGCTCGATCAAGGCTGTCGTGATCGGCGTGGGCGGATTCCTCGGCGTCGCCCAGAAGGACGTCGCCGTGCCTTTCAACGCGCTCAATGTGACGCGCACACCGAGCTCAAGCACGATCAACAAGATCACCGTGAGCTATACGAAGGATCAGCTCAAGAGCGCGCCGCAATTCGCTTACTACGAGCCGGCCGCCGGTGCGACGACCGGCGCGGGCGGCACAGGCACCGGCGCGACAGGCGGCATGAACCGATAAAAGAGCCGACAAAAAACGTCAGCCTTGCTGCACTAACTTCGTGCCCGGCCCAAGAGGCCGGGCATTCTTTTTTCTCGGCCGCGTTGGCAGTCGCGACGAAGGCGCCTATGTTCAGCACATGCGCACCCTGTACATCATCGTGCCGCTGTTCGCGCTGCTGGTCGCCACGTTCTGGTTTGCCGGTACCGCGTGGGTGCATCTCGGTGGCGGCGGCGATCCCATTCCGCTCTATGGCTGGTTTGCCATCGCCGGCGGCGTTCTGTTCTCGCTGCTGGTCGGCGGCGGGCTGATGGCGCTGGTCTTCTACAGCAACCGCCACGGCTACGACGATTTGAGCGGCGGGGACCACTCATAACGCGCGCGCGGTTCCCCCGGGTCCGGCCTCCGCAGGAGGCTACGACTAAAGTTTCATACGATGTCATAACCTACACTAGACCTGTACGAAATCAGGTTCATAAGTTATTGGCTTGTCCCAAAGTCCGGCCGCTCATCGGTCGATAACGGAAGAAATCCGCATCAAGCGGATGATTGGGGGAAGCGATGTGGAACCAAGTCTACAATCCGTTCAACAACGCGGTGCTGTCGACGCTGGCCGCCGCCTTGCCGGTGGTCACGCTGCTGGTGCTGATCGCGTCGAATAAAGTAAAGGCGCATATCGCCGCGGTGATCGCGCTGATCGTCGCCAATTTCGTGGCGATCGTTCTGTTCACGATGCCGGCCGACATGTCGCTGCGCGCCACCGTGCTCGGCGCCGTCACGGGATTTTTCCCGATCGGTTGGATCGTTCTCAACGTCATCTTCCTCTACCGGCTTACGGTTGCGACAGGCGCGTTCGAGACGCTGCAGAACACGATCGGCGGCGTCACCCGCGATCGCCGCCTGCAGCTTCTGCTGATCGCGTTCTCCTTCGGCGCCTTCTTCGAAGGCGCGTCCGGCTTCGGCACGCCGGTGGCGGTGACCGGCGCGATCCTCATCGGCTTAGGCTTCTCGCCGCTCGCCGCCTCCGGCCTCTCGCTGATCGCCAACACCGCACCGGTCGCCTACGGCGCGCTCGGTACGCCGATCGCCGGTTTGGCAAGCGTCACCGGCCTTGATCCGTTCCTGCTCGGCGCAATGGTCGGGCGGCAGCTTCCGTTCTTTTCGCTGATCGTGCCGTTCTGGGTGGTGTGGGCTTTCGCCGGCTGGAAAGGCATGAAGGATGTGTGGCCGGCAATCCTCGTCACCGGCGTCTCCTTCGCACTCCCG
>DATDMA010000486.1:0-2580 GCA_036519015.1 Pseudolabrys sp. | reverse complement strand
CGAGCGGGCGGCCACCACGGCTGAGATCGCGCAGAAGATCGCCGCCGCCGAGGCCCGCGCCTATCGCGACGGCTACGACGCCGCCCAGCGCGAAGCCAAGGCCGAAAGCGACCGCCGCGCCGCGCTGGCGCTCGAGGAGATCGGGATCGCCATCAAGGGGATCGCGTCGCGCTTTTCCGGCATCGAGACCCGGATGGAGACCGAAGCGGTCGACGTCGCGGTCTCGGTCGCGCGAAAACTGTGCAGCGACCTGATCGCCGCCGAGCCGCTCGGCGAGATCACCGGTCTGGTTCGCGAATGTTTCTCGCATCTGGTCTCGACGCCACATCTGGTGGTGCGGATCAACGAAGGGCTTTAGGAGGCCGCGCGCGCCCGGATCGAGCAACTGGCGAAACGCAGCGGCTTCGAGGGCCGCCTCGTGATCCTGGCCGAGCCGGAGATCGCGACCGGCGATTGCCGGATCGAATGGGCCGACGGCGGCGTCGTGCTGGAACGCGCAGCGATCGAAACCAAGATCAACGAGCTCGTCGGACGCTATATGGCGTCCCGCGGTCAGGCCGGAGGCACGGCCATGAGGATGCAACCATGAGTGACACCGACGCACAGGTCCCGCTACCCGATCTCAATGCCGCCGACGCGCCGGGGATCGACGACGTGGCCTATCACGACGACGAACACGCCTCGCGTATCGCCGCCGATCTGGAGGCGGTGTTCGACGTGCCGGTACAGGTCTCGGCCGTGCTCGGCCGCTCCAAGATGGATGTCGGCGAGTTGCTCAAGCTCGGACCCGGCACGGTGCTCGAACTCGACCGCCGGGTCGGCGAATCCATCGACATCTACGTCAACAACCGCCTGGTGGCGCGCGGCGAAGTGGTGCTGGTCGAAGACAAGCTCGGCGTGACCATGACGGAAATCATCAAGCAGGAACGTACCTAACGCTTTCAACGACACGGCGCCCGACCGGCGCAGACAGACGAACAGGAGACTATTATGCGGCTTCTCATCGTTGGCACATTGAAGGGCCAGCTTACGACAGCCACCAAGATCGCGATGGACAATGGCGCGTCGGTCACCCACGCGGAGGATGCCGAACAGGCGATGCGGGTGCTGCGCGGCGGCAAGGGCGCCGACCTGCTGCTGGTCGATGTCGGGCTCGACATCCGCGACCTGGTGATGCGTCTGGAGGTCGAACACATTCATGTGCCGATCGTCGCCTGCGGCATCTCCAGCGACGCCCGCGCCGCGGTGGCCGCGATCCACGCCGGCGCCAAGGAATACATCCCGCTGCCGCCGGATCCGGAACTGATCGCAGCGGTGCTCGCTGCCGTCGCCAACGATTCCCGCGAGCTGGTCTACCGCGACGAAGCGATGGCGAAAGTGATCAAACTGGCGCAGCAGATCGCGGGCTCCGATGCTTCCGTGATGGTCACCGGCGAATCCGGCACCGGCAAGGAAGTGCTGGCGCGCTATGTCCACACCCGCTCCAACCGCGCCAAGAAGCCGTTCATCAGCATCAATTGCGCCGCGATTCCCGAGCATCTCCTGGAATCCGAATTGTTCGGCCATGAGAAGGGCGCCTTCACCGGCGCGGTGGCACGGCGGATCGGCAAGTTCGAGGAAGCCACCGGCGGCACGCTGCTGCTCGACGAAATCTCCGAGATGGACGTGCGGCTGCAATCCAAATTGCTGCGCGCGATCCAGGAGCGCGTGATCGATCGCGTCGGCGGCGTCCGCCCGGTGCCGGTCGACATCCGCATCATCGCGACTTCGAACCGCAACCTCGCCGACGCGGTGCGCGAAGGCTCCTTCCGCGAGGATCTCTTGTTCCGCCTCAACGTCGTCAACCTGAAGATCCCGCCCTTGCGCGATCGCCCGGCCGACATTCTCGAACTGGCGCAGCATTTTGTGAAGAAATACGCCGACGCCAACGGCGTGCCGGCGCGGCCGATTTCCGCTGAGGCCAAGCGGGTGCTGACCACCAACCGCTGGCGCGGCAATGTCCGCGAACTGGAAAACACCATCCATCGCTCGGTGCTGATGGCGCAAGGCGACGAGATCGGCGCCGACGCCATCCTGAGCCCGGACGGCGATCGCCTCGACCTCACCAGGACCGCGCCGGCGGTGGCGCACGCCACCTTCGCCGCCGAACAAGTCACCCGCGCCCTGGTCGGACGCACCGTCGCCGACGTCGAGCGCGACCTGATCCTGGAAACCCTGAAGCATTGCCTCGGCAATCGCACCCACGCCGCCAACATCCTCGGCATCTCGATCCGCACCTTGCGCAACAAGCTCAACGAATACGCCGACGGCGGCCTGCCGATCACCCCCGCCGGCGCCGGCGAGCATCAGCGTTTCGTCGCGGCGGGGTAAGGTAAGCGAGCAGCTTTCGTCGTCCCGGCTTTGTAGCGAAAGGCGTCCGCTCTTCACCCTCCCCTGGAGGGGTCCGAGACGAGCGAAGCTCGCTCGTGGGCCGCACCGTCGCCGACGTCGAGCGCGACCTGATCCTGGAAACGCTCAAGCACTGCCTGGGCAACCGCACCCACGCCGCCAACATCCTTGGCATCTCGATTCGGACGCTGC
>DATDMA010000485.1:0-4692 GCA_036519015.1 Pseudolabrys sp. | reverse complement strand
CGCTACGGCGTCGATGACGAGATCTGCACCGGCGACCATTCCTGCATCCGCCTGTCCGGCTGTCCGTCACTGACGGTGAAGCCCTCGACCGATCCGCTGCGCACCGATCCCGTGGCGACCGTGGTCGAATCCTGCGTCGGCTGCGGTCTGTGTGGCGAGGTCGCGCACGCCGCCGTGCTGTGCCCGTCATTCTATCGCGCGGAGATCGTGCGTAATGCGACCTGGTGGGATCGCGCCTTGCATCGCGTCCGCCAGACCGTGATCGGCTGGTTCGGCGGTTATAACGGCAAGGTCGCCGCAAAGGGCGCAGCATGAACGCGACGCGTCCCATCACATTGCTCATCGCCGCGCTGGGCGGCGAAGGCGGCGGCGTGCTGACCAACTGGATCGTGTCGGCGGCAGCGAATGCCGGCTTTCCGGTGCAGAGCACGTCGGTTCCCGGCGTGGCGCAGCGCACCGGCGCCACCACCTATTACATCGAGATTCTGCCGGTTCACACGCGCGACCTCGGCGGCAAGCGGCCGATCATGGCGTTGACGCCCGGCGTCGGCGACATCGACATCGCGGTGGCGAGCGAGCTCTTGGAAGCTGGGCGCACGGTGGCCTCCGGCTTCGTCACGCCCGACCGCACGCATGTCATCGCCTCGGTGAGCCGCTTCTATGCCATGGACGAGAAAATCGCCATGGGCGATGGCCGCTTCGACCAGGACAAACTGACGAAGACCATCAACGCGCATGCCAAGGACGCGCTGCTCATCGACATGGAGCGGCTGGCGCGGCAGAGCGGCTCGATCATCAGCGCAGTGATGCTGGGCGCTATCGCCGGCTGCGGCCGCCTGCCGCTGACGGCGGAGCAATGCGAAGCCGCGATCCGCGAGGACGGCAAGTCGGTCGAGACCAACTTGCGCGGCTTCCGCGCCGGCTACGATGCCGCGTGCGCCAAGGTGGCGCCGGCAAAAGGCGCAGAGATCAAGAAGAATGCCGCCGCCACGCTCGAATCGCTGGAGCAGGACGTCGCACGCACGATCCCTGCCGCCGCGCAGCCCATGGTGCTCGAAGGCGTGCGCCGGCTGGTGCCTTATCAGAGCGTCGCCTATGCGCAGCTCTATCTCGATCGTCTGGCCGCGGCCGTCGAAGCCGACGAAGTTGCCGGCCTGCAATGCCGACTTCTGAAAGAAGTCGCGCGCCATCTCGCCGTGCGTATGTCCTACGAAGATGTCGTGCGCGTAGCGCAGGCGAAGATTTCGCCGGCGCGCATGCAGCGCATCGCCCGCGACGAACTGCGTACCAAAGACGAGCCTTATTCGGTGCACGATTTCCTTAAGCCGGGCATCGAGGAACTCACGCAATTGCTGCCGCCGTTCCTGGCGCAGCCGATCCTGCGTTATTCCGAACGCAAGGGCTGGCTCGGCCGCGTCTATTTCGGCATGGAGATCAACTCCACCTCGATCAGCGGCTATCTTCGTTTCTTGTTCCTGGCCAAGTTGCGCCGCATCCGGCCTTTCGGCCAACGCTATGCGCAGGAACAGGAGCAGATCGAAGCCTGGCTCGCGCTCATCGTCGCGGCGGCGCCGCAATCGGGAGATCTCGCCATCGCGATCGCCGAATGCGCGCGGCTGATCAAGGGCTATGGCGACACCCACGCGCGCGGGCTGTTGAACTACCGCGCCATCGAGGCGCGGCTCATCCGCCCGGCCTTGGCCGGCCAACTCCCACTGGCGCACGCGGCCGATGCGGTCGCGAGCGCGCGCACCGCCGCACTCGTCGATCCGGAAGGCGAGAGCCTGGCCAAGACGCTGCGCGAGATCGAAGCGCAGGCGAATTTTCGCATCGCGGCAGAATAGGCCCCGTGTCATTCCGGGTTGGCCCGCCTTCGCCCTTTTGGGGTCCGGCGGGCGCCTCGGAATGACAGCATAGATGGCCCGCGCGAGCGTCCGTTGTCAGCCTTTGCCTCGTCGCGTAAGAACCTGCGCCGATTATCTTTTCGCTAACCTTGGTACCAACTTCCCGCCCATCGCCGACGCGGCTGGCCCGCGCCCCGCGATGCCGTCGTCAACGAAAAGCGCCAGACCCTACTCAACATCATCGCCGCTTACTGATAGAAGACCCCATCACGACGACAGTCACTCACGGAGAAGTGCATGCGCATCGATGCCTATACCCATTTCATCCCGGAAGAATTTTTCGCCAAGATCAGCGGCTTCCCCGACATCGGCAAGCGTATGCGCGAAGTGCCGTGTATCCACGACCTCGACGTGCGCAAGAAAGTCGTCGACCAGTTCGACGACTACGGGCAGATCCTCTCTTATGCGATGCCGCCCCTGGAAGTTCTGGCCAAGGGCGACGGCGCCCTGGTGGAGGAATACGCCAAGGTCATCAATGACGGCTTCGCCAAGCTCTGCGCCAAGGAAGGCGACCGCTTTCCGGGCTGGGTGGCGCAAGGTGCCATCGGTTCGCCCGACGCCGGTGTGCGCGAGGCGGAGCGTGCGATCAAGAATGGCGCGCTCGGCGTGCAGATCTACACCAATGTCGCCGGCAAGCCGCTCGACGAGCCGGAGTTCGAGCCGTTCTTCGCGGCGATGGAAAAGCTGAACAAGCCGATCTGGCTGCATCCGGCGCGCAATGCCAGCGTTCCCGATTATGCCAGCGAGACGAAGTCGAAATACGAGATCTGGTGGACCCTTGGCTGGTCCTACGAGACGGCGGCGGCCATGTCGCGGCTGGTGTTCTCCAAGATCATGGACAAGTATCCGAAGCTGAAGATCATCACCCACCACTTCGGCGGCATCGTGCCGATGCTGGAAGGCCGCATCGGCCCGGGCTGGGACCAGCTCGGCTCGCGCACCTCGGACGAGGATTTGACGGTCCTGCTCAAGAGCCTGAAGAAACGCCCGCTCGATTACTTCAAGCACGTGTTCTACGCCGACACCGCCACCTTCACCGGCGAGCCGGCGATGCATGCAGGCCTCGCCTTCTTCGACCTCGACAAGATCGTGTTCGCCTCCGACTGCCCGTTCGACCCGGAGAAGGGCACGATGTACACGCGCGAGACCATCCGCATCCTCGAAAGCATCGACATGCCGAAGGCCGACAAAGAGAAGATCTGGCACGGCAATCTCGAGGCCATGTGCGGCGTGACGTTTAAGAAGTAATCTTGATCCGCCCTCGTCCTGAGGAGCGCCCGGAGGGCGCGTCTCGAAGGACGGGGGCGGCCCCATCCTTCGAGACGCCGCCTACGGCGGCTCCTCAGGATGAGGCCGCGAGAGTCCACAGCGCAGTTTTTTGCGCGGTGAAAGTGGTCTCGTCATCTGCTAGCGTCGCCCCATGGCGCTGACCCACCCCATCGGCCTGTCCGAACCTGACGAACCAACCACCGCCGCGCCCTCCGGCGAGCCGAACGGCCGCGTCACGCCGGTCATGGAACAGTACATCGAGATCAAGGCGGCCAATCCGGACTGCCTGCTGTTCTATCGGATGGGCGATTTCTACGAGTTGTTCTTCGAGGACGCCGAAGTCGCCTCGCGCGCGCTCGGCAGCGTGCTCACCAAGCGCGGCAAGCACCACGGCCAAGACATTCCGATGTGCGGCGTACCGATCGTGCGCTCGGACGAGTATCTGCACCGTCTGATCGCGCTCGGCCATCGCGTCGCCGTGTGCGAGCAGCTCGAAGACCCGGCCGAGGCGCGCAAGCGCGGCTCCAAAAGCGTCGTCCGGCGCGACGTGGTGCGCCTGGTCACCCCCGGTACGCTCACCGAAGACACGCTGCTCGATGCGCGGCGCAACAACTATCTGCTTGCGGTCGCGCGCGCGCGGCTGTCGTCGGTCGACACCGAGGCGCGTTTTGCGCTGGGCTGGATCGACATCTCGACCGGCGAATTCCGCATCACCGAATGCGAGCGGCTGTCGCTGGCCGCCGAAATCGCGCGGCTGGAGCCGGGCGAGATCGTGGTCTCCGACGCGCTGTTCAGCGATGCCGACCTCGCGTCCTACTGGCGTTCGCTGCCGGCAGTGACACCGCTTACCCGCGACGTGTTCGATTCAGCCACCGCGGAGCGGAGGCTGACCTCTTTCTTTGCCGTCGCGACCAGCGAAGCCTTCGGCACGCTGACGCGGCTGGAGCTGACCGCTGCTGCGGCCTGCGTTACGTATGTGGAACGCACGCAGCTCGGGCAGCGGCCGCCGCTGTCGCCGCCTTTGCGCGAGAGCGCCGGCGCGACCATGGCTATCGACCAGGCGACGCGTGGCAATCTCGAGCTCACGCGCACGCTCGGCGGCGAAAGGCGCGGCTCGCTGCTCGACGCCATCGACCGAACTGTCACCTCGGCCGGCTCGCGGCTTCTGGCGCAGAGACTGTCGGCACCGCTCACTGACGCGACGCAAATCGCGCGCAGGCTCGATGCCGTGGCGAGCTTCGTCGACGACGTCGCGGCGCGCGCCGACACGCGCTCGCGCCTGCAAGCAGCGCCCGATCTCGCCCGTGCGCTGGCGCGGCTGGCCGTCGGCCGCGGCGGCCCGCGCGATCTCGCCGCCATCCGCGACGGCGTGCAGGCGGCCGCCGATCTCAGCGACGCGCTCGGCGCGCTGAAAGACGTGCCGGCCGAAATCGCCCAGGCGATGACATCTTGCCGCCGGCCCGATGCCGCGCTCGCCGCCGAACTCGGCCGCGCACTCGCGGATGAGTTGCCGCTGATC
>DATDMA010000484.1:0-4486 GCA_036519015.1 Pseudolabrys sp. | reverse complement strand
GCGCTGAGCTGATTGAAGAAGTCCTCGCCGAGCGACTGCGATTGCGCCGGCGTGATGTCCTTCGGCAGCACCACGTCCATCTTGCAGCCCGAAGGCGCGCCGACGGTCTCCACAGGGTTGTCCTTGGCAAACTCGAAATCGACGAAAATGGTCGGGTCGTAGATCTCGATCTTGAGCAGCTTGGACTTGACCGGCGTCTTGAACGGCAGCGTGAAATTCAGCGTCAGGATCGAGTCTTTATATTCGAGCCAATAGCCCGGCAGCGGCTCGCCCAGCGGCGTCTTCTTGCCGTCGACCGTCGCGTAAGTGAAGTAATCGTATTCCTTGAGCGAATCGATGTTCACCTTGGCGAGCGGCGCCAGCTCCTCGCGCGTGAACTTGCCCTTTTCCTTGCTCTCCAGGCCCTGCGTGGCAAAGGCCGAGAACATGTCGTCGAAGGCCCATTTGTGGCGCACGCCGGTGATGCTGCCGTCCGGCGCATAGACGAGGTCGGTGTGCATGGTCACCCAGACGTGCGGATGCGCCAGCGCCACGCCCGAAAAGGCGAAGCCCAGCAGCGCAATCAGGATGATGCGGATCGAAGCGCTCATGCGCGAGGACAATATCACGGAGTGCGGCTTAAAGGTGGCGTGGTGAGATAGCGCAGCACGCCGCAAGTAAGGAGCGCTCCCCCTCCCCATTCTTCACGGGGAGAGGGAGAACTAAACCCCCGCCGCGCCGCCGTCCGCGCGCGGGTCGTGGCCGCCTTCGAGCGTGCCGTCGGTATGGAGCACCACCGCGCCGGCGTGGCCCATGGTGTCGGAATAGGCCTCGTCCAGCACCGACACGTCGTGGCCCGCCGCCATCAGCCGGTCGACGAGATTGCCGTCGAAGCGCGATTCCATGCGCAGGTTGGTGTGGCTTGAGCCCCAGGTGCGGCCGAGCAGCCAGCGCGGCGCGTCGAGCGCCTCATCGAGCGGCCGGCGGAACAGCACATGGCGGGTGAACACCGCCGCCGGGCTCTGCGGCTGGCCGTCGCCGCCCATGGTGCCATAAGCCACGACGCGGCCGTCCTTCAGCGCGGCAAGCGCCGGATTGAGCGTGTGGAAGGGACGCCGTCCCGGCTCCAGCGCTTTGAGCGCCTTCGGATCGAGCGAGAAGCTGGCGCCGCGGTTCTGCATCAGGATGCCGGTTGCCGGCAGCACGCAGCCGGAGCCGAACTCCCAATAGATCGACTGGATATAAGAGACGACGAGACCGGAGGCATCCGCCGCGCCCATCCAGACGGTGTCGCCTTCGAAGTAAGGCTGCGGCCAGCGCGCGGCCTTACGCCGATCGATCTTGCCGGCTTCGTCGTCGAGAAAGCCCGGCGCGAGAAAGCGCTTGAGGTCGCCCTCGATGCGGTCCGGGTCGGTGACGACGCGGTCGCGCACACGAAAAGCGCGCTTGGTCGCTTCCACGAGGCCGTGGATGTGATCGAAGCTCTCGCCATCCGTCACGCGCAGGCGGTCGAACAAAGCGAGGATGATGAGCGAGGCGAGGCCCTGCGTGGGCGGCGGCGTGTTGTAGAGCGTACCGGTTTCTGTCTGAACGCTGAGCGGCTCGGCGATCCTCGCTTCGAACTTCTCCAAGTCGGCGCGCGTGACCGGGCTGCCGATGCGTTCGAGATCGGCGGCGATCTCGCGGCCGACATCGCCGCGATAGAAATCCTGGAGCCCGGCATTGGCGAGCTGATCGAGCGTGTTGGCGAAGGCCGATTGCGTGAGCTTGGCGCCGGCGTCCGGCGCCTTTCCGTCGACGAGGAAGGCCTTGAGGAAACCGGGCGCGGTTTCCAGCTCGGCATATTTCTCTTTCGTCAGCGCCGCCTGGCTGCGCGTGACGGTGTAGCCCTCGCGCGCGTGCTTGATGGCCGCTTCGAACAGCACGTGCAGCGGCAGCTTGGCGCCGGCCCCCTTGCCGGTCTGCGCCTTGGCGGCTTCGACCGCGAGCATCCAGCCCGCGATGGCGCCGGGCACGGTGAGCGCGGCCAGCGGCCCGCGCGTCGGAATTTCGTGATGACCGGCATCGCGATAGAACTGCCGCGTGGCTTTCGCGCCGGCGCGGCCGGCGCCCATGATGGCGCGCACGCGGCCGGACGGCTCGCGGATCAGCCAGAAGCCGTCTCCGCCGATGTGGTTCATGTGCGGATAGACGGCAGCGATCGACGCCGCCATGGCGATCATCGCCTCGATGGCATTGCCGCCTTCGGCGAGGATGGCGCGGCCGTCTTCAACGGCAGCCGCATGCGGCGCGCAGACGACGCCGCGACGATGGCCGGCGGTGTGAAATTCCACGTTGTTTCTTTCCTGTCGTCCCGGCCGAGCGAAGCGAGGGCCGGGACCCATACTCCGCAGTCTATCGATAGTGCACAGCGTATGGGTCCCCGCCTTCGCGGGGACGACAGCGATGGCTAAGCAGCTTCGCTATCGAGCCCGCGCTTCTTCAGAAGCGCGTCGACCGACGGCAAGCGTCCGCGGAACGCCTTATAGGCCTCGGCCGGGTCGCGCAGGTTGCCGGCGCTGTAGATGAAGTCGCGCAGGCGCTGGGCGGTGGCGGGATCAAAGGCGTCGCCGGTCTCTTTGAAGGCTTCGAAGGCGTCGGCGTCGAGCACCTCCGACCACATGTAAGAGTAATAGCCCGCGGCATAGCCGCCGCCCGAGAACAGATGCTGAAAGTGCGGCAGGCGATGCCGCATCACGATCTCTGCCGGCATGTGGATCGCGTCGAGGCGCTGCTTCTCAAAGGCGTCGACGTCGAGCGGCGTCTCGTCCTTGTGTGCATGCAGGTCGAGATCGAGCAGCGCGCAGGCGGTGAATTCGACCGTTGCGAAGCCCTGGTTGAAGGTGCGCGTCGCGAGCAGCCGGTCAAGCAGCGCCTTGGGCATCGGCTCGCCGGTCGCGGCGTGGCGCGCGTACTTTTGCAGGATCTCCGGCACTTCGAGCCAGTGTTCGTAGAGCTGCGACGGGAGTTCTACGAAATCGCTGGCGACCGCGGTGCCGGCGAGCGAGGGATAGGTCACGTTCGACAAGAGGCCATGCAGGCCGTGGCCAAATTCGTGGAACAGCGTGCGCGCGTCGTCGAACGACAGAAGCGCCGGCTCGCCGTCGGCCGGCTTCACGAAGTTACAGACGTTCAGGATGATCGGACGCGTATCGCCGGAGAGCTTCTCCTGGTCGCGCAGCGAGGTCATCCAGGCGCCCGAGTGTTTGGAGCCGCGCGAGAAATAGTCGCCGACGAACAGGCCGACATGGCGGCCGGCTTTGTCCTTTACCTCCCAGGCGCGCGCGTCTTCATGATAGAGCGGCACGCTGGCGGGTGTGAACGAGAGGCCGAAGAGACGGTTCGCCGTCTCGAAGGCGGCGTCGATCATCTTGTCGAGCTGGAAGTACGGCTTGATCTCGGCCTCGTCGAGATCGTACTTCGCCTTGCGCAGCTTCTCGGCGTAGTAACGCCAGTCGTGCGGCGCGAGCGCGAAGTTGCCGCCCTCCTCCGTGACCATCTCCTGCAGGGCGTCGCGCTCGGCCGCAGCCTTGGCGCGGGCGCGGCCCCAGACCTCGTCGAGCAGCTCGCGCGCGGCGGCCGGCGTCTTGGCCATGTTGTCGTCGAGGCGGTAGTCGGCGAAGCTCGCAAAGCCCATGAGCGTCGCGCGCTCGCCACGCAGGCGCACCATCTCGGCGATGAGCGCGCGGTTGTCGGTTGCGCCGCCGTTCTCGCCGCGCTTGGTCCAGGCCTGGAACAGCTTCTCGCGCAGATCGCGCCGCGCGGAGAATTGCAGGAACGGCTCCACGGACGAGCGCGACAGCGTGATGGCGTATTTACCGCGGTGGCCGCGCTCCTCGGCCGCGGCGCGCGCCGCGGTGCGGGCGAAGTCCGGTAGGCCGGCGAGGTCATCCTCCTCCAGGATCATCGCGTAGGACTTCTCGTCGGCGAGCACGTTCTGCCCAAACTGGGTGCCGAGGGTCGCCAGCCGCTCATTGATCGCGGCGAGTTGGTCCTGCGCCGGCTTCTCGAGCGCGCCACCGGCACGGACGAAACGGGTGTGATAGCGGTCGAGCACGCGCGCCTGCTCTGGCGAGAGGCCGAGCGTGTCGCGCTGGTCGAAAAGGGCGGCGATGCGGCCATAGAGCGCGCGGTTAAGGTAGAGCGCGTTGCTGTGGCGGGCGAGCAGCGGCGAGATGTCGCGCTCGACCGCCTCGATGGCCTCGCCGGTATTGGCGCCGGTCAGCACGAAGAAGACGTTGGCGACCTTTTCCAGATCGCGGCCGCTCTTCTCGAGCGCGGCGACCGTATTCTCGAAGGTCGGCGCGGCCCTGTCGGCGGCGATCGCGTCGATCTCGGCGCGGTGCGCTTCGAGCGCCCGGTCGAAGGCCGGACGGAAATGGTCGGATGTGATGGCGCCGAAGGGCGGCAGGCCGAAGTCGGCGCGCCAGTCGGACAGGAGCGGATTGTCGGCAGGGGGATGCGTGTC
>DATDMA010000483.1:0-2894 GCA_036519015.1 Pseudolabrys sp. | reverse complement strand
CGCCTTGCTCACCGGATCGACGAGTCTGCCGACGGACGCCTTGATGATGTCGAGCTCGCCGATCTTGGCGTGGGCGTCGAGCAGCAGATTGCGGAGCAGTTCGTTCTCGCCGCCCATCTGGGCGCCGAGGGCAGTAAATAGTTCTTCATCGAGTTCGAGGGTGTTCTCGGCGGCAGCGGGGGAGGGGTTGAATGAGAGCCCGGCCGCTTCGGCCGCTTGGTCGTCACCACCCTTGCGGGTGAAGAACCCCCCGAATTTGCTCATCGATGCGACCCCCCGTGTGCGCCGATCCGCCCGGCCGAAGCGACGCAGAATCACCATCGACATCTTTCCTAACAGAATCTCAACTTTCGTGGTAAATGAGTGGTTAACGTCGCCGTTTGGAGTAGAATAGGCGGTGCAAGGTCAGTTGTTTGTCTGTCAGGAACGGGCTGCGTCTCGGCACGTTGGGGCAGGCGCCGGAGTGTCGTCCGGCCTGTGAATAACTCGAAGCCCAATTCCGCTGTCGCTCGACAGGATTTCCTCAGGGGCCCACAACTCGAACTTGAGTCGAGGCAATTCCCACCGGAGAACAGGGATGAACCGTAAATTTGTGATTTTTGCCGCCGCAGTGGCGGCTTTTGCGTTCGTGACCCAGGGTGCGCAAGCCGGTGAGCGTCGGCATTTGGACAAGCGCATCAAGGCTGTGGAGGTCGGTGTCGGTGCTGCGTCGACCGCGACCTTCTTCGCGATGAACAACTGGAACTGGAAGTGGGACAGCGGCCGCTCCGGCGTCACCGCGCTCGGCGCGTGGGGCCTCACGACAATGGGCTGCGCGGCGCTGTCGCCGATCGTGGCCACCGCGGTGATCAATCGCCCGCTCACCTATCGCGAGGCGCACATCATGATCGCCGACTGCCTGATCCCGGTCGTCGGCGGCTGGCTGGTCAACGAGGCTTACAACCAGCACATCCTCTGGGCGCCCGATGAGCCGCAGGCCTCGGCGGCCGCGGAAGAGCCGGTGGTCAAGCACCGCAGGAAGCGCCAAGCTAAGATGTAAGGCCGAGCGTCAGTTTTGTTTGGCGTTGATCGCCGGTGCCGAGAAATCGGCGCCGGCGATTTTGTTTTGTGCTGTCATTCCGGGGCGCGTGCGCAGCACGCGAACCCGGAATCCAGAACGAGGGGGTGAGTCTGCGTCTGGATTCCGGATCGCGCTTCGCGCGTCCGGAATGACGGAATACTTACCCCCGCTTCCCCACAAACAAGCCCTCGCACAGGCGGAAGGTGAGTTCGCTCCCCGTGCCTTGCGGCTCCAACGTCGCCTTCACCTCAGGCGTTACCTGCGCCAGCATCGCGCGCAGCAGCGCCTGCATGGTGTCGTCGTAGCGCGCGGCCCAGCTCTTGAATTCCATCGTCTTGTAGATCTGCTCTTCATGGCCGACGGCAAGGCGAGCCTTCGCCAGCGCGTCGCGCCATTCCTGCATGGTCCACGCACGCAGATGGCTCGGATCACGGAAGCGCTCGAAGGCATTGACGTAGTCGCCGACGCTGCCGGCCGGCACGACATTATCCACGAGCGCGAACAGCCCGGACGGCTTGAGCACGCGATGCACTTCGCCGAGGAATTCGGGAATCGAGTCGAAGTGATGCGGCGCGATGCGGCAGGTGACGAGATCGAAGGTCGCATCCTCGAACGGCAGCGCCTCGGCCTTGGCATAAGTGGTGCGTACGTTGGCGAGGCCGCGCTTGGCGGCCTCCGCCTTCACCATGTCGAGCATTTCCTGCGTGATGTCGGTCGCCCAGACGCGCGCGACGTGCGGCGCGAAAGTGTAAGCGACATGGCCGCCGCCGGTGGCGACGTCGAGCACGCGCCAGTCTTTCTGTGGAGAGGTGAGGGCGACCAGCCGCTCGAGGCTCTGGCCTTTCGCATGCGGTGTCGAGGTGAGGTAACTGGCGGCGGTCTTGCCGAATTGTTCTTGGACGAGTGTCTTGCTCATGGCGTGTTTCCTGTCCCTGGGGGTCGCCGCACTATAGCGCCGGCCACAAAAAAGCCCTGCATCGAAAGATGCAGGGCTGTGTTGCCGCGATGAGGCCGCCGTGGATCGTCAGGGCACGTGCACGATCATGCCGGTAAAGACATAGGCCTGGAGCATCACCAGGATGCCGACGAGACAGGCCAGCGTGATCGAATGCAGGAACACGAAGCGCAGGATGGTGCCTTCGTGACCGAACCAGTTCGTCGCGGTCGAGGCGACGACGATCGACTGCGCGTCGATCATCTTGCCCATGACGCCGCCCGATGAATTCGCCGCGGCCATGAGGATCGGCGGCAGTCCCAGTTGCTCGGACGTGATCTTCTGCAAGTTGCCGAACAGGATATTCGATGCGGTGTCGGAGCCGGTCAGCGCGACGCCGAGCCAGCCGAGCAACGTGCCGAAGAATGGATAGAGCACGCCGGTGCCGGCGAAGGCGAGGCCGAGCGTGGCGTCGATCCCCGAGAGGCGCGTGAGCGTGCCGATCGCCAGCATCGCCGAGATCGTGATCAGCGAATAGGCGCAGATCTTGATGGTCCTGCCGTATTCGGTGACGAGGCGCACCGGCGAGAAGCCCATCAGGACGCCCGAGATGATCGCCGCGATCAACATGCCCGAACCTGTGTACGAGAGCCAGGTGAAGGAGAACACCGCGCTTTCCTTGGTCGGTGTCGCGGCCACCGGGGCCACCTTGTTGATCACGTTGTGCAGGCCAGGCACCGGATAAGTCCAGGTGGCATTGGCGTTGAGTGCGGCCTTGACCGCGTTGGTGCCCCACAGAAGAAGGATGATGCAGACGACGATCCACGGCAGCAGCGAAAACCACACCTGAGCGGTGGTGGGCTTCTTCAGCGGCTTGGCGGGCGCCGCATTGGCGGCCGA
>DATDMA010000482.1:0-13476 GCA_036519015.1 Pseudolabrys sp. | reverse complement strand
GAACGGCGTCACCGCCTATTTCGGACTGCTCGATGTCGGCGCGCCACGCGCGGGCGACACCGTCGTCGTATCGACCGCCGCCGGCGCGGTCGGCTCGGCGGTCGGACAGATCGCGAAGCTCTCGGGCTGCCGCACCGTCGGACTGACCGGCGGACCGGAGAAAGTAAAGCTGTGCACGGACGAGTTCGGCTACGACGCCGCGATCGATTACAAGGCGGGCAATGTCGCGGCGGCGCTGGCGGCCGCCTGCCCGCGCGGGATCGATGTCTATTTCGATAATACGTCAGGCGCGATCAGCGACGCGGTGCTGGCTCAGCTCGCGGTCGGCGCGCGCGTTGTGATTTGCGGCACCGCCTCGATCGCCAATTGGGACCCGCCGCCGACCGGGCCGCGCGTCGAACGGCATCTGCTGGTCAAGCGCGCGCGGATGAGCGGCTTTCTCATCTTCGACTATCAGCATCGCTATGAGGAGGCGATCGCGCGGCTGGCCGCCTGGGTGCGCGAAGGACGCCTGCGCTATCGCGAGGACATCGTCGAAGGCATCGAGCATTGCCCCGGCGCCATCGCGGAGCTGTATCGAGGAGAGAATTTTGGCAAGCGGTTGATCAGGCTGCAGCATTAGGCTTGGGCACGATGGTGCGGCTTTGCCTGCGCCTGGAAGGCAAGCCGCGTCTGTGTTATATTGACGTTATGCGCCGTGACGACGTCATCGCCAGATTGAGGGAAGCCGAACCGGCTTTGCGGGCGCGCGGCATTCGCCGCGCCGCGGTCTTCGGCTCGGTCGCGCGCGGCGAGGAACGGCCTGATAGCGACATCGATATTTTGATCGACATCGATCCGGACGTGCCCCTCTCCATCTTCGACTATGTCGGCTTGAAAGAATTTGTCGCCGGCTTTTTCGATGGTCCTGTCGACGTGGTCGCCGAAGATGGGTTGAAGCCTTTCGTCCGGCCCAGCGTAACTGCCGACGCGATCTATGCCTTCTGACGCTGTCGAAGTCGCGCTACGCGACATTCTCCGCCACATCGAACTCGCCGAAAGCTTTGTGCATGGCTACGACCGGAGCCGATTTCATATTGATATAAAGACCGTCTATGCGGTCACCCGCTGCCTCGAAATCATTTCCGAGGCATCGCGACGTCTGCCCGCCGATCTGAAGGTGCGGCATCCTTCAATCGGCTGGCGACAAATGGCTGCGGCCGGCAATATCTATCGTCACGAATACGAGGACGTGGCCGAGCGATTCGTATGGAACGCTCTCTGCCGCCCCTGCGGATAGTTGTCGAAAGCGCTCGCGCGCGGTTGAGTTATTTGTAGCCCGGATGAGCGACGCGAAATCCGGGGCATTATTTCCGCTCGCCGAAGCCGCCGCCGATCTTTGCGCGAGCGCCGCATCATATATTCAGCCCCCGGGTTTCGCTTCGCTCACCCGGGCTACGAGGTGTGCGACTTCTAATGCTTCAGCTTCGCATCCACCGAAAACGTCGCCTCGGTCTTCTTAGTGATCTCGTCCAGCGTCACGCCGGGGGCGAGCTCGATCAACGTCATGCCGCCCTTCTTGCGGTCGATGTCGAAGACGCCCAGGTCCGTGATCACCATGTCGACGACACCGGCGCCGGTCAGCGGCAGATTGCACTTGTGCAAGAGCTTTGGCTCATCCTTCGCCGTGTGCTCCATGATCACGACCACCTTCTTGACGCCGGCGACCAGGTCCATGGCGCCGCCCATGCCCTTCACCATCTTGCCGGGGATCATCCAGTTGGCGAGATCGCCGTTCTCGGCCACCTGCATGGCGCCCAGGAGCGCGATGTCGACGTGGCCGCCGCGGATCATCGCGAACGAGTCGGCCGACGAGAAGAAGCTCGTCGTCGGCAATTCGGTGACGGTCTGCTTGCCGGCATTGATAAGGTCGGGGTCTTCCTCGCCCTCATAAGGGAACGGCCCGAAGCCGAGCATGCCGTTCTCGCTCTGGAGCTGCACGGTCATGCCGGTGGGGATGTAGTTCGACACCAGCGTCGGAATGCCGATGCCGAGATTGACGTAGAAGCCGTCGCGCAACTCCTTGGCCGCGCGTTCGGCCATCTGATCGCGGGTCCAAGGCATTAGGCTTTCTCCCCAGTTGCAGCGGCCATCACGCGCTTGCGCACGGTGCGCTGCTCGATGTGCTTGACCGCATCGGGCACGTGGACGATGCGCTTGACGTAGACCCCCGGCGTGATGATGTGGTCGGGGTCGATCTCGCCGGGCTGCACCAGATGCTCGACTTCGGCGACGGTCGACTTGCTCGCGGTCGCCATCATCGGATTGAAGTTTCGCGCGGTCTTGCGATAGACGAGGTTGCCCTCGGTGTCGCCCTTCCACGCGTGCACGATGGAAAGGTCAGCGACGATGCCGCGCTCCATGATGTAGCGCTCGCCGTCGAACTCCCGCTCTTCCTTGCCCTTGGCGATGTCGGTTCCGGCGCCGGTGCGGGTGAAGAAGGCGGGGATGCCTGCCCCGCCGGCGCGGATGCGCTCGGCCAGCGTGCCCTGCGGATTGAACTCGATCTCCAGTTCGCCCCCGAGATATTGCTGGGCGAACAATTTGTTCTCGCCGACGTAGGACGAGATCATCTTCTTGACCTGCTTGGTTTCGAGCAGCAGGCCGAGCCCTGCGCCGTCGACGCCCGCATTGTTCGAGACGATGGTCAGATTTTTAACCCCGGAGTCGCGGATCGCCTTGATCAGCGTCTCAGGGATGCCGCAAAGGCCGAACCCCCCGGCACAGATCAACATGCCGTCCTTGAGGAGGCCCGCCAGGGCCGCCGTCGCATCGGGATAGACTTTCTTCATGAAATTGTTTCGCTCGCCTTGAGGGGTTGCGCTCCCATTCGCATGAGAGAGAACATCAAATCCGTGGTCAGATGCAAGCCTATCGCGGCGGGGCCGGAGGCGTGATGTCCCTGACAGGATTGCGCGGTTGCTGCGGCGTCGCCGGCGCGATTGCGGCGGGCGGCGGCGGGGGCGATGGCGCAGACGTCGAAGCAGGAGTCTGACCCGCGAGTCGGGTGGGCAGCGGCAGGCCGTGCGGATAATAGGTCCAGGCCACGAACAAAGCCGCGAAAATCAGGGCGGAGAGGATCGCCGCCATGCCGCGATGATTGAACGTGATGAGGTTGGCGATGAAGGTCGCCACCAGGACGAAGACCGCCAGGATGACAACATAGAGCCAGTCCACGGTGGCGAGATCGATCGGCATGTTCGGCATTGATGATATCCCCACGCGGGCGGCCGCCCGCCCCTGGCGGATAGTAGCGCATTTCCCACGCCCGTCATGCGGGCCACCCGCGATGCGGGCCACCTGCGACGGTTATTTCCCCGCGCGCATTTTACCTTTATACCAGCGCCTCCGTACGCAGGTGCCCATGCCAAACCTCCTCATCCTCACCGAAGTCCAGGAAGCCATGCGGGCCCGCTATAAGGCCATGCTGCTCGAGCGCTTCCCAGAGCTCACCATCAACGTGGTCGGCCATCATAACGATGTCGGCCCCTACATCGCCGACACCGACGTCCTGCTCTGCTTCTCGCCGCCCATGGCCGACCATGTGGTGCGCGACGCGCCGAAGCTGAAATGGATCCAGGCGCTGGGCACCGGTGTCGACAACATCGTCGACCTGCCCTCGCTCGGGAAAGACGTGCTGGTCACCAATATCCGCGGCATCCACGGCGCTCCGGTGTCGGAGGCCACGATCGCCTTCATGCTGTCGCTCGCGCGCGACATGCCGCGCTCGGTGCATTCGCAAGACCGCAGCACGTGGGATCGCGCGCCGGCACAGCTGCTCGCCGGCAAGACGGTGGGCATTCTCGGCGTCGGGCTGATCGCGGAATATCTCGCGCCCATCTGCAAGGCCTTCGGCATGACGGTGGTCGGCATCAGCTCGACGGTCCGTGAGACCAAGAGCTTCGACCGCATGGTCACGCGCGACGATCTTTTGAAGGTCGCGCCCGAGCTCGATTACCTGGTGGTGCTGATCCCGATGAGTGCGGACACGCGCAACATCGTCGGCGAGAAAGTCTTCGCGGCGATGAAGCCTACGGCCTTTCTCGTCAATGTCGCGCGCGGCGGCGTCGTCGATGAGCCGGCCTTGATCAAGGCGCTGGAGGCGGGCCAGATTGCCGGCGCCGGCCTCGACGTGTTCTCGGAAGAGCCGCTGCCGCCGACGAACCCCTTGTGGACGACCAAGAACGTGACGATCTTCCCGCACCTCGGCGGCTATTCGCACGGCTACGAAGACCGCGCCATGCCGACAATCGCGGGCAATATGAGCAAATATCTCGCGGGCGATCTCAAATCGATGATGAACATCGTGCGCAAGCCCGCCTCTTGGTGAGTGAATTCTGAGGAGAGTGACAGATGGCCTTGTCGGAACGACTGAACACGCCGATCTCCACCGCCGAACTGGAGCGCCGCTGGCGCGCCGTGCGCGCCGCGATGCAGGCCGAGAAGATCGATGTTCTGCTGATGCAGAATAACAACGATCACATGGGCGGCTATGTGCGCTACTTCACCGACATGCCGGCGACCAACGGCTATCCCAATACGGTGGTCTTCCCGCGCGACGACGAAATGACGGTCGTGTGCCAGGGGCCGTTCGGCGGAAATGAGCCGACCGCGCAGGGCGACCAGACCTGGCGCGGCGTCAAGCGCCTGCTCACCACCCCGAGCTATGCCTCGGCGCATTATACCAAGGACTATGACCCCGAGCTCGCCGCCAAGGCGCTCGCGCCCTTCGCCAAGGCCACCATCGGCTACGTCGGCACTTACCAGATGTCCTACGCGATGCTCGACTTCATCAAGCGCGCGTTCCCGGACGCGCGCTATGTCGACGCCACCGAGATGGTCGACCGCATCAAGGTGATCAAGAGCCCGGAGGAGATGGAGCTTATAAAGCGCGCCGCCGCCATGCAGGACGGCGCCATGGCTGCTGCCTTCGCCGCGGCGAAGCCCGGGATGCGCGACACGGAAGTGGCCGCCGTGGCGCAGCACTACAGCCAGTGCCACGGCAACGAGAACGGCATCTACCTCTGCGCCTCGATGCCGCTGGGCAAGCCGTCGAAGTTCGCCAACCGGCACTTGCAGAACCGCGTCATCCAGGAAGGCGACCAGATCGCGCTGCTGGTGGAGGACAACGGACCGGGCGGCATGTACACCGAGCTCGGCCGTTCCTGCGTCCTGGGCAAAGTGCCGCAGGCGATGAAGGACGAACTCGCCTTCTGCATCGAGTCGCGCAAGCTGACGCTCGATCTGCTCAAGCCCGGCACCCCGTGCAAAGACGTGTGGGACGGCTTCAACGCCTTCATGAAGAAGAACGGCCGGCCGGAGGAAAGCCGCCTCTACTGCCACGGCCAGGGTTACGATCTGGTCGAGCGGCCGCTGGTGCGCAACGACGAGCCGTGGACGATCGCCAAGGACATGAACATCGTGGTGCATCCGACCTACATCCACGGCGGCTATCTGAACTGGCTCTGCGACAATTACCTGATCGGCGGCAATGGACCGGGCGACCGGCTGCACCAATTCCCCGAAGAAGTTGTAGAACTCGGCTGATACTCCCGCCGGGCTTGACCCGGCGTGTGGGACACGCGAGATTTCGCCCCGTCAAGGGAGGCTTCAATGCACAAAACTATTTTCGCGGCGACGCTCGCCGCCGCGCTGGCGCTTACGGGAATGGCCCGCGCGCAGAACTACCCCACCCGGCCGATCACCATGGTGATCCCCTTCGCCGCGGGCGGGCCGACCGACGTGCTCGGCCGCATCATGGCGCAGGGCATAGGCGAGGCGCTCGGGCAGACGGTCATCGTGGAGAATGTCGGCGGCGCCGGCGGCATGACCGGCTCCAAGCGCGTGGCCGACGCCAGGCCCGACGGCTACACCATCGCGCTCGGCACCGTCGGCACGCATGCGCAGGGCCAGACCCTGTACAAGAAGCCGCTTTACAACGCGATGACCGACTTCACGCCGGTCGTGTTGGTTGCCGACGTGCCAATCGCGCTCCTGGTGCGCAAGGACCTGCCGGTGAACAACCTCCAGGAATTCGTGGCCTACGCCAAGGCGAACGCGAGCAAGATGCAGTTCGGTTCGGCCGGCGCCGGCTCGGCCACGCATCTCGCCTGCGTCGTGCTCAACACCGCGATGGGCACCGACATCACCCACGTGCCCTACAAGGGCACCGGTCCGGCGATGCAGGACCTCGTGGGCAGCCGCATCGATTATCTTTGCGAAATCATCTCGACAGCCAAGCCGCAGATCGACGGCAATACCGTGAAGGCGCTGGCGATCATGACCAAGGACCGCTCGCCGGTGCTGCCGAACCTGCCGACCACCATCGAGCAGGGGCTCAACGTCGAAGCCTATACCTGGAACGCCATCTTCCTGCCGAAGGGCGCGCCGGCGGACATCGTCAAGAAGCTGCACGACGCCGCCGTCAAGGCGATGGACAATCCGGCGACCAAGGAGCGGCTGCAAGGCATCGGCGCCATGGTCGTGGCGCCGGACCGCCGCAGCCCCGAGTATCTCGCCTCGTTCGTCAAGAGCGAGATCGAGAAGTGGGCCGCCCCGATCAAGGCCAGCGGCGTGAGCGTGGAGTAAGAGGTGCCGCGAATGCGGTGCTACTCCCCTCCCCCTTGTGGGGAGGGGTCGGGGGTGGGGGTCGGATCGAGAAGTGCTGTCATTACCTTCTCGTACCCCCTCCCTAACCCTCCCCCACAAAGGGGGGAGGGAACAGGCTGTGCATGGAGGAGAAGTTGATGCCCGACATCAAGATTCTCAATCCCGACGCGCTCGGCAAGCCGCTCGGCCAGTACTCGCACATGACACGGGTGAAGGCGTCGGAATTCCTGTTCATTGCCGGCCAGCTTGGCGTCGACAAAGACGGCAAGGTCGTCGGCGATGACGACTTCGACGCCCAATGCGTGCAAACCTTCGTCAACATCGAGGCGGCGCTCGCGTCAGCCGGCGCCGGCTGGGGCAATATCGTGCAGTTCACGACCTATCTCGTGCACTCGCAGGATATCCCGAAGTTCATGACGTTCCGGAAGCGCGAATTCCCGAAAATGTTTACGAACGGCGCCTATCCGCCCAACACGCTGCTGATGATCGACCGGCTGGTGCTCGAGCCCGCGCTGGTCGAAGTGCAGGCCGTGGCGGCGTTGTAGTTAGCGCGTGTCCCGGGCGCAGCGCAGCACGCCTTCGTGGTGCGCTGCAGACCCGGGACCCCGGTTTGTTAGGCAACACAGCTAAGCGGGCCCCCGGATCTGCGGCGCCCGGGGCACGCATCTCACTTCTTCGGCGGCTCCATCAGGCTCACATGCGCGGCGACGACGCGCCAGCCTTCGGGAAACTTCACCCAGGTCTGCATCTGCCGGCCGATGCGGCCGGGTGCCGACGGGCGCTCATAGAGCGTCGAGGCCACCGCGAAGTCGCGGCCGTAAGTTGTGATCACCGTGCGCGAGATGGTGCGGTTGGTCGCCACCGGCGAGCGGGCGGCGCGGAAGGCGGCGATCTCGCCATAGCCGTAGAGATTTTCATTAGCGCCGTAGCGGACGGTGCGCGGATCGTCGCGGAAGATCTTATCGAGCGTCTCGACGTCGTTGGTGACCAGCGCCTTCTCGTACGCGTCGAACGCCGCCTTCACCTCGGCGACGACCTCCGGCAGGTCGATATCCATCTTTTATCTCCTTGAAAATTACAATGCGGGCCGCGGCGCGGCGGCGACGCCCATTTGCTCCAGCGCATGCGCGATGCGCAAGGCGACATCCTCGCGCCAGGGCGCGGCAATGATCTGCACCGCGATCGGCAGCGGCGCAAGCGGCACCGGCGCCGCCACCACCGGCAGGCCGATGAAGGAGATCGGCTGCGTATAAATGCCGACATTGGCGCGCAGCGGAAATGCGACGCCGTCGAGCATCAAGGTCTGCTGACCGAGCTCCGGCGCGGTGCAGGGCGTGGCCGGCGCGATGATGGCGTCGTAGCGCGCGAACAGTTCGAGCACGCGCTCGCGATACCAGCGGCGGAACACCTGCGCCTTCATCACCAGCGCGGCCGGCACCATGGCGCCCGCGATCAGCCGGTCGCGCACGGCGGGATCGAAGTCGTTCGCCTGATGGCGCAGGCGATCGAGATGCAGGGCCGCGCCTTCGGTGGCGCTGATGACATAGGCCGCGGAGCGCGCGCGCTGCACTTCCGGAAGTTCGATCTCCTCGTGGGCGCCCGCCGCTTTCGCGACGCGCGCGACGGCTTCGAGCGCCTCCGCGCTGGCGGCCTTGCTGAAATAGCCGCCGGCGACCGCGACGCGTAAATCCCCGAGGCCACGCGCCAGCAGCGGCGCCGTCTGTTCGACCGCGCGCTGCGCGCTGACCGGATCGTCGGCATCCGGACCCTGCATCGCGTCGTAGGAGAGCGCGAGATCGCGTGCGGTGCGCGCGAAGGGGCCGAGATGGTCGAGGCTCGACACGAACGGGAAGCTGCGCGCGCGCGACAGGCGGCCGTAAGTCGGCTTCAGCCCGAAGATGCCGCAGAACGAGGACGGCACGCGGATCGAGCCGTTGGTGTCGGAGCCGAGGGCGATCGGCACCAGGCCGCCGGCGACCGCCCCACCCGATCCGCCGGAGGAGCCGCCGGTCATGCGCGTGATGTCGTGCGGATTGCGCGAGGGGCCATCGTGCACGTTCTCGCCGGTGAAGTCGTAGGCGTATTCGCCCATGTTGAGCGCGCCGACCAGCACCGCGCCGGCCGCTTCGAGGCGCTCGATCAGGGTCGAGTCGCGCGTGGCCTTGAGGCGGGCGCGGTTGATCTTGGAGCCGGCGACGGTTGAAAGCCCCTCGACGTCGAACAGGTTCTTCACCGCGAAGGGCACGCCGGCGAGCGGCAATTGCGACTTGTCGCGCGTGGCGTCGAGGCGTTGCGCTTTCGCGCGCGCCCGCTCCGCCGTGACGGCGGTGAAGGCATTCAGCGTGGGGTTGAGCTTGGCGATGCGCGCGAGTGCGTCATCGACAACGCCCGCAGCGCTTGTTGCGCCCGAGATGACCCGCTGCGCGATCTCGGTGGCCGTGGCCCATGCGAAGTCCTTGCTCATGGACGTCTCAGGCCTTGAACACGGGCGCGGGCTCGGCCTCGTCCGGCAGCGCGAACTCGGCAACCAGCGCGCCATGCTTGAGCGTGACCTCGAGATTGGCCTTCACCGCCGGCCGCCACTCTGGCGCGACCGGCAAGGAAAGCGCGGCGGCCGCGGCGGTGATGTAGTCGTCGAGCGGATCGGCAGGGGGCATGGGCTAGATTCCTCGTTCGATCGCAAGCATGCAAATTCGCGGCCAAGAGAACGGTAGTGGCGGGGTTTGTGCAAGCGGGCTGTGGGCTGTCGTCCCGGGCGACTGAGCGCAGCGAAGGAGGCCCGGGATCCATACTCCGCAGTGTTTCGAGAGGGCACGGCGTATGGGTCCCCTGAGTTCACAAACGAAGTGCAACACCTTGGTCAGAGGGTGTTGCTATGGGACGCAGGTATCAGCAGCTATCGCTGGACGAGCGATGCGAGATTGCCCGCCTTCAAGGCGAAGGCCGCTCGCTCCGGCAAATCGCGACAGCTTTGGATCGCACGCCATCGACCATCTCTCGTGAGATAAGGCGTAATCGCGGCCGCCAGGTCGGCTACAAGCCGGGTTACGCCCAGGAGCAGGCCGGAGCGCGGCGCTGGGCGGGCTCTCGCTTGGAACGGGAGCCCGCCTTGCGGCGCGCTGTGCTCGACCGCCTGGCGCAGGGCTGGTCGCCGGAGCAAGTGGCCGGACGGCTTGCCCGCGAGGCCGGCCGCCAGGTCATCAGCTACGAGAGCATCTACCGCTTCATCTATGCCCAGATCGCCCGCACGAAGAACTATCGCTGGCGGCACTACCTGCCGCGCGGCAAGAGCAGGCGGGGGTTCCGCGGCCGCAGGGGCGGCAGCGCCGCAAGCTTCATTGACGGCCGGATTCCAATCTCCGAACGCCCTCCCGACGCTGCCGACCGCAAGACCCCGGGCCACTGGGAAGCCGACCTCATGTTGTTCGCTCGCTACGGCCACGCCGTGCTCACCGTGCACGAGCGGCAATCGCGCCTGCTGATCGCGATGCGGCCGTCGAACAAGGAGGCCGCCCGTATCGCGCGCCACCTCAGCGCGATCTTCGCCCCGCTGCCGCCCCGCCTGCGCCGCACGGTCACCTTCGACAACGGCACCGAGTTCGCCCGGCATCGAAGGTTGCACAGGCTCGCGATCGAGACCTTCTTCTGCGACCCTTACGCGCCCTGGCAGAAAGGCGGCATCGAGAACGCCATCGGCCGCCTGCGACGCTTCATTCCGCGAAAGACCGATCTCGCCACCTTGCCGCAGGCGCGCTTCCAGGCGCTCGTTGCCGCCTATAACAACACACCCAGAAAATGCCTTGACTGGAGAACTCCAGCTGAGACCTTCTCCCAGGTGTTGCACTTCGAGTGTGAATCCACCTCCCCGCTTTCGCGGGGGCGACAGCAGAAACATTGGGACTACGATGAGAGGTCCTACACCACCGACATGCGGCGGCGGAGTGAAAGCCATATCAGCAGCGCGGCGGCGATGAAGACGGTCGGGAAGATCACCTCGTTGACCGCCTGCCAGCCGAACGCCGCGAGCAGCTGGCCGGACGAGAACGAGCTGAGCGCCATGCTGCCGAAGATGAGGAAGTCGTTGAACGCCTGCACCTTGTTGCGCTCGTGCGCGCGGTGGCATTGCGTCACCATCGTCGTGGCGCCGATGAAAGAGAAATTCCAGCCGACGCCGAGCAGCACCAAGGCGCTCCAGAAATGCGCCACGGTGATGCCGGTGATGGCGACGATCCCCGTCAGCACGATCAACCCCAGGCCGACGCCGGTGATGCGCTCGACCCCGAAGCGCGCGATGAGGCCGCCGGTGACGAAGCTCGGCGCGTACATCGCAAGCACGTGCCATTGAATGCCGAGCATCGCATCGGTCACCGAGTGCCCGCAGCCGACCATGGCGAGCGGCGCCGACGTCATCACCAAATTCATCATGCCGTAGCTCGCCATGCCGCAGGCGACGGCCACGAGAAACCGCGGCGCACGCACAATCTCGCCGAGCGGCCGCGGATGATCGTCATGCCGGACGACGAGCGGTGGGATCTTCACGAAATGCAGTACGAAGGCCGCGATCAGCGCGCAGGCCGACTGCCCGAGATAGCTGGCGGCGAAGAGATGCGGCGGCAGCAGGTCCTTGGTGGCGATGACGAGCTGCGGGCCGATCAGCGCGGCGAACATGCCGCCGGCCAGAACCAGGGACACCGCCCTGGGGCGGAAGGCTTCGCTCGCGGTGTCGGCGGCGGCGAAGCGATAGGACTGATGCGCGGCGGCGTATAGCCCGCCGCAGAACGTGCCGAAGATCAGCAGCCAGAACTGGCCGTGCATCACCGCCGAATAGGAGATGAGGCCGGAGAGGATGCCGAACAGCGAACCGGTCTGCAGCGCGAAGCGGCGGCCGAAATAGCGGGCGAGAAAACCGAGCGGCAGCGTGCCGAGCCACATGCCCATGACCATGCCGGTGACGGGCAGCGTCGCGAGGCCTTTGTCGGGCGCGAGCATGGAGCCCACGATGGCGGCGGTCGAAACGATGACGGTGTTGTTGCCACCGGCGAGCGCCTGCGCCACGGCCAGCACCAGCGCATTGCGCCGCGCCAGATTGTCGTCAGTCACGTGCGGAACAGGCTCGGCAATCGCCGACATGAGACAAGGCTCCCGGAAAGCCATTCTCTCTTTAAAGGCGATTGGAGGATGAGGCTACTGCGAAAGGCGCAAGGCGGGGTTGAATATACTTGTGCGCCAAGCGGCTGTGTCCCGGGCGCGGCGCAGCGTGAGCCATAAGCGCGTTTGCGCTATGGCGAACGGTGCGTTGCAGACCCGGGATCGTCGCAAAGTCGGAACTTGGGAAGGCCCCGGATCTGCAGCGCATCACTCCGCTGCGCTACGTGCTGCACTGCGTCCGGGGCACGCCCCCTTCCCACCGCTCCGCGGGGGGAGGGAAAGAAAGATCAAAACTCAATCTTCCCCGGGTGCAGCACCTTGGCCTCGCGGGCCTCATAGGGCGACGTGGCGCCGATCTGGCCCAGCGAAGCACGAAGCTCGTCGATGTAGAGATCGATGAGCTGCGCCGGGCCCTCGTCGCCGAGCGCGCCGACCGCCCAGAGGAACGACTTCCCGGCAAAGGCCGCGTCGGCGCCGAGCGCCAGCGCGCGCATCACGTCCTGGCCGCTGCGCACGCCGCTGTCGAGCACGATGGTGGCCTTCTTGCCGACGGCTGCCACAATGGCCGGCAGCGCATCGATCGATGGAACGAGCGCCTCGATCTGGCGGCCGCCATGGTTCGACACCCAGATGCCGTCGACCCCGAGCGCGACCGCCTTCTCGGCATCGGCCGGATGCAGAAGGCCCTTGAGCACCATCGGGCCTTTCCATTTGTCGCGGTAGCGCGCGACTTCTTCCCACGAAAAAGCGCCGCCCATGCGCGCGCGCGCGTAAGCGATGATCTCGTTGGTGTTGGAGCCTTTCGGCGCATAGTCGGCGATGGTGGCGAAGCGCGGGAAGCCGTTGCGCAGCAGCGCCATCAGCCATTTCGGGCGGATGAGCATCTCGTAGATCATGCGCGCGTTCGGCCGGAACTCATGCGCGAGGCCGGCATAAGTCTCGCGCGAGCGCGTGGTGCGCACCGGCACGTCGAGCGTAAGCGCCAGCACCTTGGCGCCGGCCGCTTGCGCGCGGCGCACGAGATCGAAGCCGATCTTGTGATCCTCGTACCAGAACCGATAAAGCTGAAGCCAGAACACATCGGGCGCAGCTTCGGCCGCCTGCTCTATTGTTGCGCCACCAGCGACACTCAGCGTGTAGGGGACGCGGGCGCGCTGCGCGGCCTTCGCCATCAGGAGATCGGCGCCGGGCCAGACCAGCGACGGGCCGCCCATCGGCGCGATGCCGATCGGCGCCGCGTAGCGCTGGCCGAACAGCGTGACGTCGGTCGGCGGCAACTTGTTGATGACGCCGTAGCGCGGCACGACTTTCACCGCGTCGAACGCCGCCCAGTTGTGGTCGATGCCGACGTCGGTGCCGGCGCCGGTGTCGCCGTATTCATAGGCGAAGCGAGGAATGTTGCGCGGCGCCTGCTGGCGCAGCCAGGCCGTGGTCGGAAAGTGCTTGTGCCACTTGGCGAAATTCGGATGCGGCGCAATGGCCAACATGGCTTCTTGCTTGGCCGTCATATCGTGCATGGCGTTTCCTCAGCCTCGTGTTTTTTTGATTATAGCCCCGGCTGTGCCGCCGGTGTACGTCAGAAATGACTGAACGAGAGGCGCTTGAAGGTGAGCGGCTTGCCGTCGGCGCCAAGGAAGCGGGCACTCTCGCCGGCTTTGACCTCGCCGATGTCGGTGACCG
>DATDMA010000481.1:0-8334 GCA_036519015.1 Pseudolabrys sp. | reverse complement strand
CTCGATCAGGTCCTTGAGCGGATTGATGTTGAGCGGGTTGATGTCATAGGGCGAGAGATAGCGCGACCAGGCCTTCAGCCAGTCGAACGTCGGCGAGCCCTCGCCTGGCAGCAGCGAGAACAGCCGGTTCAGCACCGCGCGTTGCAGGGGGGGCAGGTCGCCGCCGAGACTCACCGCGTGCCAGAAATCGCCGAGCCGCTTGCGCGCTTCATCGGGCCCGCCGCGCTTGAGCCCGTCGGCCACCATGACCGCATTCACCGCGCCGGCCGACGTGCCGGAAATGCCCTCGACCGTCAGCCGCCCGTCTTCGAGCAGATAGTCGAGCACGCCCCAGGTGAAGGCGCCGTGCGCGCCGCCGCCTTGCAGGGCAAGATTGATCAGCTTCTGGCCTTGCGGCCGCTCGGACTTGCCCCGCTTGTCGCCTTTGAGTGCGCGCGAGAGGAGGCTCACCACGGCCCTACTGCGCCACCCAGCCGCCGTCGATGGAATAGGCCGAGCCGGTGATGGTCTCTGCCGCGTCGGTCGAGAGGAACACCGCCAGCGCGCCGATGCTCTCCGGCTTGGTGAATTGATGCATCGGCTGCTTCTCCGCGAGCAGCGCGATCTCTTCCTCGCGCACCGATTTGCCCGAGGCCTTGGCGCGGTCCTCGATCTGCTTCTGCACCAGTGGCGTGAGCACCCAGCCCGGGCAGATGGCGTTGCAGGTGATGCCATCGTTCGCGGTCTCGATCGCGACAACCTTCGTCATCCCAACGAGGCCGTGCTTGGCCGAGACATAAGCGACCTTTTGCTCGCTGGCGACGAGGCCGTGCGCGGAGGCGATGTTGATGATGCGGCCCCACTTGCGCTGCTTCATGCCGGGCAACGCCGCGTGCGTCGTGTGGAAAGCCGATGACAGGTTGATGGCGATGACCGCATCCCATTTTTCGGGCGGGAAGTCCTCGACACTCGCCACGTACTGGATACCGGCATTGTTCACCAGCACGTCGAGCGAGCCGAATTCCTTTTCGGTCGCGCGGATCATTTCGGCGATCTCGCCCGGCTTGCTCATGTCGGCCGGCGAATAGAGCGCCTTGATGCCGAACTCCTTCTCCAGTCCAGCGCGCTCTTTCTCGATCGCCGCCTTGTCGCCGAAGCCGTTGAGCATCAGGTTAGCGCCGTCCTGCGCCAAAGCGCGGGCGGTGGCGAGCCCGATGCCGGAGGTGGAGCCGGTGACCAGCGCGGTCTTGCCTTTGAGCATGGGCGGTCCTCGTTTGTGATAAGGCGGCCGAGGGCAGGCCGTGACCTGTTCGGAAGCGCTGGAACCTGCCCCTAAACTTATTGCGGTGCAATATATATCTAAATCGCACGAATTCGGCTTTTCGCGATTTTCGCGGGAATAGGATAGTTTGAGTCCCGTTGGAGCACCTCTTGGCCAAAAAGACCCACGCCCACGCGGCTTTCCCGACGCCCGGTCACGATCATGACCAGTGCGCGAGCGATGCCATCGCCCATGCCGAAGCCATCTGCGCTGCGCGTAAAGAGCGGCTGACGCCGGTTCGCCGCCGCGTGCTGGAGGCGCTGCTGGCGAGCCACCAGCCGCTGGGCGCCTATGAGCTGATCGACCGGCTGGCCGAGGACGGCGCCCGCCCGGCGCCGATCACGATTTACCGCGCGCTCGATTTTCTGCGCGAGCAGAGCCTCGTGCACCGCATCGAGAGCCGCAATTCCTTCATCGCCTGCGTGCACAATCACGACAGCGGCGATCCGGTGGTGTTCCTGATCTGCGAGACCTGCGGGGCGGTGGGCGAAGCCGCGTCCGCCGCCGTCGCCGAGACCATCAAGACCGCCTCGCGCGCCGCCGGCTTCACGCCGAAGACGCCGGTGATCGAGATCTCTGGCACCTGCGCGCATTGCAAGGCGGCCTAGCGCCCGTCTGTCGCCCGGCAGCAGGACCGGTTCGGCGTCCCACCGTCTTGCGAATGTCTTGATTCATCGCCACTATTTGCCCGCGGGGGCAGATACCCTGCTGAGGCACGTTTTCGTGGCCTCGGCGTGGAACTCAGGCCATAGCGGTTGGTTGGAACCCGGTTGACGAGTACATACCTGTTTGGCATCCAAACGACACGACCAGCACAGTAATCAGTCAGGATCTCCTATGAGCGGCACTTCGGCACAGGCCCGTCACCATACCGTTCCCGTCGATGTCGGCGGCGTGCTGGTTGGCGGCGGCGCCCCGATCGTGGTCCAGTCGATGACCAACACCGACACCGCGGATGTCGAGGGCACCGTCCGCCAAGTGGCGGCACTCGCCCGCGCCGGCTCCGAGCTCGTGCGCATCACGGTCGACCGTGACGAGGCGGCGGCGGCCGTGCCGCATATCAAGGAGCGGCTCCTCAAGATGGGCGTGACCGCGCCGATCGTCGGCGACTTCCACTACATCGGCCACAAGCTGCTCGCCGATCATCCGGCCTGCGCCGAGGCGCTCGACAAGTACCGCATCAATCCCGGCAATGTCGGCTTCAAGGACAAGAAGGACAGGCAGTTCTCGCAGATCGTCGAAATGGCGATCAAGCACAACAAGCCCGTGCGCATCGGCGCCAACTGGGGCTCGCTCGACCAGGAACTGCTCACCTCGCTGATGGACGAGAATTCGAAGTCGGCCACTCCGCGCGGCGCGCGCGAGGTGACGCACGAGGCCATGGTGCAGTCGGCGCTGCTCTCGGCCGCGCGCGCGGAAGAGATCGGCCTGCCGAAGAACCGCATCATCCTCTCGGCCAAGGTCTCGGCGGTGCAGGATCTCATCGCCGTCTATGTCGAGCTCGCGCGCCGCTCCGATTACGCGCTGCATCTCGGTCTCACCGAGGCGGGCATGGGCTCGAAGGGCATCGTCGCGTCATCGGCGGCTATGGGCGTGCTGTTGCAGCAAGGCATCGGCGACACGGTCCGCATCTCGCTCACGCCGGAGCCGAATGGCGACCGTACGCGCGAGGTGCAGGTCGGCCAGGAGCTCCTGCAGACGATGGGCCTGCGCACGTTTGTGCCGCTGGTCGCGGCTTGTCCGGGCTGTGGCCGCACCACCTCGACCACGTTCCAGGAGCTCGCCTCCGGCATCCAGAGCTTCATCCGTGACTCGATGCCAGGGTGGAAGACACAGTATCCGGGCGTCGAGACGCTCAACGTCGCGGTGATGGGCTGCATCGTCAACGGCCCGGGCGAGAGCAAGCACGCCGACATCGGCATCTCGCTCCCCGGCACCGGCGAAACGCCGACCGCGCCGGTCTTCGTCGACGGCAAGAAAGTCGCGACCTTGCGCGGACCCACGCTCTCCGCCGACTTCAAGCAGATGGTTATCGAGTATATCGATCGCCGCTGGGGCGTCGGCACGCGGACCGCGGCGGAGTAGGGCGCTCGCTCGCGCTACTAACGCCGCGTCATGCGCGGGCTTGACCCGTGCATCCATGATGAGTTCCCGCACGGATCAGCCTTTGCGTTAGGCTTGCGCAGTCGGGATGCCTGTGCCTCGTCGGTGAGAGTCTAGTTTGGCCTTCGCGGCGGGTGCCTAACTTGAATTCGGTTCGGATCTTGCATCGATTCGAGCGAGAATGATCGTTCGGGCCGTTTCGGCTTGGCCGGCGTCCAGAACGCCGGACCAATAAGCAACGCCATGAAGATGATGACTCCGAAACTAACTCCGATGATCAGAGATTGAGTGTTCGCAGATAAATAATGCGGCGAAAACAGGGGGAAGCCGATACCCACTAGAGCGCCTGCCGAGGCCGCGATTTTTATCCACTTCGTCCCCGCTCGAATTTTGCCGCGCACTGCCTCTGGTTTGGTCACGCCCGTGCGCCTGAGCCAGCCGAGGCCGGCCAGCGCCAACGCGAGGAGCAAACCGACGAATGCTCCCCATGTGAAGGCTTGCAGCTTGGCGGTCGGCAAAAAAGGACCGGCAAGGGCAAGGGAAACCGCCAAACCTAGCGTGGCAATCACAGTTTTTGCTCTGCCGCGTGCGACGGCTCTTCCTGCGCTGTCGCGAGGGGCCGATTCCGTCATGGCGCGCCAACCCTCAGTTGCAAATGGTATGCTGGCGCCGACCGAGTTAAGAAAATCCTAGCGCGTGAGAACAGGCGCGACGTTGGCGCCAAACCGTTTCGTTTGGGTATACGGATCGCTACCGAGATGCAGCGCCCTGTTCCTTTTATTCAAACCGTCTAAAGGGCGCCTCGCCAACGCACTGGCGTCTGCCGGCGCTCTATTTCCGTTGAAGGAAATGAAAACGGGAAACAGGCGAGCCCTCGCCTTCAAAGAACTGGGCCAGCAGAGCTTGGTTTCCTCCCTACGTCATCCTGATGGGCCGCGCGTGACCGCGGCGGAGTAGGTCGCTCGCTTGCGCAGCTAATGCGGCGTCAGCGCGGGCCTGATCCGCATCCATGATGCAATTCAACACGCGAAAGCCTTCCGTAGGTCCGTTGGAGCGTATGCGAACGCGCCACTGACTCCGTTCATTCCCGCGTACTCGCCGCCGCGAATCCAAAGCGGCTTCGCTTTGGCGAAGCAGGGAGCGGAAATCGAGCATGTCAAAGTACATAGCAAAGAACTGATGACCGCTTTCGCGGGCACGAGCGGTTGAGCGACATCGCGTCGTCACCATCGCGCAAATGTCTGCTCTGCAACTTACCGTTTGCATTGACGTCGCGCGCCGCCAACCTACGCGGCTCTTTGTCCAATTATCCACGCGACGCGGAACGGGATTGCGCAAGCGCGGTTAGCATCACAGTCAACCAACAAACGCAGCGTCGCGCGCCGCCATCGGCACGAAGGCGTTTGCTTGCGGAGCGAGGACAGGCGTCATGGCACAAGCGAAGCAAGGATCCGGCGTTACGCCGCGCGAGGCCCCGCACAGCGATACCGCGCGCGAAGGACAAGGCCTCAGCGGCGCGGCGGAGTCCATCAAGGACACGGTGCGTGACACAGTGCGTGACATGGCGGAAGAGCAGAAGACGGCCGGCGCCGAACGCATCGAGGCCGTCGGCCGCGTCGTTCATGGCGCTGCCGATCAACTCGGCAAGGAAATCCCGCAAGCCGCGCCTTACATCCATTCCGCGGCGGAAACGCTCGAAGGCGCGGCCTCGTGGTTGCAGGGCCGCAGCGTCGACGAGTTCGTCACCGGCTTCAATCGCTTCGCGCGACAGCAGCCGGCGGCCGCTTTCGCCGGCTCCGTGCTCGCCGGCTTCGCGCTTGCGCGGTTTCTCAAGAGTTCAGAGCACTAGCCGGAGAGCACTGCGATGCGATCACCGACCACTGAACGAACGGTACCCGGCATTCTCACCGACCTGCTCACGCAGTTCACGCAATTGCTGCGCACCGAAGGTGAGCTTGCGCGGGCGGAACTGTCGGAAAAAGTCAACCAAGTCGGTATGGGTCTCACGCTCGTCGTCGGCGGCGCCGTGCTGCTGATACCAGCCCTCGTCATTTTGCTCGGGGCAGCCGTCGCGGCGCTCGAGCGCGCGGGCTATGCGCCGCACTGGGCCGCCTTGATCGTCGGCGGCGCAGCGCTCGTGATCGGACTTGTGCTTCTGATGATCGGCATCAACCGCCTGAAGGCCGAGAGCCTGATGCCGCGAAAAACCATGCGCCAACTTCGCGAAGATACGTCGGTGGCAAAGAAACAAATGGGGAGCGACAATGGCTACAAGCGAGCAGCTTGAACGCGAGGCTGAACTGACACGCGCGCAAATCACGGATTCACTTGCCGAACTGCGTGAGCGCATGACCCCGGGGCAGATGATGGATGAAACAATGGATTACTTCCGTGACGGCAGGGCGGGGCACTTCGTCCGCAACCTCGGCCAGCAGGTCGTCAACAACCCAATCCCCGTGGCATTGATCGGCGCCGGGATTGGCTGGCTGATGTTGGGCAACCGCGGGTCGCGCAGCGCGGATGTGTTGCGTGCGGCCTCACAGATGAGGGCGAGCGGAGACACATCGGTCGCCGTCGACAGTGCTAAGCGAAGCGCGGATCGGGCCGGGAAGGACGCCTCCGCATGGGCGAAAGATTCGGCATCCGACATGGGCGATGCCTCACGCGACGCCGGCTTCAGACTGAAGGGCGCGGCGCGCGATGCGGGCGCGGCCGTGAGCGGCGCGGCTTCGTCGCTCGGCGACACAGCATCGTCGCTCTATGCCGGTGCCGAAGAGGCCTACGACGTCGCCGCCGATCGCGCGCGGGGGATGGGCCGGTCGGCATCCACGCTCGGCTCGAACGCCGTTGAAAGCAGTCGTAACCTGATGGCCTATCTGCGCGACGAGCCATTGGTTCTCGCCGGCATAGGGGTCGCCTTGGGTGCGGTGCTGGGCACGGCCTTGCAGATTACAGAAACCGAAAAGCAACTGATGGGAAAATCCAGCGACGCCGTTAAGGAAGGTGTCGGAGAAGCCGCCGAGCAGACCTGGGAGAAGGGCAAGGCGGTCGCCGGCGACGCGGCAGACAAAATCTGGGAAGAGGCCAAGGACGGAATCAAGAGCGGAATGCAAAATCAACCTCAGGAGCAGTCGCCGTCCGGCAATGGCGGACAGAGCCCACACTCAGGAGCTCCGGAGCAGACGGCCTCCGCCGGAAATCAGTGGAGCGAAAGTCAGCCGACTCTTGTGCCGGATCCGGATAGTCCGTCGGTGAGGACAGCAGACCCGGCCGCGCGCAAGGTTATTCCTGGCGAATAGTTTCGGCCGAAAACGGCGCGCGGCTAAATCCAGCCGCCTCCGTCCTTGCCGCGGTTGGCGACCGACGCTTCTTCCAGATCGAGTTCGTATTCGATGCGCCGGCGCGCTTCGTCGGTGATCTTGCCGTCGCGCAGAAGCTGGAAGATGAAGTCGCGCTCCGCGTCGATCAGCTCTTTCTTGAGGTCGACGGAAAGCCGCGCGTGCTCGAGCCCGCCCGTCAAATTCGTGGGCAGCAGCTGCAGGCGGCTTTCGTTGCGCGTTCGCAGGAGCGTGACCACCTCGTCGGGGAGTTCGCGTTTGTCGATAAACTGGTCGAGCAACTTCTTCATTTCCTCCAGCGCCGCCTGACGGCCAGCGATCTCGGCGTGGATTTCGCTCACGCGCTCCGCCTTGCCGATCTTGGTCAAGCCGAGCCACTCCACCACGTAAGGCAGCATCAAACCCTGGCAGACCAGCGTCACGATGATGACGCCGAACGTGATGAACAGGATCGTCTCGCGATGCGGGAAGGGCTGGCCGTTGTCGAGCGTATAGGGAATGGCGAGCGCCGCGGCGAGCGACACCACGCCGCGCACGCCGGTAAAAGACAAAAAGAACGGATATTGCCAGGGTGGCGACGGATCGCGCTTGGCGAATGACGGGCTCACCCAGCGCGGGACGTAGATCGCTGGAAATACCCAGATGAACCGGGCGGCGATGATGATCAGCGTCGTCCAGGCCGTGGCGATGAGCAGTTCGCGAAGCGAGAAGCCTTGGGTCTGCTCGATCAGCGCGCGCGCCTGGAGGCCGGTGAGCAGGAACACCAGACCTTCGATCAGATAGATGATCAGGTCCCAGAAGAAGATGCCTTGCAGCCGCGTCGCCGAGGGGATCAGCAGCGGGCCGTTCCAGCTCACGTAAAGCCCGCAGGTGACGGTCGCGAGCACGCCGGAGCCGCCGAAATGCTCAGGCACCCAATAGGCCAGGTAAGGCGTCATCAACGACAGCGTGATTTCCACGCGCGGATCGCCCGCCCATTGCCGCAGGCGCAGGCTCAACCAGCCGACACCGATGCCATAGATGATTTCTCCGACCACGATCAGCCCGAAGGTGCTGGCGGCCTTATCGAGCGAGAACACGCCGGTAGCCACGGCCGCCACCGCGAAGCGGTAGAGGATCAGCGCGGTTGCGTCGTTGGCCAGCCCCTCGCCTTCCAGGATCACCACCAGCCGTCGCGGCAGCTTTAGCCGGCGTGCGATGGCGAGCGGCGCCACGGCATCAGGCGGCGCGATGATGGCGCCGACCACGAAGCCGGTCGCCCAGTCGAACTGAAGGATATAATGGGCGGCCGTCGCCACGGCGCAGGCGGTGAACAGCACGCAGCCGAAAGCGAGCAGGCCGATCGGCCGCAAGTTGTACTTGAACTCGCG
This sequence comes from Pseudolabrys sp., assembly GCA_036519015.1. Taxonomy (GTDB): domain Bacteria; phylum Pseudomonadota; class Alphaproteobacteria; order Rhizobiales; family Xanthobacteraceae; genus Pseudolabrys. Next base: position 223 of record DATDMA010000481.1, on the reverse strand, counting down.
CCAGCTCATGGCGACGCCGGCCGAATAGATCAGCGGCGGCAGGATCACGAGCAGCACGACTTCCGGCGCCAGCCGCACGGCGGGCAGCCCCGGGACCACCGCCATGCCGACGCCCGCGATCACCAGCAGGATCGACGGCGCAAGGTTCAGCCGGTTGGCGGCGACCGCGACGGCGGCCAGCACCGCGAGCATGAAGAATACGGTCTGCATGATCGCGGTCATA
>DATDMA010000480.1:0-2669 GCA_036519015.1 Pseudolabrys sp. | reverse complement strand
GCTGGCGCTGACGCTCTCGGTCGGCTTCGTGGTCGACGACGCCATCGTCATGCTGGAGAACATCGTCCGCCACGTCGAAGGCGGCATGCGCCCGTTCGAGGCGGCGCTGAAAGGCTCGCGCGAGATCGGCTTCACCATCGTGTCGATTACGTTCTCGCTGATCGCCGTCTTCATCCCGGTGCTGCTGATGGGCGGCATGGTCGGCCGCGTGTTCCGCGAATTCGCGGTGACGGTGGCGGTCGCGATCATTGTCTCCGGCTTCGTCTCGCTGACGCTCACGCCGATGCTGTGCGCGCGCGTGCTCAAGGGCCATCATCCCGGCGAAGAGGAAAAGCAGAATTTCGTGCTGCGCGCCTTCGAGCGCATGTTCGAAGCGATGTTACGCGGCTACGAATGGACGCTCGACTGGGTGCTGCGTTTCAAGTCGGTCATGCTGGTCGTGACGGTGCTGACCATCGCCGGCACGATCGCGCTCTACATCGCGGTGCCGAAGGGCTTCTTCCCCACGGAAGACACCGGCTATCTGCTCGGCATCACCGAGGCCAAGACCGACATTGCCTTCGACTCGATGACCGAGCACCAGCGCAAGGTCGCCGACATCGTCCGCGCCGATCCGGCCGTCGAATACGTGAACTCCACGGTCGGCGGCGGCGGCCCCAATTCGGTCGGCAACAGCGGCCGCATGCTGGTGGCGCTCAAGCCGCGCAGCGAGCGCGACAAGCTGCCGGTCATCGTCGCCCGATTGCGCGACAAGGCCAATGTCGTCGTCGGCATTCAGATCTTCTTCCAGCCGATCCAGAACATCAATCTGGGCGGACGGCTGAACAAGAGCCAATATCAGTACACGCTGCAATCCAACGACACGGACGCGCTGTATCGCATTGCGCCTGAGCTGCGCGACAAGATCGCGAAGATCCCGGGGCTGCTCGACGTCACCACGGACCTCTACGTCCGGAATCCGCAGATCACGATCGAAGTCGATCGTGAGAAGTCGGCGGTCTATGGCGTGACCGTCGATCAGGTGCGCCAGGAGCTCTACAACGCCTTCGGCACGCGCCAGGTCGCCACCATCTATACGCCGGCCAACGACTACCAGGTGATCCTGGAGAGCATGCCGGAATTCCGGTCGAGCCCGGACGATCTCAACCGCCTCTATCTCAAGACGACCAACGGCACCACCGTGCCGCTCTCCGCCGTCACGCATTTCGTCAACACCGTCGGCCCCTTGCAGATCAACCACCAGGGCCAGCAGCCGGCGGTGACGATCTCGTTCAACCTCGCGCCTAATTTCTCGCTCGGCCAGGCGGTCGATGCGATCCAGAATCTGGAGCGCGTTGAGGAGTTGCCGGCGACGATCAGCACCGGCTTCCAGGGCACCGCGCAGGTGTTTCAGGACTCGCTGCGCGGGCAGGGCGTTCTCATCCTCGCGGCGATCTTCGCGGCCTATGTCGTGCTCGGCATCCTGTATGAGAGCTTCATCCACCCGATCACAATCATCTCCGGCCTGCCGTCGGCCGGCATCGGCGCCATCCTGACGCTGATCCTGTTCAAGATGGACCTGTCGGTGATCGCGATGATCGGCATCGTCATGCTGGTCGGCATCGTGAAGAAGAACGCGATCATGATGATCGACTTCGCGCTGGAGCGCCGCCGCGTCGGGCTCTCGGCCGAGGCCGCCATCCGCGAAGCCTGCCTGCTGCGCTTCCGTCCGATCATGATGACGACCTTCGCGGCGATCTTCGGCACGCTGCCGATCGCGCTCGGCACCGGCGCCGGCGCCGAGCTGCGTCAGCCGCTCGGCGTCGCCGTGGTCGGCGGCCTCTGCCTGTCGCAGCTGCTCACGTTGTTCATCACGCCGGTGATCTATCTCTACCTCGACGGCATCGACCGCATGCTCAAGCGTCGTCTCGAGCCGCAGCTCGAGGAGGTGCCGGTCGTCCCGCCGGCCGTGGCCGCGGAGTAAAGTATTTGTCGTCCCGGCCAAGCGATGCAAAAGCATCGCGCGAGCCGGGACCCATACTCCGCAGCCTATCGACAAGCCGTGGCATAAGGTCTCGCCTTCGCGGACGACAAAATTCCTCGAAACAATGAGGCCCTGTTCCGCAATGTCTGGTTGCGGACTTAGGCCGGCTAATGGCATGATTGTTGCTCGTGTTCTGCCGGCCTTCTTTAACGGAGAATAACGATGCGTCGCGCCTGGACTGCTGTGGTTGCCATTCTGATGGCTGCGTCAGTGGGGGCGCACGCGGCGGGGTGGCCGACAAAGCCGGTGCGCGTGGTGATCCCGTTCGGCGCCGGCAGCGCCACCGACGTCATTCCGCGCATCGTTTTGGACAAGCTTTCGCAGCAGCTCGGCCAGACGTTCGTGGTGGAGAACCGGGGTGGGGCGGGCAGCACGCTGGGCGCGGCAACGGTCGCCAGGGCCGAGCCGGACGGCTACACGCTCCTGGCAACCTCGTCGGCCCACACCATCGTGCCGGCGCTCTATCCCAACCTGAGCTACGACGCTGCGCGGGACTTCACCGCCGTCGGGGCGATCGGCAGCGTGCCGAACGTGCTGATCATCGCGCCGTCCAGAGGGATTAAAAACATCAAGGACTTTGTCGCCGCGGCGAAGGCCAAGCCGGGCTCCTTCACATTCGCGTCGCTCGGCGTCGGCTCCGCGGTGT
>DATDMA010000479.1:0-34749 GCA_036519015.1 Pseudolabrys sp. | reverse complement strand
GGTGATTGCAAGTCAGGCCGTCATTTCCGGCGCCTATTCGTTGACGCGGCAGGCGATTCAACTCGGCCTGCTCCCGCGCTTTGAAGTCCGCCATACCTCGGAGTCGCTGGTCGGGCAGATCTACATGCCGCGCGTCAACACCTCGCTGCTGATCGGCGTGCTGATGCTGGTGGCGCTGTTCCGCTCATCGACTGCGCTGGCCTCCGCCTACGGCATCGCCGTGACGGGTACGATGGTGGTCACCGCCATGATGGCCTTCATCGTCATCTGGCGTGTCTGGCGCTGGCCGGTGCTTGGCGCGGCGGCGCTGATGGCGCCGTTCCTGTTCGTCGATCTCACCTTCCTGTCGGCGAACATGCTCAAGATCGTCGAGGGCGGGTGGGTGCCCCTCGCGCTCGGCATGCTGATCATGGTGGTGATGTATACGTGGCGGCGCGGCAGCCGCATGCTGTTCGAGAAGACGCGGCACCAGGAGATGCCGCTCGAGTCTTTGGTGGCCAATCTTGAAAAGAAGCCGCCGATCCGCGTGCCCGGCACGGCCGTGTTCCTCACCAGCGATCCGGCCAGCGCGCCGACGGCGCTGCTGCACAGTCTTAAGCACTACAAGGTGCTGCACGAGAAGAACGTCATCCTCACCGTGGAGACCGCCGATACACCGCGGGTCGATCCGGCCGAGCGGGTGCGCATCGAGCCGGTCGGCAAGACCTTCTCGCGCGTGGTGCTGCGCTTCGGCTTCATGGAGACGCCGAACGTGCCTAAGGCGCTGGCGATTGCGCGCAAACTCGGTTGGCAGTTCGACATCATGGCGACGTCGTTCTTCCTGTCGCGGCGTCTGCTCAAGCCGGCCACCAAGTCCGGCATGCCGCGCTGGCAGGACCGGCTCTTCATCGGGCTGACCCGCTTCGCCAACGACGCCACCGACTATTTCCAGATTCCCACCGGGCGGGTGGTGGAAGTCGGCACCCAGGTGACGATCTAGCGTGCGCAAAAGACTGGTGCGGCGCGGCCCGATTCCGGCTAAAAACGGCGCCAAAGAGTAACGGAGTTTCCGTCCATGGCCGACGATATGCCGCGTGCCGACGAAGTCACAAACCTCACGCCGGAGCAGGTGGCTGCGGGCTTAACCGAGGGTACGATCCTGCTGGTCGACGTGCGCGAGCCGAACGAAACCGCGGCGGAAAGCTATCCCGACGCGGTCATCGTGCCGCTGTCCCAGTTCGATCCTGCCGCCATTCCCGATCCCGAAGGCAAGCAGGTCGTGTTCGCCTGCCGCTCGGGCCGCCGCTCGGTCACAGCCTCGCTCGCCGCGCAGGACCAGGGCTATCCCTACACGGCGCATCTCGCCGGCGGGATAATCGCCTGGAAGCAGGCAGGCCTGCCGACCAAGACCTGATTCATCCGCATTAATCCGGGAAGATTTCATGCGCCGCGCATTTGCGATTGCCGCTCTCGCTTTGGCATTCAGCGGCGGAATTGGCCTCGCGTCCGCGCAGAGCACGCGCGTGGTGAATGTCTACAACTGGTCGGACTATATCGATCCGACGGTGCTGGAAGACTTCACCAAGGAGACTGGCATCAAGGTGCAATACGACACCTTCGACGCCAACGAGACGCTGGAGACCAAGCTGCTCGCCGGCAAATCCGGCTACGACGTCGTGGTGCCGACGGCGTATTTCCTCGAGCGCCAGATCGAGGCCGGCGTTTTCCAGAAGCTCGACAAGAGCAAGCTGCCGAATCTGAGCAATGCCTGGCCGGAGATCGCCAAGCGCCTCGCGTCCTACGATCCCGGCAATCAGTTCGCCGTCAACTACATGTGGGGCACGACCGGCATCGGCTACAACGTCAAGGCGATGCACGAGCGGCTCGGCGCCAACGCCACGATCGATAGCTGGGACATCGTGTTCAAGCCTGAGCTGCTGGCGAAGTTCAAGGACTGCGGCGTGCACATGCTCGACTCCGCCGACGACATCATGCCGGCGGCGCTGCATTACCTCGGGCTCGATCCCAACTCGACCGACCCCAAGGACTTGCAGAAGGCGGCCGATCTGCTGATGAAGATCCGCCCCTCGGTGCGCAAATTCCATTCGTCGGAATATCTCAACGCACTGGCGAGCGGCGAGATATGTCTCGTGGTGGGTTGGTCGGGCGACATCAAGCAGTCGCAGAAGCGCGCGGTGGAAGCCAAGAACGGCGTCGAGATCGGCTATGCAATCCCGAAAGAGGGCGCGCAGATGTGGTTCGACAACATCGCCATCCCGAAGGACGCCGCGCACGTCGCGGAGGCCTACGCCTTCATCAATTTCCTGTTGAAGCCCGAGGTCGCGGCGAAGAACAGCAACCTCGTCTCTTACGCGAACGGCAATCTGGCGAGCCAGAAGCTCGTCGACAAGGCCGTGCTCGACGACAAAAGCGTCTATCCGGACGCGGCGACCATGGCCAAGCTCTATACCGTGAGCGCGCGCGATCAGAAGGCGCAGCGCCTCATCAACCGGCTGTGGACGAAGGTGAAGACGGGACGCTGACCGTTACTTCTGCCCATCCTCCGGGCGCCAGCGGCGGTGCAGCCACAGCCACTGCTCGGGATGTTCGCGCACCCAGCCTTCGATCACGGTCATGATGACCTGCATGGTGCCGGCGATGTCGACGTTACCTTGCGCATCGCGCGCGGGCTGAATTTCCTCGGTCAACTCGGCACGGAAGCGGTTGCCGGGCAGACGGATGATGCGCGCGCCGTGGATCGGACAGTTGAAGTGCTGCGCCAGCCGCGCCAGTAGCGGATTGGCATTGGTGCGGCGCCCGAAGAAGGTCACCTCCACGCCGCGCACGTAATACTGGTCGACCAGCATGCCGACATGCGCGCCGCGCTCGAGCGCCTGCGCGAGCTTCATCGGCGCGTTGAGCCCGGTCGAGATCAATTCGCCCATGCTGGCCGAGCGCGTCTCGGTGATCCATTCATTCAGTCGCGCGATGTTCGGCCGCCGGTACAGCACCGCGCTGTCGAGCTTGTAGGTCGCGGCGGAGATCGCCGGCAGCTCCCAATTGCCGAGATGCGCGGCGAACAACAATGCAGGCTTGCCGTCGTAGAGGATTGTCCTGAACCGCTCGATGTCGTCTTCAGCCAGTTCGATGCGGCCGCGACGCGTCGGGTTCTCGGGGTCGAAGTCCCACAGCCGGTCAAGATGCGCGAACTCCGCGCCCATGCGGCCGAGATTGTCCCAGACGCCGCCCAGGATTTTTTCGATCTCGGCCGGGGGCTTCTCGGGAAAGGCAGCGGTGAGTTGGGCGCGGGCGATACGGTTCTCGCGGAACAGCGGGCCGATGGTGCGCATCAGCCAGCCGGCGAAGTTCGCCATCCTGTCGTAGTTTGTCCACCGCACCAGGCGCAGCGTTCCGACCGCCAGCGCGCCGACAATCGCATCGCCGGCGCGTTTGACGCCGCGGCGCAGGCGTCGCTTGATCGCGCTCATGGCCTCGCTCGTACGCTAGAAATTTACGATCACCTTGCCGAACACCTGCCGGCTTTCGATACGCGCCAGGCCGCGCTCCAGGTCGGCGAGTTCGACCTCGGTATCGATGATCGGCGCCATGCCGGCGGCGATCTTCGACAGGCTGTCGCGGATGTTGCGGATGTTGCAGCCGAACGATCCGAAGATCTTGTACTGCTGCTGGAACAGCTGCATCAGATTGATGGTCACGGTCGGGCCTGCGGTCGAGCCGCAGGTGACCAGCCTTCCGCCGCGCTTGAGAACGAAAAGCGAGGCGTTGAAGCCTTCGCCGCCGACATGCTCGAACACGACGTCGACGCCCTTCTTGGCGGTGAGCTTGCGCGTCACGCCCTCGAAGCGCTGGGTCTTGTAGTTGATAACGTGATCGGCGCCGAGCGCCTTGCACTTCTCGGCCTTGGCGTCGTCGCCGACGGTGGTGATGACGATGCAGCCGATCGCCTTTGCCATCTTGATCGCGACCGAGCCGATGCCGGAGCCGCCGGCATGCACGAGGATGGTCTCGCCCGGCTTGAGCTTGGCATTGTCGAACAGCATGTGTTCGGTGGTGCCGAATGCGATGGGCGCGCAGGCGGCGTCGCGGTCCGAGACGCCGGCCGGAACAGGAATGACGAGCCGCGCCGGCAAGTTGATCAGGTCGCGCGCGAAGCCGTCGATGTGAAAGCCCATGATGCCGCTGACATTCTCACAGAGATTGTCGCGGCCCTCCTGGCAGGCGGCGCAATGTCCGCAGGTCATGGCGCCGTACATCACCACTTTGTCGCCCGGCTTGAAATTGGTGACATTCGCGCCGGCCGCCGCGATCTCGCCGGAGGCTTCGGCGCCGACCACCAGCGGCAATTGCCGCTTCGCAAAGGCCATCCCGCGGAAGCCCCAGAGATCGAGGTGATTGAGCGCGACCGCCTTGATGCGAATCTGCACTTCGCCCGCGCCGGGCGGCGGGGGCGGGGGGATGTCGGCAAGTTCGAGCTTGCGGTCGGAGATCAGTTGCAGTGCGCGCATGGGGACGTCCGGGCCTGGCGTTACGCCGGCTCGAGCCCCATGACCAGCGACACGTTCTGCCCGCCGAAGCCGAAAGAGTTGGAAATGACGTGGCGCATGCGCGCATCGCGCGCCTTGTGCGGAACGACGTCGAGCGGGATGGCCGGATCGGGCGTGTCGTAATTGATGGTCGGTGGAATACGCTGGCTCTGCAGGGTGAGGATCGAGAACACCGCCTCGACCGCACCCGCCGCCGACAGCGTATGGCCAATCATGGACTTGTTCGAGGAGATCGGCAGGCTCTTCATGCGCTCACCGAACACCGTCGCGCAGCCGAGATATTCCATCTTGTCGTTTTCCGGGGTGGAGGTGCCATGCGCGTTGACATAGTCGATGTCGTCGGGCGTGACGCCAGCGTCCTTCAGCGCGCTGACGATGCAGCCGATGATCGGCTTGCCGTCCGGGCTCGAGCGCGTGCGATGAAAGGCATCGGTAATTTCGCCGCATCCTTCGACCACCCCGAGGATCTCGGCGCCGCGCGCCTGCGCTGATTCATAGCTCTCCAGCACCAGCGCGCCGGCACCTTCCGCCATGACGAAGCCGTCGCGGTTTTTTGAGAAGGGCCGCGCCGCCTTGGACGGAGGGTCGTTATGCGTGGACAAAGCGGAGAGCAGCGAGAAGCGGATCACCGCTTCCGGATTGATCGAGCCGTCGGTGCCGACGCAGAGCGCAGCGTCGGTCTCGCCGCGGCGGATCGCCTCGACGCCGAGCTGGATGGCGCTCGCACCCGAAGCGCAGGCGGTGGAGAGCGAGATCGGCGAGCCGCGCGTGCCGAACTTGTCGGCCAGATGATCGGCCACCGAGCCGAACAGGAAGCGGCCGTGATAGTTGGGGAATTGCGAACTCACGCGCAGCAGATCGGCATAGGTGACGGTGTCGTTGGCGCCCGAGCGCGCTCCGAGCTCCAGGCGCTGCGGCCATTCCATTTCGATCGGACAAACGGCGAGGAAAAGCGGGCCGGGGAAGTCGCCCCGCGTACCAATGCCGGATTGGCTGATCGCCTCTTCGGCGGCCATGTCGGCGAAGGTCTCCGACAGCGCGGCCGCGCAAGGCTGCGGCGGTAGGAAGTCGATGGTCCCGGCGATGCGGGTCTTCAGTCCGTCGGTGGGAAAGCGGGTGATGGCGCGGATGCCGGATTCGCCGGCAGTGAGCTTCGCCCAGTTGTCGGTCTTGCCGGCGCCGAGGGACGTTACGACGCCGAGGCCTGTGACCACCACGATCGGGCGGCCCATCTTGTCTTTGGTCGCAGCCATGTCCGCTCTCCTTCAGCCGATGCGTTCGACCAGAGCGAGGCCTTCCCCCCGCCAGTGGCCGACACCGGTCACCAGAACCTGGCTCAAGTCGCCGCTCATCGGCTTCTCCAGCCCCGTGGAGTCGCAGGGCGGGAAAAGACTACCATGCCCGAGTGCGACGGTGGCCAGCACCAAATTCATAGGAAATTGCGGTTCCAGCCCATGCCCGAGATAGGAGCCGGTCGCACGCACGGCAAGATCGCCGTGCTCAGCTAGGAAGGCGCGCTCCTCCGCTGTCGCGGGCTCGGCACCCGTCGCGCCCGAGAGCACGGCGGCGTGCCCAGGCTTGACCTTATCCTTGATCTTGTCCCAGAGGCCGGCCAATGCGGTGGTCACCGCGCCCGGCTGGCGGTTGGATCGGTCGGACACAACAGCGGACAGGCGCGCCAAAGGCTTGGCGCCGCGCGCCTGCGCGTGCTCGCTCGCCTCGATCACGAGGAAGGCGCCGAGCGAACCGAGGGCGAAGCCGGGATTGCCGCTGCGCTCCCATACCGGAGCAAAACGATCCTTCAGCGCCTGACCGGCGAATTCGTAGAGCATCAGCAGGTCTTCGCGCTCGCCATTGTGCGCGCCACCCACCAGTGCGATGTCGCTCTGGTTGGCATTGATGCGCGAGAGCGCGATGCGAACGGCGTCCACGCCCGCCGACTCCTCGCCCATGAACGTGCGCGACGAGCCGGTCACGCCGTGCACGATGGAGATGTTGCCGGCGAGCAGGTTGGAGAGCTGCGCCAGAAAGAGAGTAGGGCGCAGGTCGCTCATCAGCCGTTCGTTGAGGAAGGCAGCCGGATTGAGCGCGCGCGGCATGCCGCTGAGAATGGTGGAGTCGACCTTGAGATCGCGCTCGCCGCCGCCGGCGGCGACGATCATGTCCATGCGCGAAAGGATGTCGGCCTTGCCCTTCACGCCGGCGCTATCGAGCGCGAGACCGGCGGCAAAGGTGCCGATTCGCTGCCAGTTCTCCATCTGGCGCTGATCGCCCTTTTTGGGGATCTGCGCGTCGAAATTGATCGGCGCCAGCGGATGCACGAGGAACGGCGCGAAGGTCGTGGAATCCGCGCTCGGCTGCGCGGCCATCAGCTTTTGCCAGTGCGCGTCAGGTCCTTCGCCCAGGCAGGAGATCATCCCGACGCCGGTGATCCAGGCTTCCCGTGCCGCCTCAGGCATTGATGGGCGCCTCGTTCGGGAAACCAACCCTGGCGGCCGTCTCTCGCATGTGCTGTTGCAACTCGGCGTTGGGGAAATTGAGCAAGCGCAGCGTCAGTGCGGCATCGCAGACCGGTTTGCCATCGGTGGTGACGCTGGCCTCGGTCACCGCATAGCCGGAGCCTTCGTGCATCAGCCGTGCGGTGATCGACAGAACCTGGCCCGGCACGACAAACGTGCGGAACTTGGCCTCTTTGACATTGGCTAGGAACGCCATGCGCTCGAACCTGTTTGCAGCCACAACCAGCCAGCCCGAGGTCTGGGCCATGGCCTCGATCAGCAGCACACCCGGCATCAATGGATAGCCTGGGAAGTGCCCTTCAAAGATCGTACTGGTGGTCGGGACAGTCGCCTCGGCGCTGATCGTGCGGTCGCCGAGACTGAGGTCGACGATCCGGTCGATCAGCTGGAAATACTCGAGACGCATGGCGGGTGCTTTTTAGGCTCCCTTGGCAGCGACGAGTTCGTCGATGCGGGTGCTGAGGTTCTTCAGCACGAAATACTGGTCCGTGGTCGCCTTGCCGTCATTGACTTCCTGGGTCCACTGCTCAAGCGGCAGCTTGATCCCGAACGCCTTGTCGATGGCGAAGGCGATGTCGAGGAAGTCCAGGCTGTCGATCCCGAGATCGTTAATGGCGTGGCTCTCCAGCGTAATGGAGTCGCGCGGGATATCGCAGGTCTCGGCGATAATATTGGCGATTGTGTCGAACGTCGAGGACATCGGTAACTCTCTGACTGATTTGGAGTTCTGGCAATTGGACGACGCTCGGCTGAAAGCCGCGCACAGCCCCCCCTGGGTCCCAGCCTTCCCACCGGTTAAGCGGTTGGGTGCCCGTATAGCGAAGCAGGCGGCTAAGTTCAATGGTGACAGGTATTTGACAGAAAAATGCGGTGGGCCACCGGGCTGGCCTGTGGATGCCGGGATAAGGCCCTTACCAGCGGTCCTTGCTGACCTCGACGGGACTGCAGCCGCGCCGGCCGGACAGGTAGCAGTCCTGGTCGTGCCGCATCCGGACCATGGTGTCGGCCAACCACAATCCCGCGCCGATCAGGGCGACCACGAAAACCAAGGCAACCAAGTTCACAACCATCCGGTGCCGGTAGTCGTCGGTCCCGCCCGGCGCGCGCTCATATTTGGCGAGGTCGGCCACCGGGGATCGGCCGTTTGCAGGTGCACGCTCAGGCCGCTCGGGGCGGCGGAATTTGAGCACGCGCGCCTCTTGGTCGGAAGACGGAGATGAATCCCTGTCGGTCATTGCCATGACAGTCTATCACGTCCGATTGCGGTTTTTCGACCGTGTGGGGTGCAGGCGGACGCCTGCGATACCTAGTTTACATACAAAGTAGCCCCGGCCACGCCGCCACCATAGAGCGAAGAACCACAGAGCTCCCATGCAGGTAAGCGGGGGCGGGGGCTGGAACATTTTGCGCCCTTCCGGCCGACGCCGGCGCGGCTGGACCCTTCGGCCGAGTCAGCCTAGGTTTTGCGCATGCGCAAGCTCATCCCGTCGCGTCGGCTGACGGCGCTGCTGGCGGCCTATGTGATCGCCCTGCAGGCGCTGTTGCTGCCGTTGACCGTCGCGGCGCATGCCGTCCCCGAGGAGGGCCTCTGCGTGTCCGCCAAGTCGGGCGGCGCGCCAGGGTCGACTACCAGCCCGGATAGAAGTCCGGCCCGTCACGATAGCGGTTGCGCCTGCGCCGCCGGGTGCGGGATGCAGTGCCATGCCCCGGCGCTCGCCGGCGCGCCATCCATCGCGTTTGCGGCTTATCCGCTGCGCGTCAGCATGGCCGCGCCAGCCCCGCCCGTCACGGCGGTCATCCGTCCGCCCCACCGCACGCCGCTGGTCGCGCGCGCGCCGCCTCTGGTCTGACGCCTTCGACGCCTGTTCATAAACGTCATATTCGCAGGCCGCGTCCGCATCGCAGCGCGCGCTTGCACCGTCAGGAGACCGAATATGTTTCGCACTGCCTTCCTTGCCGCTGCCTTTGCCGTCTTGGCCATATCGGGCGCGGCCGCCGACGACTACACCCTCGGCAGCTTGAAGATCGGCCACCCATGGGCGCGCGCGACGCCGAAGGGATCGACCATCGGCGGCGGCTATCTGAAGATCACCAATACTGGCACGGCGCCGGACCGTCTCGTCGGCGGCACATCAGATGTGTCCAAGAGCTTCGAGCTCCACGAGATGAGCATGGACAATGGTGTGATGAAGATGCGCGCCGTGGACAAGGGCGTCGAGATTGCCCCGGGGCAGACGGTCGAGTTCAAGCCCGGCGGCTATCACATCATGTTCGTCGGCTTGAACAAGCCGCTCGAGAAGGGCCAAAAAGTCAAGGCGACGCTCAATTTCGAAACGGCGGGCAAAGTCGATGTCGAGTTCGACGTCGAGAGCATCGGCGCGCAGAGCGGCACCGGCGACAACGCCATGCCGCCCGGCATGCACATGAACCACTGACCGCGGCGCCGAAGACGGTCCGCGACCAGCCGATCGTCTTCGGCAGCCACACCATGCTGCGCCCGGACTCTATGCTTTGCTCCCTGAACATCTGTTCATCGGTTGCATTGCGTTCGATTGGAAACTTTCCCGTGTCTCCTGCGTTTGCCCATGCTTCAGGAAACCAGGGAGGCTACTATGAAGATGCTTGTTATCGGCGCGGTGCTCGGCGCCACGGTGCTCGGCGCTCTGCCGGCCGCAGCGCAAGTCGTGGTGCATGAGCGTGGCAATGCCGTCGTGGTTCACGGCGATCGTGACCGGGGCCACTACCGCGGCCATCGCTACGGCTACCGTTCTCACGCCGAGTGCCGCGTGGTGCGGGTGAGGACGCACACACCCAGCGGCAACGTCGTCATTAGGACACGTCGCGTCTGCTGATCGCGTTTTGCGTTTGGAAATTTGGACTGTGAGATCCCGGCGCCTCGCGCCGGGATTTTCATGTCTGAGGCGACGCCTCGGCGAGCGCCACGCGCGCGGTTATTTGCCTTTCGGCTCGGTGAAGGCGAGCTTCTCGCCCTCCGGCGGCAGCATGTGGAAGACATTGAGCGTCATCGAGATCAGCGCGTAATAGCCGAGGATGCCGGCGAGCTCGACCATCGCGGCATCGCCCAGGAGCGCATGCACGCGCTTGTAGGTGCGGTCGCTCACGCGCTTGGTCTTGTAAAGCTCCTGGATGAAATCGTAGATCGCGCGCTCGTCCTTGGGCGCCGACTTGGGCACGCGTCCGGCGCGCAGAGCGGCGATGGTCTTCGGCTTGACGCCACCTTTTTCCGCCATCGGCGCATGCGCAAACCATTCATACTGCGCGCGCCACAGCCGCGCGGTGCATAGGATCGCGAACTCCGACAGCCGCGGCTCCAGCGCCGTGTTGTAGCGGGCGTGCGCGCCCACCGCCTGCGCGAGCTGGCCGAATTCCGGCGCATGCATCCAGGCAGCGAAAGGTCCGCGCGGGGTGAGGGCCTTGCCGCGCGGCCCGGCGCGCAGCGATGCGAGCAGCTTCCGCTGCGCTGCGTTCATGTGCTTTTCGTCGATCAGGGCGAGGCGTTGCGCCGGGCGCTTGGCAGGCATGACAGTGTCCTTGTGGGGCTGAGTCGTAAGGCGGGCGAGATGCGGCACAAGAAAGCCGATTATCACCGCCGAAACAATACGGGCAGGCGGAAAGGCCGCCGGCGCCACAAGGCCTGTCGTGAGCGCGAACTACTGGATATCGGCCGTTACGTTGGTGAGACCGCGGTCGATCATGTCGAGCTGCTTGGCGGCGGCGAGCGAGAGATCGAGCACGCGGCCGTTGGTGAATGGTCCTCGGTCGTTGACCACGACATCGACGCTGCGGCCGGTACGCTTGTCGGTGATGCGCAGGCGCGTGCCGAAAGGCAATGTCTTATGCGCGGCGGTGAATTTCTCCGGGTCATAGTGGTCGCCGCGCGCGGTCTTCCCCTTGTAGCCCTTGTCGTAATAGGCGGCGACGCCGGAAAATTGCTTGGGGTGTTGAGCGGCCTGAGCTAGTGCCGGCGTGGCCACCACGGTGGCCGCGAGCGCCAGCGCTCCCACCCAATGCCCCCGCATCGTCCGTCCTCCGTCGCCTGGCCGACGTTGCCATCGGTACATGGCGTGTTGCCCATCAACCGCCGGCCCGGGTGGAAGTTCCCGACCGCGCGAGGTTACGATGTGCCGCGTGATGTCTTCTTCGGAGTTTTGGCCCGATGCGCAACGGCGCGCGGTGAGGGCTCGCCCTTATTCGTGTCGGCGTCCGTGCCGCCGGGTTTCTTGCCGCGTCGGCCTTGCAGGCTGTTGAGGGCATCGTCCGCCCGCGCGCGGCATTGGTTGTGGAGGTCTTCGAGCTCCTCGTCGCTGAGGTCTTCGATCGAGGCGAATTTGTCCTCGGCGCCTTTCATCGCCAGCACCAGCTCCGACAGCTTGAGCTGAACGGTCAGGATGTCGCGGTTCTGCGTGTTCTGGATCAGGAACACCATCAGGAAGGTGACGATCGTGGTGCCGGTATTGATCACCAGTTGCCAGGTATCGCTGTATTTGAAGATCGGGCCGCTGATGAGCCAAACGACAACGACCGCCAGCGCCAGCAGGAACGTGGCCGGATGGCCGGTCCAGCTTGCCGCAAGCTGGGCAAATTTCGAGAACCGCAGGTGCATCCCATTGCCGGCCCGTGAGTGGCCGTTATCGCTGTGGTTCATCGTCCCCCGCCTCCCGGTTGGCGCGCGTCGACGCAGGGCGCCGCCTCGGAGCCTGAAACGCGCGGCGTGTACCGGAGTTCCGAAGCACGCGGGCGGGACGCGGATTCCCACCGGCGCCAAATCGCTCATGCCTTGCGCCCTTTTTCAGGAACTGGACTTCCGCGTCGCACGTTGGCTGAGGCAATGCCGTCGGTCGCGGCGCGCTCCCAACAATCAACAATCAAATCGGAGAAGCGGTCATGATGAAGTCCATGGAGGATATGTTCTACGCCATGCTGCAGGACGTCTATTACGCGGAAAAACAGCTCACCAAGGCGCTGCCGAAGATGGCCAAGGAAGCCGCGGACCAGGAGCTGAAGAAGGCCTTCACCGATCATCTCGAGGAGACGCAGGGGCACATCGAGCGGTTGGAAAAGGCCTTCGGAATGATCGACAAGACGGCGCGCGCGAAGAAATGCGACGCCATCCTCGGCATTATCGAGGAAGGCAAGGAGGTCATGGAGAAGGCGTCCGACGACAAGGAGCTTCTCGACGCCGGCCTGATCGCCTCCGGCCAAGCGGCCGAGCACTACGAGATCGCCCGCTACGGCACGCTGTGCGCCTGGGCGAAGCTCCTCGGCAAGCCGCAGCTCGCCCGCTTGCTGCACGAGACGCTCGAAGAAGAGAAGAAGGCCGACGCGCTTCTCTCGCAGATTGCCGAGAAATCGGTGAACCAGCACGCGATGAGTGCGTGATTGGCTGGAACTCGAAATTGAAGAGTGAATAAATGACTGTCGTCCCGGGCGAGCACTTGCGAGGCCCGGGACCCATACTCCGAAGCTATCTCGATAGACCGCGGCGTATGGGTCCCCGCCTTCGCGGGGACGACAGTTACAATCGTCGCAGCTACTTGAACTTCGGCAGCGCCTGCTTCACGCGGCCGATCGTCGCCCACGGGTCTTTGGGTTGCCGCGACAGGCGCTGCATCAGGTTCTTCACCGTGTACTGGTTCGCGCTCTTGAGCGCGCCCAGCTCCGACCAATCGATCGGCACCGACACCGGCGCGCCGGCGCGCGCGCGCGTGGAATAGGGGGCGACCGCCGTCGCCTCGCGGCTGTTGCGCAGGTAATCGATGAAGATGCGTTTGTTGCGCTTGGCCTTGGTGGCGGAGGAGACGTATTTGTCCGGCTCATCCGCCTCCATCGCCTCGGCGACCGTACGGGTGAAGTCCTTCACGTCCTCCCACGGGGTCGGCTTGATCGGCAGCACCACGTGCAGGCCCTTGCCGCCGGAGGTCTTCAGGAAGGTTTTGAGCTTGATGCCTTCGAGCCGTTCGCGCACATCGCGTGCGGCGGCGACGACATCCTCCCAGTCCGTACCGGGGCCGGGATCGAGATCGAACACCAGCCGGTCGGCCTCCTCGCGATGATCGATCGTGGTGCCGCGCGTGTGAATTTCCAGCACGCCGGCCTGCACCAGCGAGATGAGCCCATCGACATCGTCCACCGAGATGATCTTGTCGCCCTTCTCCGGCACCAGATGCAGAAACTCTGTGGCGATGCCGGCGGTGGCATGTTTCTGGAAGAAGCACTGTCCCCTGTCGGCGCCTTCCGGACAGCGCAGCAGCGAGATCGGCCGGCCGACAAGATGCGGCTTCATCCAGGGCCACACCTGTTTGTAGTAATCCGCGAGGTCCCGCTTGGTGATGCTGCCGTCCTCCCAATAGACGCGCTCGGGATGGGTGAGCTTCACCTTGCCGACCAGTTCGTCTTTCTTCTGGGCCGTGCGCACCGGCGCGCTCCGTTTGGCGGCGGTCTTTGCGACGGCGGCGGCGGCCTTGGTTTCGCGCACCACGTCCTTCGCCGGTTTGTCCTCGCGCACGCCCTGGAACGAGGCCTGCCGCACGCGGTCGCCGTGCGTCCAGCCGTGGAAGTCGACCTCGACCACCATTTTCGGCTGCACCCAAATGGGCCCGCGCGCGCCGCGTTCTTCCGCCGGCACCGGAATGATCGGCGATGTCTTCACCTCGGTTGCCTTGAGCTTCTTGTAGAGGTCGCGCGCCACAGTGTGCGAGAAGCCGGTGCCGGTGCGGCCGGCATAGCGCAGCTTGCCGTGGTCATAGACGCCGAGCACCAGCGCGCCGATGGCGCGCGCATCGGCGGTCGAGGGCATAAAGCCGGTCACCACGAATTCCTGCCGGTCCGAGCATTTGGTCTTGATCCAGTCGTGCCCGCGCCCTGAATGGTAGGGCGCATCCGCCAGCTTCGAGACAATACCCTCCAGCCCCATCCTGCAGGCGTTCTTGAGCAGCACCGAGCCGCGCTCGTCGAGCGACTCGCTCATGCGCACCGGTCCGCGCGAAAGAAGCTTCGCCAGCGTCTCCTTGCGGGCGGTGAGCGGCAAGGGCCTCAGATCGGCGCCGTCGAGATGCATCAGATCGAAGACGTAGAAGACCATGCGCTGGTCGTTGCCGGACTTGAGCGCCTGTTGCAGCAGCGAGAAGCTCGACACGCCTTTGTCGTCCTCGACCACCACCTCGCCGTCGATCAGCGCGGTCTTGGCCGGCAACTCGGCCAGCGCGGCGGCGATGGAGGGAAATTTTACTGTCCAGTCGAGGCCGCGCCGCGTCAGCAGCTTGACCTTGCCTTTGTCGATTCGCGCCTGCAGGCGATAGCCGTCGAACTTGATCTCATGCACCCAGTTGGCGCTCTCGGGCGCAGTCTCGGACAACGTTGCCAGGCACGGCTCGACGAAGGCGGGGAGCGCAGCATGCGGCGCGGCGCGAAGCGTATCCTCATCCGCATCCGCATCCGTATCCCTTGCGCGCTTTCGCACCGGCTTCACGGCAGCCGCGCGGGTCCGCAACTTGGTGACCTTCTCCTTGGCGGCGGCCTTCGTCTTCGCCACAGGTTTCTTTTCGACAGGTTTCTTGGCGACAAGTTTCTTGGCGAGGGGCTTTCCGGTAGCGGCCTTGCGCTTTCTCTTCGGCGCATCCTCGGCGATCTCCTCGAGCGAGCGGCCGGTCGTAACCGACAGCGGCTGCTCTTCGAGGATATCTTTGTCGCGCGTCGAGCGTTCCGCGTCGTCGTGCTGCTTGATCAGCAGCCAGTTGTCGCGTTTCTCGTTCGGCCGGCGATGCATGCGCACCAGATGCCAGCCGCCGTGCAGCTTCTCGCCGTCGAGCGTGAACGCGAGATGGCCTTTCGCCAGTCCCTTATGCGGATCGTACTCCGGCTCCCAGGTGCCGCGGTCCCAGATCATCACCGTACCGCCGCCATATTCGCCTTCGGGAATTATGCCCTCGAACTTGTTGTAGTCGATCGGGTGATCTTCCACCTGCACGGCGAGCCGCTTCTCGCCCGGCACGAGGCTGGGGCCGCGGGTCACCGCCCAACTCTTCATCACGCCGTCGACCTCGAGCCGCAGGTCGTAGTGCAACCGCGTCGCGTCGTGCTTCTGGATGACGAAGGCATGCCCGCGTTTGCGCGCGACCTTGCCCTTCGGCTCGGCGGTGACGCCGAAGCTCCGTTTGGCACGATAGGTCTTCAGCCCCGCCATGTGTCTGCCCACGGTCCTTTACGCCTGTCCGGATCAAACTCTCGGGCGTTCGCACCGGTTCCTGCAAGGACCGCGTTTGCTCGACAACAAATGCCTGAATTTACGGTCCTTTTTACCGCCATGAGGTGGGTACCCCGGCGGCGACGGGAACTAATCCTTGAGGCCTCGCGTTTTCACAGCGAGCGGTCGTCTCGACCGAAAACAGACATAGGGGACTTGCCATGATGGGTTGGGCAGTCACGTTTCTCGTTGTGGCGTTGATCGCTGCGGTGCTTGGCTTCGGCGGCGTTGCAGGCGTTGCCGTGGAAGCGGCAAAGATCGTGTTTTTCGTCGCCATCGTCTTGTTCGCCATCTCGGCGATCGCTGGCCTGATGCGTGGCCGGTCGCCGACAATACCGTAGCGTTGTGTAGCGTTCGTAGCGTGAAAGCGTTCCACACGGCGGCCCCGCGCGACACCGTTCGCGTGGGGCCGTTTGTGGTCTGAGGCATCGCCGCCGCTCAATTTGACGCGCACGCCGCGCGCGATGGAACCCGAACCCGCGGACATTGTTGTGCATGGGGACAGCGCGGAGACGGGCCGCGCGCCATCAACACGGTTGGAGAGACTAATTGGACCGCCGACGATTCATCGCCGGCTCGGCAGCCGCGTTGTCGACCATCGGCACGCGGCCGATGCTCACGCATGCTGCCGCGCAGAATGCCCCGGATCAGCCATTCGACGCTCAGGCCGTGCGGCGCACGGCCCAGGAGCTCGCGCAGAAGCCCTATAAGGCGCCGGACACGTCCTTGCCCAAGGGCTTCGACAATCTCGACTATGACGCCTATCGCAGCATTCGTTTCCTGCCTGAACGCGCGCTCTGGCGCGATCAGAACTTGCCGTTCCAGGTGCAGTTCTTCCATCCGGGGTTCATCTTCACCGACCGCGTCGACATCTACGAGGTCGGCGGCGGCCGCGCGCGCCAGATCCCTTATTCGCCGGCATTGTTCGACTTCGGCAAGGTCAAGCCGCCGCCGGAGGACAGCACGATCGGCTTTTCCGGTTTTCGCCTGCACGCGCCTATCAATCGGCCCGACTACTACGATGAGGTCGGCGTGTTCCTAGGCGCCAGCTATTTCCGCGCCGTTGCCAAGGGCCAGGTCTACGGGCTCTCGGCGCGCGGCCTGTCCGTGCGCACGGCCGATCCGAAGGGCGAGGAATTCCCCGCCTTCAGGACATTCTGGATCGAGAAGCCGGCGCAGCACACCAATTCGATCGTCGTGCACGCGCTGCTCGACAGTCCGAGCGCGGCTGCTGCCTTCCGCTTCACCATCCGCCCGGGCGCGACCACCGTCTATGACACGGAGATGGCGCTATATCCGCGCTCGGACATTGCCGAGGCCGGCATCGGCTCGGGCACCAGCATGTACTTCTTCGACGCCAATGACCGCATTGGCGTCGATGATTTCCGCCCCGCCGTGCATGACTCCGATGGCCTTGCCATCCGCAATGGCCGCGGCGAGGAACTGTGGCGCCCGCTCACCAATCCGACCGATCTCCAGGTGAGCTACTTCGGCGACGTCAATCCGCGCGGCTTCGGGCTGATGCAGCGCGAGCGTGATTTCTTCGCCTATGACGATCTCGAGGCGCATTTCGAGAAGCGGCCGAACCTGTGGGTCGAGCCGATCGGCGATTGGGGCGAGGGCACGGTCAATCTGATCGAGATCCCCACCAAGGAGGAGATCCACGACAACATCGTCGCCTTCTGGCGGCCGAAGGACACGCTCAAGGCAAAGGGCGAATACACCTACACCTACCGCCAGCATTGGGGCTTCGATCAGCCGAACCAGGTGCAGCTCGCGCGTTTCGTCAAGACGAGCGTCGGGCAGGGGCCCGACGACACGCGCCGCTTCGTCCTCGAACTGACCGGCGAGATGCTCAAGGGCGCCGATCCGGCGGCGTTCAAGGCCAATGTCAGCGCCGGCAAAGGTGAAATCCGCAATCTGGTGTTGCAACCCAACACGGAGACCGGCGGCCTGCGCATCAGCTTCCAGCTCGCAACCAAGCGCGAGCCGCTGATCGAGCTGCGCGCGCAATTGATGCAGCAGGACAAGCCGGTTTCCGAAGTGTGGCTCTATCGATGGACGACGTAGCCCAACGCAAGTGGATTGATCCCGGCGTCGGCAGCTTTGAGGCTTTGCCGCCCGAATGTCCGCTCGCTATGCCGCAACAGTCGCTGTGGGAGCAGCGTGAACGCGCGCCGAAGCCGGACAGCGGATCGCGCCGGATCGGCCTGCGCCGGCTGTTCGTCATGAGCGCGACCTTGGCAATGACCGTGGCGGGCGGCTACGAGATGTACGAGGTCTTGAACGTCGGCGGGCTGTCGTCACTGGAAGGCCTCATCCTCGCGTTGTTCATCATCCTGTTCGCCTGGATCGCGCTGTCCTTCGTGAGCACCGTCATCGGCTTTGTCGCGACGCTTGGCGGCCCGAACCGCAGCCTCGGCCTCGATCCGAGGGCGCCGCTGCCCGATATCGCCTCGCGCACGGCGCTTCTTCTGCCGACCTACAACGAGGACCCTCACCGCGTCATGGCGCGGCTTCAGGCGATCTTCGAATCCGTGCGCGACACCGGCAGGCTTGGCCAGTTCGATTTCTTCATTCTCAGCGACACGACCGATCCCGCCATCTGGATCCAGGAGGAAGCGCTGTTCCTGCGGCTGCGCGAGCGCGTGGGCGGCGAGCGGCTGTTCTACCGTCACCGCACGCGCAATATCGCCCGCAAGGCCGGCAACATCGCCGAATGGGTGACGCGCTTCGGCGGGAGCTACGACCACATGGTGGTGCTCGACGCCGACAGCCTGATGGAAGGCGACATCATCGTGCGTCTGGTGGCGGCGATGGAGGCGCATCCGCGCGTCGGGCTCATCCAGACACTCCCGACGCTGCTCAACGGTAACACGCTGTTTGCGCGCATCCAGCAGTTCGCCGGCCGCGTCTATGGGCCGCTGATCGCGCGCGGCATCGCCTGGTGGCACGGCGCCGAGAGCAACTACTGGGGCCACAACGCGATCATCCGCGTGCAGGCCTTCGCCGCGCAGGCGGGGTTGCCTTTGCTGCGCGGCGGCAAGACGTTCGGGGGCCATATCCTCAGCCATGATTTCGTCGAGGCCGCGCTCATGCGCCGCGCCGGCTGGGGCATCCACATGGCGCCTACGCTCGGCGGCTCCTACGAGGAATGTCCGCCGACCGTCACGGACTATGCGGTGCGCGACCGCCGCTGGTGCCAGGGCAATCTTCAGCACGCCGGAATACTGCCGGCGCGCGGCTTGCATTGGGTGTCGCGTCTGCATCTCATCACGGGCATCGGCTCTTACATCACCGCGCCGCTGTGGCTGCTGTTCCTGCTGGTCGGCATCCTCATTTCGCTGCAAGCCTATTTCATCCGCCCCGAATATTTCCCCTCGGGTTCGACCCTCTTCCCACAATGGCCGGCCCAGGACCCCGTACGCGCGGCTTATGTCTTCGCCGGCACCATGGCGATGCTCGTGCTGCCGAAGCTGATGGGCTATCTGGCGATGCTGCCGCGCAAGCATGACAGACGTGGCATCGGCGGCATTCTGCGCGGCTTCCTCAGCATGGTGCTGGAGATCGTTGTCTCCGCGCTGATCGCGCCGATCATGATGCTGACGCAGACCGGCGCCGTCGCCCAGATCCTGCTCGGGCGCGACGCCGGCTGGTCGGCGCAGCGGCGTGACGACGGCACGATCAATTGGGCGGAGCTCGTGCGCCGCTACATGGCGCCGACGGTGCTCGGCTTCGTATTGGCCGCCAGCGCTTATTCGGTCTCGGTGCCGCTGCTATTGTGGATGTCGCCGGTGCTGGTCGGGTTGATCCTGGCGATCCCGGTGGTGTCGTTCACATCGCGCGGAGCGGTCGGGCGGTGGCTGCGGAGGGTCGGCCTGCTGTTAACGCCGGAGGAGCGATCGCCGCCACCCGTGCTCGTTCGTGCCAATGCCCTCATGGCGGAGCCCAATGGAGTGGCCGGCGACGATCCCTTCGCAGTGCTTGCCCGCGATGCGGACCTGTTCGACGCACATCTGCGCATGATCGGCGAGCCTGAGCGCCGCCGAAAGGGCGATATCGATCTCGATCTTCTCGTTGCGTATGCCAAGATCGATGAGGCGGGCGACCGCGACGAGGCTATCGGCTTGTTGGGGCGGAAGGAGATTTTTGCCGTGCTTGCCAACCGCGAGGCCTTACGCCGGCTGTTCGGGAAACCGAGCGTCACTGCCGGCGCCGCGGTGCGTAGATGACGACGATCAGGCGTGGCCGTCGAACAAAGCCTCGATACGCTCGATCAGTGTCGCCGCGCTGTAGGGCTTCGACACCCAGCCGAGCGGGTTGGCCGCCTTGCCGCGCTCGAGCGTATACGGGTCCGAATGCGCCGTCGCGAACAGCGAGCGGATGCCGACCTGCCGATAGATTTGGATAGCTGCGTCGATGCCGTCGCGCATGCCTGCCAGCCTGATGTCCATGACAACGAGCCGCGGTTTTGCCTCGACCGCGAGCCGCACGGCGTCATCGGCGGTGGCGGCCGGGCCGACCACGTCGAAGCCGGCCTCCCGCAGCCAGTATTCCAGCTCACCTGCGACGATGAAATCATCCTCGACCAGGAGAATGCGTCGCTGCACCCCGAGTTCAGTGCAGGACATTGCGGTTTTCGGGGAAGCTGACGATGCACCGCGCGCCTAGCGAGCGCTGCACCTCGAACGTCCCGCCGAGCTGCCGGGCGAGCCCGGCGACAAGGCCAAGCCCGGACGAGCGGCGGCTGGACGGACGCAATTCGAAGCCGCTGCCATCGTCTTCCACCGTGAGATCGTACCGCTCGCCGACGCGGCTCAACTGGACTTTGATGCTGCCATGCCGGCGGCCCTTGAGCCCGTGCTTGACCGCGTTGGTCAAGAGCTCGTTGAGGACGAGCGCAAGCGGCATCGATATCTCGTTCGATAATTCGCCAGTGCTCGGCGCGACATGGATCTTCACATCGCCTGCGAAGGCCTGCTGCGCCGCGTGGCATACGGCCTGGAGGAATTCGTTCGTCGAGAAGCTGGTTGCGCTTTCGGCGCTGTAGAGCACGCGCTGCGCTGCCGCGATGGCGCCGATGCGGTGCGCGGCGTCCTCGAGCACCAGCTTGGCCTCGTCGCTATTGCTCTCGCGTTGCGCCGTGCGCAGCAGCGAATGCAGCATTTGCAAGTTATTCTTGACGCGGTGATTGAGCTCGTCGAGCAAAATGCGCTGCCGGTACTCGGCTTGTTTGCGCTCGGAGATATCGACCAGCATGTTGATCGCGCCGACGAGATTGCCGGACGCGTCGCGAATCGGCGTGGGGTAGGGGATGAACGGCACCCGCGTGCCGTCAGGACGCTCCGCGACCGCCTCCTCGCCGCGCACCGCGCGGTTTTCCTTCAGCGCGACCGCCATGGGACATTGGTCGTGCGGCAGGGGCATGCCGTCGGTCTTGAAGAGCTTCCAGGTCACGCACCACAGATCTTCTCCAACGCGCGGCACGCGGCCCGCCATGTCGACCGAGGCTTGATTGAAGAAGGTGATGCGGCCTTCGGCATCGGTCGTGTAGACCGCCGCCGGCAATCCCTCGAGCAGGTCCTGCAAGCGCTGCTTCTGCTCGCGCAATTCGTGCTCCTGCGCCTTACGGCTCGTCACGTCGCGCGTCACCGCGAGATGGGCGCGCGCGCCGTCCGGCATCGTCAAAGGCGCGGCGTGCGTTTCCATGCTCCGCCGGCCATTGGCGCTGATGAGGTCGAACTCCCAGCTCAGCTTTTCGCCGGCGCAGACACGCGTGTGGTTCTCGCGCCAGTGGTCGCGATGGTCCGGAGCGATGACGTCAAAGATCGAGGCGCCGATGAGCTGGGCGGCCAGGGCGCCGATCATGTCGCAGCCGGCCGTGTTTATCTGCAGCAGCGTCCCGTCGGCCGCGACGAGCTTGATGCATTCGGGCGTGGTCTCGATGACCGCCTCGAGCATCCGCTTGTCTTGCGCCTCGCGGAGTTCGGCGCGCTTCTGCGCGGTGATGTCCTGGATGCAGTTGACGGCGCCGATCAACTCGCCGTTCTCGTCGAACAGAGGATCGGCATTAACGAGTATGTAGAGCCGCACGCCGTCGCGGCGTTCGAACATGATCTCGCGTCCTTGCGCCGGCATGCCGGTCCGCAACACGGCAGCCACTGGCCAGTCGGACGGATCGAGTGGGTTTCCCGCGACGTCGAAACTATTGAGCTGGCCGCCGAAGCGCACGCCGGTGTCGCCGGGCGGCGGTGACCAGCCCCAGATCTCGGCCGCCCGCGCGTTGTAGCGCAGGATCAGGCCGTCGCGGTCGCAGATGTAGACGCCGGTCGGGATGTGGTCGAGGAGGGCGTACCAGTGCCGGAGCAGATTGGCGCTTTGCGGGGCCTCCGCAAAGACGTGAAGCGCCTTATTCATTGAATTCCCCGGCGAGAAGATGGACGCAGTCCCGAGGCTCCAACGCGCCTGCGACCGCTACGTTCCTGTTATAGGCGGTATTTCGAAATACCATTCTCGACGATGAAAACGGCGTGGTAATATCTTACCAGAAACGCCGTACCTGGATGCACCACTGCCAATTAACAATCTGCTATCGTGAAATGGCGGGTGATGTCCCGAGCGTAGCGTAGCCCGCTCGTGAGTAGGGAGACGGCATGGATCAGTTCATCCACCGGCAAAATCTGCAGAACTACCGCAAGCTTTTGGCCGAAACCACGGACGAGACGCAGAGGGCGCAGCTTTTGAAGCTACTGGCCGAGGAGGAAGCCAAGGACCCGTCCGCACTCCAAAAAGGCGGCGAAAAGTCACCTCAGGATATCCCCTGAGTTGCAGGGCATGCGGCGCCCCGGTAATCGGGAGGCATGGACAACCATCCCCCCGAATGTCCGAATTGCCGGCGGCCTATGCGCCTCGCCCGAATCCTCCCCGCGGTCGCAGGGCATCCAGAACTGCAAAGTTTTGACTGCCGCACCTGCCGCGAGGCGACGACTTACGCGGTGGAGTCGGCCCGGGTCTCGTCCTGAAGCGGCGTTGTCCCATGGGCGGCGAATTGCGGGCATGAGGCCCGCGCGCTGAGATAGCGGCCATGGCGCAGGCAGATGCCGTCGTCCGCCCGCACTGAGCCATAGCCGGAACTCAGGCTGGTCAGGCCGCTGAAGACCGTCTCCAGATATTTGGCATCGTTCCGGAAATGCACGCAGGTGCGGCATTGTCCTTGCTGTTTCGGCTCAGTCATCGTCGATCCTAAAGGCGGGGGGCCCGGCAGGATATCCGCCGGGCCCGTTGCGTTGTTGTTGTCGGATCAGTGCCCCAGATTTTCCCAGTGCGCCGCGAACACGATCGCCGACAGAATGAAGCCGAGGATGACGTTCACGATCGCGCCGGCGCTGAAGGCGGCGAACGGCTTCTTGCCGGCACCCGCCAGGTCGCGGAAGCGGGTGGTGAGTCCAATCGACAGGAAGCAGAAGGTGAAGGCCCAGGCGCGCAGATCCTTGATCGGTGCGACCAGCGCCGGCACCACGCTCTTGTTGTAATCGGCGAGGCTGTAATTGGTCACGACCAGCGTGATGATCAGCGAAGCGATCAGGAAGCCGATGACGAACTTCGGAAAGCGCCACCAGATCTCACCAGCGTCGGGCTTGCCGCCGGTCTCGGTCCGCTCCCAGCGCGTGGTGGCGATAATCGCCAGCACGAAGGCCCAGATGCCGATCCACACGTCGCGGCCGACCACCTTGATCAGCGTATAGGCGATGACGGCTTGATCGCTGGTGCCGGGGACCGCGCCGCCGGCGGCGATGTTGCCGTAGGTCTGCGCGGCGGCAAAGCCCGCCGCATCGGCGAATTCCGACGTGCCGATCCAGGCGCCGCCGACGCCCGCCGGCAGATGCAGATATTGCGCGACGAACGGCAGCACAAAGATCATTGCAATCGCCCAGATGATCACCACCGTGATGGCGATGGGCGCGTCTTCCTTCTTGCCGCCGACCGCACCGGATATGGCAATCGCCGCCGACACGCCGCACACCGCGCCGCCGGCGCCGAGCGTCGCCGCGAGGCGCTTGTCGAGGCCGAGCTTCAGGCCCACCCAGTAGATCACCAGGAAGGTGACGATCGAGACGATCGAGGCCTGCAGGATCGCCACCGGTCCAGCCCAGATGATCAGCGTGAAGGGCAGCGTCGCGCCGAGCAGCACGATGCCGGTCTTGACGTAGAACTCGACGCGAAAGCCGGCGTCGAGCCAGCGCGGCAATCCGACAAGGTTGGAGAGCACGAGGCCGACCGCGAGCGCCACCAGCGGCGGCTCGAGGTTGTAGATCACCGCCTTGTCCCACTGCCCGATGGTAAAGATGATCACGGACAATACGTAGAGGACGATGAAGGAGGGGATGAACTCCCTCGCCTTATGGCCGAGCGCCGTCAGCGCCACGGAGAAAACCGCAAGCCAGAC
Source organism: Pseudolabrys sp. (assembly GCA_036519015.1). GTDB lineage: Bacteria > Pseudomonadota > Alphaproteobacteria > Rhizobiales > Xanthobacteraceae > Pseudolabrys. The sequence goes on along the minus strand of DATDMA010000479.1, from coordinate 10,977 downwards.
GATGAACTGCGCCAGATAGCGATCGTAATTCCCGGCGAAATGCGCGGTGAGCTGCGAGAAGGTCGTCCACCTCGCGGGCGTCACCGCGAGCCATTTGATGCTGGAGCCGTTGGCGAAGAACGCGTAGGCCACGACCACGATGCCCAGCCCCAGCCAGATCGCCCACCAGTCTTCCTTGAGCCAGAGCTCGCGCCAGCGCAGCGGCGGCGCGGCCACGTGGCCGTGGTCGAGTGTCTGTTCGATATTGCTCATCGCGGCAACCTTTCAAATTATCGGTGGCGACGTTCTTCGCCGGCCGGAAAATATCGTTGCGGCACTTGCTCCGCCGCCCCTGATGGCCGGACGCTAGAAAAACCTTCCAGCGGTGCGCAATATGTCGCGGAAAATAAGAAAATTAGTCCATAGATCGCTATTTCTCGGGGAAAACCCTTCTCGGATATAGTTCCCGCATGAAAGAGCGGCCCCCCGCCGTGGCTGTCCCCCCGACACCCTGCGCGGGCCCGGTCAAGTTGCGCGGAGTGCATCGTGGCGGTTCACGCGAGAATAAAGGTATCAGACGGTGTGACGCACGAGAATCGCGCGCTGTTTGAGTCGTCGACTTTGATCTAGCGCAAACATCAGGCGAAAGGTTTCTAGCACTTTCATCATCGCGGCTTCGTTCTTTGGCCTTAGGAGGGCCGGTGAAATGCAGCAGACGATGAGATTTCGTTCAATGATTGCGACCTCCCTGACTGTACTGGCGTTGTCAGCGGGGCAGGCATTAAGTCAGACACCCAATCAGGCACCGAATCAAAGGCCGAACATCGTCGTCATCATGGGCGACGATATCGGCATATGGAATATCGGTGCCTACCACCGCGGCATGATGGCAGGCCGCACGCCGAACCTCGACAAGCTCGCTGCCGAGGGCATGTTGTTCACCGATTACTACGCCGAGGCGAGTTGTACGGCGGGTCGTGCCAACTTCATCACCGGCGAGCTTCCGATCCGCACCGGCATGACCACGGTCGGTCAGGCCGGCTCGCCCATCGGCATACCCGCGCAGGCGGTGACCATCGCCACGGCGCTCAAGTCCGTGGGTTACGCTACCGGCCAGTTCGGGAAGAACCACCTCGGTGACCTCAACGAGTTTCTGCCCACTGTTCATGGCTTCGATGAGTTCTTCGGCTACCTGTATCACTTGGACGCGATGGAAGACCCCGCGCATCCAAACTATCCGCAGGAGCTGCTGGCCACGGTCGGACCGCGCAACATGGTCCACAGTTGGGCAACCACCACGGACGATGCGACGGTGATGCCGCGCTGGGGCAAAGTCGGCAAACAGAGGATCGAAGACGCGGGGACGCTCTATCCCAAGCGCATGGAGACCGTAGACGACGAAATCCGCGATCTGTCTTTCGCGTTCATGGATAAAGCGAAGGCGGACGGCAAGCCGTTCTTCCTGTGGCTCAATCCGACGCGCATGCACATCGTGACGCATCTGTCGCCCAAGTACGAGGCGATGCGCAACTCGAAGAACGGCTGGTCCATCCATGAAGCGGGCATGGCGCAGCTTGACGACGATGTCGGCTTGGTGATGCAGAAGCTCAAGGACATGGGTGTCGACGACAACACCATCGTCGTGTTCACCACCGACAACGGCACCGAGCTCTTTACCTGGCCGGACGGTGGACAGACACCGTTCGCGCAGAGCAAGGGGACGATTATGGAAGGCGGCTTCCGCGCGCCGGCCATGATCCGCTGGCCCGGCAAGGTGCCGGCCGGCAAGGTCGAGAATGGCATTGTCTCCGGTCTCGACTGGTTCCCGACGTTCATGTCCGCCGCCGGCAATCCGAACATCGTGGCGGAACTGAAGCAGGGCAAGAAGCTCGGTGACACGACCTACAAGGTGTATCTCGACGGCTACGACCAGACGAACTTGATCACCGGCAAGGGCCCGTCCAATCGCCACGAAGTCTGGTACTTCGGCGAAAGCGAGCTCGGTGCCGTGCGCATCGATGATTACAAGTATCGTTTCATCGACCAACCTGCGGGATGGTTGGGTGATAAGACCAAGTCCGACGTTCCCTACCTGACGAACCTTCGTCTTGACCCATTCGAGCGTACGGGGTGGCCGGATAGCGGCACCAAATTCGGAGCGCAGCAATACTTCGACTGGTTCAAATACGAATTCTGGCGCTTCGTGTTTGTCCAGAATCAAGTCGAGAAGCTCGCGATGACTGCGGTGGAGTTCCCGCCGATGCAAAAAGGCGCAAGCTTCAACCTCGATGCCGTGAAAGCGAAAATCGCAGCCGCCCAATCGGCGATCGGAAAGTAGTCACGCTGCGGCAATGACACACATTCAGGCGGGCGGCTCGTAAGGGCCGCCCGCCATCGAAGGTGCTCTCGCGGGTCGCAGAAGACCGCCGAAGGAGTCAAGCATGTCACCGAATCCTATTGTCTCTGCTGTAAACCGTCGGACGCTATTTTCGGCCCTTGCGGTGATCTCGGTGTTGCCGAACACGCTTGTGCCTGCGGGCGCGCAGCCCGTTGCCGCGGGCGACCCGCTGCCGTCCTGGAATGATGGCGCCGCAAAGCAATCGATCGTGAATTTCGTCACTGCGTCGACGCGCGATGGCTCGCCGGATTTCGTGCCGCTCGCACAACGCATCGCCGTCTTTGACAACGACGGCACCTTGTGGTCCGAGCATCCGATGTACGTCCAGATGACTTTCGCGCTCGACCGCGTGAAGGCTCTCGCGCCGATGCATCCCGAGTGGAAGGACAAGCAGCCCTTCAAGGCCGCGCTCGAGGGAGACATGAAGACTCTTGCGGGTTCGGGAGAGCACGGCATGGTCGAATTGCTCCTTGCGGCCCATGCCGGCATGACGTCGGAGGAATTTTCAAAGATCGTGACGGACTGGCTCGCGACCGCGCGTCATCCGCGATTCAAGCGCCCCTATACCGAGCTGGTCTACCAGCCGATGCTCGAGGTGCTGGCCTTCATGCGCGCCAACGGCTTCAAGACCTTCATCGTCTCGGGCGGCGGCATCGAGTTCATGCGCCCGTGGTCCGAGCGGGTCTACGGCGTTCCGCCCGAGCAGGTGGTCGGCTCGTCGATCAAGACGAAGTTTGAGATGCGCGACGGACAGCCGCGGCTTTTCCGCTTGCCGCAGGTCAATTTCGTTGACGACGGCCCCGGCAAGCCGGTCGGCATCAACGAGTTTATCGGCCGCCGGCCGATCGCCGCGTTCGGAAATTCCGACGGCGATCTTCAGATGCTGCAATGGACCACGATGAGCGGCGGCGTGCGCCTCGGCGTGATCGTACATCACACCGACGCCGAGCGCGAATATGCCTACGATCGAGACACGTCGTTCGGCCGTCTCGACAAGGCCCTGGACGCCGCGGCGCTCAACAAATGGACCGTCGCGGACATGAAAAAGGACTGGAAGGTCATCTTCCCACCCGAGCGGTAGTAAGCTTTACTGCAAGCGCAGCCGGCTGAGATCAAGCGTGGTAGTCGGCGGCGACCGTCTTATCAACCAGCGTTCGTCGGCTGCTCATGGCGTTGAAGATGGGCGTCAGCACGACGGCCAGCATGAGGTTGAGGATCACCGTATAAAACGCGGTGTAGCCCGGGAACGTATATCCGGCGAGCGACAGCGGATAGGTCGGGGTGAGATTCACGGCAACCGCCATGGCCGTTCCCGCAAACGTTCCGACCGCCCAACCGACCAGAAGCGCCCAATCGTTGAACCAACGCGTATAGGCGCCGAGCATCACGGCCGGCAGCGTTTGAATGATCCAGATGCCGCCAAGGAGCTGAAGCTGAATGGCATATTGGGTCGGCACGAACAGGATAAATGCCAGCGCGCCGAGCTTGACCACCAGCGACACCAGCTTCGCCATCTGGGCTTCTTGCTTGTCGGTCGGGTTCTTGTTGATGAACTCGCGGTGGATATTGCGCGTGTAGAGATTGGCCGCGGCGATCGACATGATTGCTGCCGGCACAAGCGCGCCGATGCCGATCGCTGCAAAGGCGATGCCGACGAACCAGGACGGGAAGCTGTGCAGGAGGAGTGCCGGCACCGCGAAGTTGTTGCCGAACTGTTTGAAGCCGGCGGCATATTCGGGAAGGTTGCCGACGCCGGCGGCGATGGCGAAGAAGCCGATCAGCGCGAGCAGGCCGAGCATGAAGGAATAGCCGGGCAGCAACGCGGCGTTCCGGCGAATGGCGTGGCCGCTGCTGGCGCTCAGAATTCCCGTCAGCGAATGCGGATACAGGAAGAGTGCCAGCGCCGAACCAAGGGCCAAGGTTGCGTAGGCGCCGTAGCTGCCGGTGGTGAGGGGGCCGGGGGCCGCCAGGAGCAGCTTGGCGGGGGGCACGGCCGCGAAGATCTTTGCAAAGCCGCCGAGCTGAATGGGGATCACGATCACGGCGGCAAAGGCCGTGATGTATATCAGCAGATCCTTGACGATTGCGATCGAGGCCGGCGCGCGCAGTCCGCTCGAATAAGTGAAAGCGGCCAGGATGATGAACGCGATGATCAGCGGGAGATCGGCGACAAAACCCGTGCCGGAAATGCCCAGCGCGCCGATGACCACCTGAATGCCGACGAGCTGAAGCGCGATATACGGCATGGTCGCCACCAGGCCGGTGATGGTCACTGCCAGTGCAAGCCAGCGGTTGCCAAAGCGGCCGAGAACGAAATCGGCGGCGGTGATGTAGCCGTGCTTGTTGCAGACGTACCAGAGACGCGGAAAAACCAGGAACAGAATGGGATAGATGATGACGGTGTAGGGCACCGCGAAGAAGGCGATCGCGCCGGCGCCGAACGCGAGCGCGGGAACGGCGATGAATGTGTAAGCGGTGTAGAGATCGCCACCGACCAGGAACCAGGTGATGACCGTGCCGAAGCGTCTGCCGCCCAGGCCCCATTCGTGCAGTTGGTCAAGATCGCCCTTGCGCCAATGGGCGGCGGCAAAGCCCATCCAGGTGATGAAACAGAACAGCGCGCCGAAAACGATAAGTGCGACCCAATTCACGCCCTGCAAGGCAACCTCCGCCAATTCTCTTCTTCTTGGTTGATCGACTGGATCAGCCTACTTGCTGTCGAACAAATGATCCGTCGCAAAATAGACGATGGCCGTGCACACCGCGCCGATGAGCACGCCCAGTAATTGATACCAATAGAAAAACGGAATGCCGATGAAGGTCGGCTCGACTCTGTTGAAGAAGGGGACCCAGATAACGGCGACGGTCTGGACCACAAAGAGCAGATACCACCAGCTCCATCCGCCTCGTCTTGCGCGTGCATCGTCCATCGCGGGCTTCCTGCCTAAGATCTCGTCGCGTCCGAATTGGCGCTCGCGTAGCGGCCGATTGGATGCGTCCGATGGCGGGTCATTAGACGACAGTCTTACCAGACGTCAACGAGTTCCCTCGCATTTGGCATGCTTATCAAAAACACGCAGTGGTTTGTGTTGTCTAAGGCCGCTGCCATAGATTGTAGTGGAGTCAACAAGCGTGGGTCGTATGAGCCGACAGCATCGCCGTGCCGCCTATTGCTCCGACGGGCTGCTCTCGGCCTTGAAGCCGCGGAACGCCCATCCCGCCGCTACCCCGAAAAGCAACAAGGCGATGGGCGGCCCGATAAGCAGGACCGGTATCGCAAGTAGATCGCTGACTGATTTGAAGCCGCCTTGAAGGCCATACATGATGAGATAAATGATCCACCCCATCATCCACGCCGCCGACAACAGAAGCCAGACGCGAAACAGGCCGCGGCGCCAATTTAATGGGTACGGTTGATTCTCATTCGCACTGAATGGGCGGCGAGGAATGCCATAACGTACCATCGGGGATGGGGTCCATATGCTTGAGAACTTATGTCGCGCTTTCTGCGCTGCCCTCATGCGGGCCGGACCCTGAGACAAATCATCAAGACGTGAGTGGCCTTTATTCCCCGCCGGCGAGAACCGCGCGAGTCTGCTCGTCGGGGCCGAAGTCATCGACGCCGGCGATCGACATCAGTTCGGCCAGTCGCGTTCGCGCACGATTGACTCGCGATTTGATGGTGCCGACGGCGCAGCCGCAGATGTTGGCCGCTTCCTCGTAGGAAAAGCCGGACGCGCCAACCAGGATCAGCGCCTCGCGCTGGTCAGACGGCAGGTGCGACAGCGCCTCGCGGAATTCCCGAAACTCGACCTGGCCGTATTGTTCGGGCTGCGATTTCAGCGTCTCGGCATAGTGTCCGTCGCTGTCTTCGACCTCGCGCCGGCGCTTGCGATATTCCGAGCGGAAATGGTTGCGCAGGATGGTGAACAGCCACGCGGACATGTTTGTCCCTGGCTGGAACGAGTCGATATTGGCCAGGGCACGCAATAGCGTTTCCTGCACCAGGTCGTCCGCACGGTCCACGTTCCCGCATAGCGAGATCGCGAAGGCGCGAAGGCTGGGTACCGCGCCGAGAACGGCTTTACGGACGGATTCGTCCATTGGCATCACTGCCTGTCCTTGCTTCCATTGTCTTCGAGGCGGTTGAGCAGGTCCGTGAACCGGTCCGGCACTCCCTGGCTCACGACGTCGTCATACATGGCGCGGAGCTGCTGCCCGAGACGGGCCTGCACCTCTCGCCCCAACTTTGCGGGCTTCGCATTTGTTTTCTTGCGGGTTGCCGCGATTTCCATCGGCTTTTGCTGTCCCACCGGTTTTCGCTCGTCCATTTTAGACCCCATTCCCCGCCCCGGCGGGGCACGGGTTACCCCCTCTGTGTTCAATCAAAACCCATGGCGTGCCATATGGTTCCACGCCCTTCGGAACTTTTTTGGAACTTTTTTCGCGCAGTGGCGTTGGGGCCTGAGCAGTTTAACGGAATCTGGGGCAGGGCCACGCCGAGGCGGGCTCAACATCGGTTCGGGAGGGATTTTTGTCGACATCTCAAGCAGTTGCTCAACATCTGCCGTATCTGCGTCGCTATGCCCGGGCGCTCTCGGGCAGCCAGTCCTCGGGCGATGCCTATGTGGCAGCGACGCTGGAGGCGCTGATTCAGGACCCCAAAGTGCTGGAATCCGGGTCCTCCACGCGGATCGCGCTCTACAAGCTGTTCACGAAGATCTGGAATTCGGTGGCGGTAAATGGGACGCCCGGAACCACCACGGACACCAATCAGCCGGTCGAGCGGCATCTGGCGCAAATACCGCCGAAGCCACGTCAGGCCTTCCTGCTCATCGCCCTCGAGGGCCTGTCGGAAGACGATGCGGCCAAGGTGCTCGATACCGACGTACCGACGCTGCGCGATCTCGTTGAGGAGTCCGGGCGCGAACTCGCGGCCGAGATCGCGACCGACGTACTCATCATTGAGGACGAGACCTTCATCGCACTCGACCTCGAAGGGCTGGTGGAAGGCTTGGGTCATCGCGTGCTCGGCGTGGCCCGCACCCACAGCGAGGCGGTGGCGCTGGCACGCGTGAAGCGGCCGGGCATCATCCTTGCCGACATCCAGTTGGCGGACGGCAGCTCCGGCCTCGATGCGGTGAACGAGATGCTGCGCACCTTCGAAGTGCCGGTGATCTTCATTACCGCCTATCCGGAGCGCTTCCTCACCGGCGAGCGGCCAGAGCCGGCATTCCTTATCGCCAAGCCATTCCAGCCGGCGACAGTGTCGGCCGTGCTGAGCCAGGCGCTGTTCTTCGAGCGGAATGCCAAGCGACGTGAGCGGCGGGCTGGTTAGGCCGTCACCCGGGTCAGCAGGGGACCGGCGGGCACACGCGGTTTAGTGTGCTCGCCCGTTCTTCCGCGCCAATGTGTAGCCGAGCATCACGGCTTCTATGAGCATGGCGATCTGCATCTCGCGCGGCTGCGTCAGCGCCGGCGCGCCATTGTCCGTTGTCCGGCTACGCATCGCCCACAAGGTAACGAGGCTTGCCAGCGCCAGCGCGGCATAGATCGCGCCCACGATCAGGTGCGCATTTACGTCGCCAACACGGGCACCGAGTTCCAGTGTCCCCGCCACGCTGAACTGATACAACCCCACGATGGCGAAGATGACCATGAGCGCCGCGATCACCGCGCGGCGCAGGAGCCGCCCCAAAAGATGACTGATGGTCGCTATCGCGATCTGATCGAGCCGCATGGTGCTAGCGGCGGTTGGCGAGGCCAACGAGAAAGCCAATGCCAGCAGCCACCGCAAGCATGAGAAGGGGACGGTGTTCGACTTCGTCGGTCAACTTCTTGAACGCGTCGGTGCCGATGCGTGAGGCTTCATTTGCGACGGTTTCCGTGACACCGGCGGCGCTCTCCCGCACACGCTCTTTAATGCGCGCGAGCGCCTCGCTGACAAAATCTCCAACTTCCTCCGTCGCCCCTGATGCTTCGGTTCGCGCCGTGCCCGACAAGCGGCGAAGCCGCTTTTCCAGGTCCCTCATCAACTCCTCGATCGCGACGACTTCTTCGGCGGCCGCCGACTTGGCTGCACGTGTGGTCATTTCCTACCTCGATCACTGGACTAGCGGTTGAAATCCTGAAGCGAGAACGTGAGGTCTCGCCGAAAGTTCCGCTCAGGGGGTGCGGCCATCCAGCGGCCGATCTACGGCACTGGTGTAAAATGGGTCACTGACGCAGAATTGTGGTGACCGATGCAACGGAACTCGCATGCTGACGTTAAATCATTCTCTGGCCACGTGAATCGCGTGACCAGGGCCCGGGGCAATCAGCGGGGTAAATTCGTGGTCCTATTCGTTGACAGGCTGTTCCATGACCTTGTTCATAAAGCAATTCGATGCGAAGGCTGCGGAGGCCGATGCCGGGCCGCGCTCATCCCGCGAGAATATTGAGAGTCCGATGGTGCACGCGATGTCGGGGGGCGAGGAGTCCGAGCTCACCAAGCTAAAAAAGGAAAACGAGCGCTTGGAAGCGCTGGTGAGCGCGCAGGCGTGGGAGCTTAATCTGCTGCGCGCCCGCTTTGCCCGCTACGAGACCGCGCTGCGCGGCTCGCAGGTGACCGTCTACACTCAAGACCGCGACCTTCGTTACACCTCGATCAGCAACCCCATGCACGGGCGCTCAATCCAGGACATTCTCGGCCGCACCGACGAGGAGATTTTCCCCTCCGAGAGTGGCGCCGCCCTGATCGCGTTGAAGCGGGAGGCGCTGGCCAGCGGGCAGCCGCGCCGCGCCGAGGTGGCGATCGAGGACGCACCGGGCGCGCGCTGGCACGACCTGCACATCGAGCCGCTGCGCAACGACACCGGCGACATCGTCGGCCTGACCAGCGCCTCGGTGGACGTCACCGAGCGCAAGGAAGGCGAGGCGCATCTTCGCCTGCTGCTGCGCGAACTGACGCATCGCTCGAAGAACCTGCTCGCGGTGATCCAGGCGATGGCCCGGCAGACGGCGAACCACGCCGGCTCGATCGATAGTTTCCTGCATCAGTTCGGCGCGCGCTTGCAGGCGCTTGCCGCGTCGCACGATTTGTTGGTCCGCGAGAGCTGGTACGGCGCGTCGCTCAACGAGTTGGTGCGGTCGCAGCTTTCCGCCTACATCGCCAATGACGGTAAGCAGATCGCGATCGACGGGCCGCCGGTGGCGCTGAAACCCGAGGCGGCGCAAAACCTTGGGCTTGCCTTGCACGAGTTGGCGGTCAACGCGGCACGCTTCGGCTCACTGTCGGTGCCGAGCGGACGGGTATCGATCACCTGGGATCGGCATGAGAATTCCGGCGGTCAATCGCTCGTGCTCGACTGGCGCGAGGAGCTCGGGCCCAAGGTCAAGAGCCGGCGCAAGAAAGGCTTTGGCAGCATGGTGATCGAGCGCAATCTTGCGCGCGCGCTCGACGCCGAGGTCACTCTCGACTTCGATCCCGATGGGCTTCGCTGTCACATCGTGATACCGGCGAGTCAGATTCTCGCGGCAAGGTGAACGCGCCCGAGGTACCTCTCGGAACATAAATCTATATCCGCAGTTTTCTTCGTGTCTCGCACGGCGGGAGCCGATAGTCACGCTCCCGTGAAGTGTGATGTCGGAGAATCCCATGCGTGGCCTCATTACATATCTAGCCGCAGGCGCAGTGGTCGTTCTGGCGCTAGACTTCATTGCGTCGCCGATCGGTTTTCGTTTGCCGGTGAAAGCGTGGCCAGCCGTAGAGGAGGGCGCGGTCATGCAGTCTGTCGATCGTTTGCACAAAGGCGACAGGCTCGCTCTGCCAGGGCCGCTCGCCAAACGCCCGAACCTGACAAAGCCCGCGACCGTGTTGGTCGGCTGCGATCCCGCATTCAGCCCGTTATCGACGTCAGCGCGCGCCAACAATTTTCCGGGTCGTTGCGTCGCTTGATATGGTTGCGTCGCTTGATGTGGCGGTTCTACTGACTTTGCTTACAATTTGAGCGAGCATTATTGGGGAACTAGTATTTCACGCTTGCGTTAGTAGGCCGCATCCATTTGCAAGGGAGTGAACACAATGAACAAGGCATTGAGCGCTTTCGCTGTGTTGACGCTGGCCACAGCAGCGGCTCTTCCCGCCGCGAGCATGGCGCAAGCGCCTGCTCGCGCTAAGGCCGGTACGCTGACATGCGATATTTCGGCCGGCATGGGCATGATCATCGGATCGAAGAAGGACGTGAGCTGCATGTTCACGCCGTCGCGGCGCGGGTCGCGAGAGGTTTATATCGGCTCGATCAGCAAATTCGGGCTCGATATCGGTGCCACCTCCGGCGGCCAAATGGTCTGGACCGTCTTTGCACCGACGTCGCGCCGCCATGGCGCGCTGGCTGGTACCTACGGCGGCGCGACCGCCGAGGCCACCGTCGGCGCGGGCGTCGGCGCTAACGTCCTCGTCGGCGGATCGAACCGGACTGTGACGCTGCAGCCACTGTCGGTGCAGGGGCAGCAAGGGTTGAACGTCGCCGCTGGTGTGGCGGAGCTCCAACTGCGTCCGGCCCGATAGGCGTACCCAACGAGATATTTGTGAAGCGGCCGCCCTTCATGGGCGGCCGCGT
>DATDMA010000478.1:0-5341 GCA_036519015.1 Pseudolabrys sp. | reverse complement strand
GGCTCGATCGACTTCGGCTCGACGGCCGGTTCGGCCGCCCTGCTGGCCAAGATCAACGGCAATCCGATCAAGTCGATCTATGTCTATTCCAAGCCGGAGTGGACCGCGCTCGTCACGCGCAAGGACACCAACATCAAGACGATCGCCGACCTCAAGGGCAAGCGCGTCGCGGTCACGCGCGGCACCGACCCGCACATCTTCCTTGTTCGCGCACTGCAAAAGGTGGGCCTGACCGAGAAGGACATCACCCCGGTGCTGTTGCAACACCCGGATGGCGCCACCGCCCTGATCCGCGGTGACGTCGATGCCTGGGCCGGTCTCGATCCCATGATGGCGCAGGCCGAGGTGCGCGATGGCGCGCAACTGTTCTATCGCGACGCAGACGCCAACACCTACGGCATCCTCAATGTGCGCGAGGAGTTCGCCAAAGAGCACCCCGATCTGGTGAAGCGCGTGCTGGTGGTCTACGAGACCGCGCGCAAATATGCGGTTGCGCACCCCGACGAGGTCGAGAAGAGCTTCATCGCCGCCACTAAGCTACCGAAGGAGATCGTCGAGAAGCAGCTTCGCGAGCGCACCGACCTCTCCAACGGCACCATCGGTAAGGCGCAGCACGACACCATCCTCGCGGCTGGCCTGGCGTTGCAGCAGGCCGGGGTCATCAAGGCCGATGTGGACGTGAAGCAGGCGTTGGACGATCTGATCGACACGCGCTTCACGGTCGCGGCCAAGTAGGCGGCCACGTAGGTCGCCGCGACGCGCACCAAACGCGCGTCAATGCTGCGCAAGGGCATGTTGACTTCGCGAGTAGCCAATGTCTCTTGTGCCTATGAGCGTAGCAGCCGAAGAACCCGCGGCAGATGAGAAGCTGCGCAAGCCGGCGTTCGCCCGGTTTGCGCGGCCCGCACTCGGGCTCATCCTGCCGCTCGTGCTGGCGCTGGGCTGGGAATTGGCCGTGCGCGCGGGCCTGTCGAGCGGCCGCCTGGTGCCGCCGCCCTCGGTGATCTACGCCACCTTCGCCGAACTCGCCGCCACAGGCGAATTGCAACGCCACGCACTGGCGACGCTGACGCGCGTCGCGGCGGGCTTCGGGCTCGGCGTGGCGATCGGTACCCTCGCCGGCGCCGTCACCGGCTATTCCAGTCTCATATCCCGCCTGATTGACCCGACGCTGCAGGCGCTGCGCGCGATCCCGTCAATCGCCTGGGTGCCGCTGTTCATCCTCTGGCTCGGCATCTTCGAGGCGTCCAAGATTACGCTCATCGCGGTCGGCGTGTTCTTCCCGGTCTATCTCGGCGTGATGGGCGCGGTGATGTCGGTCGACCGCAAGATCGTCGAGGTCGGGCGCGCGTTCCGCCTCACCGGCCCGCAGATGGTGCGCCGGATCCTGCTGCCGGCCGTGCTGCCATCCTACGTCACCGCGTTGCGGACCGGCCTTGGACTCGGCTGGATGTTCGTCGTCGCGGCCGAGTTCATGGGCGCCTCCGAAGGTCTCGGCTTCCTGCTGGTCGACGGCCAACAGCTCGGCAAGCCGGCGCAGATCGTCGCGGCGATCGTGGCATTTGCGGTGATCGGCAAGTTCACCGACTGGATCATCGTCGCGGTCAGCGCGCCGTTCCTGCGCTGGGAAGACCGCGTCGTGCGCCACGAAAGGTCTTGAGCGATGCTTGCGCTTGAACGCGTCGGCAAGACCTATCCGAGCGGCGTGCACGCGCTCGAGGGCATCAGCTTTTCGGTCTCGCTGGGCGAGATCGTCGCCATTGTCGGCGGGTCCGGCTGCGGAAAATCCACGCTGTTGCGCGCGATCTCCGGGCTCGACAGAGCGAGCCAGGGACGCGTGCTGCTGGATGGCGCCGCCGTCACCGCACCGCACGAGAAAATCGGCATCGTCTTCCAGGAGCCGCGCCTGCTGCCTTGGCTCACCGTTGCCGACAATGTCGGCTTCGGTCTGGAGGATCGGCCGAAGGCAGAACGCGCCGAGCGCGTCGAACGCGCGTTGCAGCGCGTCGGACTTGCCGACAAAGCCCGCGCGTGGCCGCGCGAACTGTCCGGCGGGCAAGCTCAGCGCGTGGCGATCGCGCGTGCCCTGGTGCCGCAACCGGCGGTCTTGCTGCTCGACGAGCCGTTCTCAGCGCTCGACGCCATGACCCGTACCGACCTACAGGACCACCTGCTTGACCTTTGGGCCGATACGCGCCCGACTTTGATTCTAGTCACGCACGACGTCGACGAGGCGATCGTGCTGGCCGATCGCATCATGGTGATGCGGCCGCGCCCCGGGCGCATCTTCAGGACGATCACCGCGGACGTCGCGCGCCCGCGCAACCGGCAGTCGGCCGAGTTCGGTCGCATCAAGGACGAGGTGCTCGCCGCGCTCGATCACTCCTTGGTGGATGATCGAACCAAACGGCGCGCCGCCCAGAGCACGGACGCGCGCCCCGGCACCGGCGCCGCACTTTAGGTCCAGGCCGCTTGTGCGATCCCCTGGCGGGACGATAGTTTGCCGGCCCGATGTGACTCGAAGGAGACCCGCGATGGATGCCGGCGAATTGCGCGCGATGCAGGCCCCGATCAAGGACCGCTACAAGAGTGACCCGAAGGCCGCATTCATCACTCTGAAGGCCACGGGAACGCTCGACGACGCCAACATCGCCTGCAAGGTGGAGACCGGGCGCGCGCTGGCGACAGCCGGGCTGCATCCCGCGACCGGGGGCAGCGGCATGGAACTGTGTTCCGGCGACATGCTGCTGGAAGCTCTCGTCGCCTGCGCCGGCGTCACGCTGAAGGCGGTCTCGACGGCGCTCGACATTCCTCTGCGCACGGCAACCGTATCCGCGGAAGGTGACCTCGACTTCCGCGGCACGCTCGGCGTCGCCAAGGATGCGCCCGTCGGCTTCGCCCAGATCCGCTTGCGCTTCGACGTCGACACCGATGCGCCCCAGGACAAGCTCGACCAGTTGCTCAAGCTGACCGAGCGCTATTGCGTGGTCTACCAGACCATCAAGAGCGGTCCGCCGGTCGAGGTGTCTTTGGCGCGGGCCTAGGCGCTATTTGCAGTTTTGGGAGAGGGGCCATCAGGGCCCCAAAACGGCTGGCGGAGAGGGAGGGATTCGAACCCCCGATACCCTTGCGAGTATGCCGCATTTCGAGTGCGGTGCTTTCAACCGCTCAGCCACCTCTCCGTGCCCCATAAGGACCTAAAAAAGCCCTCATTGGACGGCCGCTATGTAACCAAGGGCGCCAAGACAGACAAGGGCGGACGGCATATTATATCCCCCGGCCCGTCAGCCCCGGGCCTGGACCGGCACGACGATGCCCAAAACCTTTACAAACACGCTCAAAACGGCCTTCGATCTGGACTTGGTCCGCAAGGAAGCGCAGGGCATCGTGCCGACTCTGCTGCTGGTCGGCGTTGTGACGGTGGCCATTTATGTCATGGTCGCGAGCAGCGGCCTCGGCCACGGCTCGGTGGTCTACCTGATTCCCGTCGTCATCGCGGCGACCCGCTGGGGCATTGTGGCGGCGCTGTCAGCCGCCGTTTGTGGGGTTCTCGCCTCGGCGTTCTTCTTCTTCCCCCCGCTCTACACCTTCCGCATCACCGATCCGCACGAGATCCTGAACCTGATCTTGTTCATCTTCGTCGCGATCGTGGTGAGCCAGCTTGCCAGCCGCCTCAAGAACCAGTTGGAAACGGCGCGCCAGCGCGAGATCGACATGCGCGATCTCTATGCCTTCTCGCGCCGGCTGGCGATGGCGTTCGATGTATCGGACATCCACGCGGCGATCGAAGACCACCTCGCCACGGTCGTGCAGCGTAAGGTGGTGCTGTTTACCGGCGCACGCGAGTCGACCAGCAGCGGACGCCGCGCCGGCACGACGGTCCCGGCGCAAGTGCTCGCCGAGGTGAGCAAGGTCGCTGCCGGCCGTGACGAAACCAATATCGGCGGCGTGATCGCCATCAGCGACGAGGGCGACGTGTGGCTCGTGCGCGCCGTCTCGCAGAACAATCGCGAGTTCGGCGAGATCGCGATCAATCTCGGCCACGAGTCGAAGGAGAGCTCCGACGAACTGCGCATCCGTGTCGATGCCGTGCTGGCCGATGCGACCGCCACGCTCGAACGTCTCGGCGTCGCCCATGCCATCGGCGAAGCGCGCATGCGCTCGCAGACCGATCAGTTGCGCGAGGCCCTGATCGGCTCGGTCAGCCACGAATTGCGCACGCCGCTCGCGTCCATCCTGGGCGCGGCCACGGTGCTGAGCGCGGCGCCGGCGCTTCAGGGCGAAGCCAAGCTGCAGGCGCTGGTGCACGACGTGCGCGACGAGGCCGAGCGGCTCAACAACGACATCCAGAACCTGCTCGACGCCACGCGCATCAGCAGCGACGGCATCAGGCCGCATCTCGAATGGGCCGACCCCGCCGACATCATCAATTCGGCGCTGGAGCGGTGCCGCAGCCGCCTTGCCGGCCGGCACGTGAAGCTCAATCTGCCGTCCGATCTTCCGGTCATTCACGTCGATCCGGTTCTGGTGCAGCAGGCGCTGGTGCAGATCTTCGACAACGCCGTGAAATACTCGCAATCCGCCTCGCAGATCTCATTGGCTGCCCGCGCGCGCGACGGGCGCATGGTGCTCAGCGTCAGTGACGAAGGCGCCGGCCTGACACCGGTCGAGCAGTCGCAGATGTGGGACCGTTTCGTGCGCGGCGAACGCCACACCGCCACCATCAGCGGCTCCGGCCTCGGTCTCTGGATCGCCAATGCCTTCATTGCCGCCAATGGCGGCAAGATGAGCGCGGTCAGCGACGGTGCCGGTCTCGGCACCACGGTGGCCATCGAACTCCCGGTGACGCACGCAGTCGTCCCGCAACTTGAAAGCGACGCAGATGAGTGAGCCTTCCCCGATCGTGCTCGTCGTCGATGACGAGATCCAAATACGGCGTTTCCTGCGCACCGGCTTTGAGCTCAACGGTTTCGTGGTGCACGAGGCCGGCACCGGCGCCGAAGCCATCCGCGCGGCAACGCTGCGGCCGATGGATATCGTCATCGCCGATCTCGGCCTGCCCGACATGGACGGCGCCGAAGTGGTCGAGCGCATTCGCTCCTGGTCGACTGTGCCGATCATCGTGCTGTCGGTACGCTCCAGCGAGGCACAGAAGGTGCACCTGCTCGAGCTCGGCGCCGACGACTACGTGGTCAAGCCCTTCGGCATGGCGGAGTTGCTCGCGCGCGTGCGCGTGGCGCTGCGCCGCCAGTCGCGCGCGGCCAGCGGCGAGCCCACCGTCAAGGTCGGCCCCCTCACCATCGACCTCGCGGCGCGCGCGGTGCTGCTCAATGGAACCAGG
>DATDMA010000477.1:0-3115 GCA_036519015.1 Pseudolabrys sp. | reverse complement strand
AGCCCGGCCTTGTCGGACACCGACAGCAGGGCGCGGGTAATGCGGCGGGGATGGGTGATCATGGGCAATCGCGGCTCTGTTGAGAGCGGGGCGGTAGCATAAATCCCCCCGACGTTAAATCGGTCAGAGCGGCAGTTCCGGTTCGTCTGCGCGCTCGACGCGCGCGCCGGGCGTGGCCGGCGGGGTGTGGCGGAAGCTCCAGCGCACCGCCTGCTGGCTGCGCGCGTGGCCATAGATCACGATCTGGGTCGTGCGGCGCGGGCCGTCGGTGCCGGCGAGATAGACGCTTTCCTCGATGTCCACCCCTTCGGCCAACGTCGCGAAGGTCCACACCTCTTTGTCAGGCAGCAGCAGGATGACGCCGCGCCCGTCCGAGAGGCGGCTGGCCTTGATCGAGGGGTGCAGGTGGAAACGGATCGCGTATTCGTCGGGCGCGTTCGCGCCGAAGACTTGGCCGTCCGGCGGCGCGAAGCTGTCCTCGCCGTCGAGCGCGCGGCCGTCCGTGCTCAGCCGCACGGCGCGGACGTGCACGATGCCGAAATCGCCGGCATAGCCGTCATGCGAGGTGCGTAGCATCACGCCGCCGGGTTCATCGTCGCGCTCGATGCGCACGTCGCGCGGGCCGGCGACGATCGGCGTGCCCGAGAGCAGCTTTCGGAACGGCCCCGATTCGAGGAAGGCGCAGGACGAGGTCTCGTTCAGCGTCACCGTCGAATGGGCCGCGGTCTGCCGCGCCACCTGCCGCCAGTTCTCTTTGTTCACGGCCGGCAAGCCGCAATTGATGATCAGCCGCTGCTGCCGCCACGACAATTCGAACGACAGGCAGCCCGCATGCGCCTCCTGGCTGACGCCCACGGGCGGCGGGCGGCCGGTATCCATCAGCAGCGCGGTCTGCCCCGCGTCGATGCGCTGGTAGCCGGAATGCGGCGCGTTCGACACCGGGTTGCCGCGCGCATCGTCATAGGCGAGCACGGTGGCGAGCAGGTCGACCGGCGTCGGCCCCATGCCGTTGAACTGCACGAAATTGCCGTCGGCATGACGGAAGAAGCGCATCATCGGCATCATCCGGTCGATGGCATTGTTGAGCGCCTGCGGCGGCTGCAAGTTGCGCGCCGAGAACAACTGCCGCAGCGGCAGCAGGTCAGCGAGCAGCTCGATCAGCGCGCCGGGATTGCGGCTGACATGGCCGCCATCGGGCAGGATCTGCACGCGCAGTTCTTCCATGAGCCGGCGGGCGCTGCCGCGCAGCGCGCCCGACTGGCCCTGGATGCAAAGCGCCGCATAGGTGAGCGCGACGACCGCCTGCAGACGCGGGATTCCGTCGCGCGATTCCTTCAGTGTGCGGCGAAGATAGCGCACTTGCCGCGACAGGCTGCGGATGAAGCGGCGATAGAAGCGCGCGTCGGCATCCTGTAGCACGAACGGCGCCTGGCTGAGCCAGCAGATGATTCGCCGCGAGAGGATGTCGAGCCGCCAGCCGACCGGATGCCAGCCGCCTTGCAGGTTGATCCAGTCGTCGATCAATGAGCGCGCATTGGCGCGGGTGATGGCCGAATCGGCGGCGCGCAGATGGCGCAGCCAGGCGAAGCTCAAGAGAATCACCGCCCATTCGTCGGAGGGCGGCGTCATCTCGAAGGGCGAGCGGCTGTCGCAGATGACGACCTTGCCGGCGAAGGCGAATCGGCCGGCGTAGATCTCGGCGGCGCGCGTGGCGTCGGCGGTGCGCAGATCCTGCGGCGCGATCACCAGGCGGTCGGTCTTGCCCGAGCCGAAGCGCCATCGCAGCAGCGGGTGCGCGTTGACGTGACCGAGCATGCTGCGGAATACGCGGCGCCCGATGAGCGCGGAGAGCTTGGCTCGCTCCGCCACCGTAACCCGCGTCATGAAGTTGCTCGTCCCCTGCGGCGCGCCCCGGTCCCTGCGCGCGAATCCCACGATAGCGAAGGGCCGAGGAAGGTCCAATATGCCTGTCCAGTCCGTTGATTAAGCCGCGTTGCGGATGAGCCGGGCGGCATAGAAGCCGTCCAGCCCGCCCCAACGCGGATCGGCGTCCGGCAGGTGCAAAGGCAACGTGCGCAGGTCGCCCTCGGGGCTGACGAGTTCGGCATGGCCGAACACCTCGTCAGCGGTGATGGGACGACGCACGACATCGCCATTACGGGACAAAAGGCCCGCGATCTGCTGCTCGCCCTCCTCGGGTTCGAGCGAGCAGACGCAATAGACCAAGGTTCCGCCGGGCTTGAGCAGGTGCACGGCGCGGTCGAGCAGCCGCTGCTGCAACGAGGTGAGCACCGTCAGGTCCATCTCGCCCTTGAGCCAGGGCACGTCGGGATGGCGGCGAATCGTGCCTGTGGATGAACAGGGCGCGTCGAGCAGTATCGCGTCGAACGGGCCCCCTTGCCACTCCATGGCGTCGGCGGCGACGGTCTCGGCCTTCAGGTCGAGCCGGGTGAGATTCTCACGCAGGCGATTGAGCCGGACGGCCGAACGGTCGAGCGCGGTGACATTGGCGCCGGCTTGCGCGAGCTGGGCGGTCTTGCCGCCGGGCGCGGCGCAGAGGTCGAGGACATCGCGGCCCTGCACATCGCCGAGCAGGCGCGCGGGCAGGGATGCGGCGGCATCCTGCACCCACCAGGCGCCTTCGGAAAACCCGGGCAGCAAGGTGATGGCGCCATGGGCGATGGTGCGCACCGTGCCGGTGGGCAGTACGCGGCCGCGCAGGCGCTCGGCCCATGATTCGGCGTTTTGCTTCACGGTGAGGTCGAGCGCGGGCTCGTAGCCATTGGCCTCGGCGATGGCGCGGGCGACCTCTTCGCCGTAGTGCTTGGTCCAGCGCTTGAGCAGCCAGTCCGGGGTGTCGCGCGCGGCGTCGGTGGCGGCGACGCTATCGCGGCTCTGCGCCACCCGGCGCAGCACGGCATTGACCAGACCGGCATAGCGGCCGGCGCGCCGGTCGGCCTGCGCCAGCCGCACTGAGAGATCGACGGCGGCGTGGTCGGGCACGTCGAGCCAGAGAATCTGGGCGGCCCCGAGCAGCAGGATGGTCTCGGTGCGCGGCGCGTCGGCCGGAAAGCCTTTCTCCAGGAATCCGCTGAGCATGAAGCGCAGGGTGCCG
>DATDMA010000476.1:0-2141 GCA_036519015.1 Pseudolabrys sp. | reverse complement strand
GCACGTCCTGGATCGTCGTCTCGTATTTGATCGCCTCCACCATCGCCGCGCCGATCTACGGCCGCCTGGGCGATTCCTTTGGCCGGCGGCTCTTGATGTTCGTCGCCCTCGGCGTGTTTATCGTGGCATCGCTGCTGTGCGCCCTGGCGCCGACGATTCTGTTGCTCAGCGCGGCGCGCATCCTGCAGGGCCTCGGCGGCGGCGGGCTGATGACGCTGTCGCAGGCGCTGGTCGGGGAGACGATCCCGCCGCGCGAGCGGGCACGCTACCAGGGCTATCTCGCCGCCGTCGCCGTATGCGCCAATACCTTCGGTCCGGTGGCGGGCGGCTATCTCACCGAGCATTTCGGCTGGCGCGCGATCTTCCTCATCAATGTCCCGATCGGCCTCGGGGCGCTGGCGCTGACGTTTCGGATGCCGGCGCGCAAGGCGGCGGAGCGCGTGAAGTGGCGCTCCGATCCGGGCGGGCTCGTGCTCTTCACCGTGTTCGTCGCGACGACCTTGTTTGCGCTCGAGCAAGTCCAGCATGCCGACGTCTCCGCTTTGCCGCTCGGCGGCGGCCTGCTCGCGGTCGGCCTTATCGCCCTCGTGCTGCTGGTGCGGCAGGAGAACCGCGCCGAGGCTCCGCTCATCCCGCTCAACCTGCTGCGCATGCCGGCAATCTGGCGGAGCGATGCGCTCGCCGCCTTCCACGGCGGCGCGCTGGTGTCGCTGATCACGTTCCTGCCGGTCTATCTCGAAGTGGTGCGCGGCACCTCGCCCTCGGAGACCGGGCTGCTTTTGGTGCCGCTCACCATCGGCATCGGCGTCGGCTCATTGGTCACGGGGCGGCTGGTCAATAAGACGGGCCGCACCACGATCTATCCGATCGTGGGCCTGGTGCTCCTCACGGCGAACATGGTGATCCTGGCGCTCTGGGCGCCGCTCCTGAACACGTCGGCCTTCGCCGTGCTGCTGCTGTTGAACGGGCTGTTCATGGGCACGGTGATGGGCGTGGTGCAGGTATCGGTGCAGTTCGCCGCGGGCAATTTGCGGCTCGGCGAAGCGGCGGCCTCGGTACAGTTCTCGCGCTCGATCGGCGCAGCCTTCGGCACGGCGCTGGTCGGCACCATGTTGTTCGCCTTCCTCACGATCCGCAATCCGGAAGCGGCGCGTATCTTCGCCATGATGGTCGAGCACGGTACGCTGGCCGCGCCTGCGCTGTCGCCCGAGCAGCGCGCCGTCGTGCAGACGGATATCTCGGAAGCGTTCCGCGCCGCGTTCCTGCTGATCGCGGTGTTCACGACCTGCGGGTTCTTCCTGGCGCTGACCAACCCGCTGCGGCGGATTTAGCCTTTCAGCAGCGCGCTCATGACGCGCTCGCGCGTCAGCGGCAGGTCCCGGATGCGCGCCCCGAGCGCATGCGACACCGCGTTGCCGATCGCCGCGGCGGTCGGGCCGGCGGTGACTTCGCCGACGCCGAGCGGCATCTCGTCCTTGGTGTTGATCAGTGCGATGTCGATCTCCGGCACCTCGCTGAATTTCAGCACCGGATAGCTCGCCCAATCGAACGAGGCGATGCCCGCGTTTGCCTCACTATCGAAGCGCACTTGTTCCTTGAGCACCCAGCTCGCCGACTGGATGATGCCGCCTTCGATCTGGTTGATGGCGCCGTCGGGATTGATGACGAGCCCGGCGTCGCAGCCACACCAGACGTGGCGCAGGCGGATGTCTTCCTCCACCTCGAGTTCGACCACAACAGCCGCGTAAGCGGCGCGGTTCTTGTAGCGCGCGAAGGCAATGCCGCGCCCGACGCCTGAACCGCTCGGCGCGTCCGCTGTCCAATTGGCCATCGCGGCGGTCTTCTCGATGACGGCGCGGGCGCGCGGATCCGACGTGATCGAGAGGCGGTACTGCACGGGATCGACACCGGCGCGCTCGGCCAGCTCATCGATGCAGCATTCGAGCGCGAAGATGTTCGGCATGGCGCCGAGCCCGCGCAGCGCCGAGGTGCGCACCGGAGGCTCTGTCACGAGGTGATGGATGATGCGCTTGGCGGGAATGTCGTAGAGCGGCTCGGCGTTGCGCGTCGCGCCGCCGCCATTGGCTTCCGGCACGTCGCCGGGCGGCGGTGGGGCCGGCGGATTTGGCAGGGCCAGCGCG
>DATDMA010000475.1:0-2853 GCA_036519015.1 Pseudolabrys sp. | reverse complement strand
GGCCGCTGCGCTTCGAGGAATGGGACGCGATGCGGCCGCAGACGGTCGCCGTCTCGGCCACGCCCAGCCACTGGGAGATGAACGAATCCGGCGGCGTCTTCGTCGAGCAGGTGATCCGCCCCACCGGCCTCATCGATCCGCCGGTCGACATCCGCCCGGCGCGCACACAGGTCGACGATCTGGTCGGCGAGGTGCGCCAGGTGGCGCTGAAGGGCTATCGCTCGCTCATCACCGTGCTCACCAAGCGCATGGCCGAGGACCTCACCGAATATCTGCACGAACAAGGAATTCGTGTCAGATACATGCACAGCGACATCGACACGCTGGAGCGCATCGAGATCATCCGCGACCTTCGCTTGGGCGCCTTCGACGCGCTGGTCGGCATCAACTTGCTGCGCGAGGGCCTCGACATCCCCGAGTGCGCGCTGGTCGCCATTCTCGATGCCGACAAGGAAGGCTTCCTGCGCAGCGAGACCAGCCTGATCCAGACCATCGGCCGTGCCGCCCGCAATGTCGACGGCAAGGTGATCCTCTACGCCGATCAGATGACCGGCTCGATGCAGCGCGCGATCGAGGAGACCAACCGCCGCCGCGAGAAGCAGGTGGAGTACAACACCGAGCACGGCATCACGCCGGAGAGCATCAAGCGCTCGATCCACGACATCATGGACAGCGTCTACGAGCGCGACCACGTGCTGATCGCCACCGGCGATGCCGACCGCACGGGCGAGTTCGGCGAAGCCGCCACCATCGGCCACAATCTCGAAGCCGTTGTTGCCGACATGGAAAAGCGCATGCGCGAGGCTGCCGCCGATCTCGACTTCGAGACCGCCGCGCGCCTGCGCGACGAGATCAAGCGCCTGCGCCAGACCGAGCTCGCCGTGCTGGATAATCCGACCGCACGCGACGTGATGGTGGCCCAGACGAAGGGCCTGCGCTCGCCGCGCACCGACCGCCCGCACAAGCCGAACCTCGATGAAATGGGCATCGCGCTCTATCACGAGGTGAAGCCGGCGCGCTCAGGCAAAACCGCCCCGCGCAAACCGAACCTCGACGAAATGGGCCCAGGCGTGGAGTCGATCCCCGCACGCAAGGAAGGCCCGCGCGAAGGCGGCCGCTCGACCATGGGCAAGCCCGGCATGCACGGCGGATTCAAGGCCAACAAGCGAAAACGGTGAGTTGCAAGCAGACAGGGCCGGCGCTCGACAGCACGGCAAATCCCAGGCAAATGTTCTCGCTTGAATAGCGCGGCTAACACCGTCCCGAGTACAGAGTCGGCTACCCTTGCCCGAACACAAGAATAATTTCGATCTGATCCGGCTGCTCGCGGCACTGCAAGTGTTGCAGGTGCATGCCGTGTCGGCCTTACATTTGCCGGCTCCGTCTTGGCTCGGCTTCATCATCAATCAGCTGCCCGGCGTTCCCATCTTTTTCCTCGTCAGCGGCTACCTGGTCGCATTGTCGCTATTGCGGGGCCAAGGGGGCACGGCCTCATATTTCGCGAGGCGCGCCCTGCGGATTTATCCGGCATTGTGGATCAATATCGGACTCATTGTGGCCGCGCTCATCGTCACCGGGAGCCTGTCGCTGCAAGTCACATCGTGGAGGTTCGATGCCTGGCTGGCGGCGGCCTTGGCGCTGGGTAACGATATCTATCCAAGCTTTTTGTTCGGGAAGATCGTTGATCCAAACGGCTTCTACGTGACCTTCCCCTCGGGCGTGCTCTGGACCATTCCGGTTGAGCTTGGATTTTACGTCCTGCTGCCGCTCATTCTGCTGAAGCGCCAGAGCGGAGGGGTTCACGCAGGATGGCTGATCTTGCTGTTCGGAGCCGGGTCGCTCGCGCTTGGGGTGCTGCTGCAATATCTGAAAGGCGCGCAGCCCGAAGCCCTCATCACCAAGCTCCTGGTGGTCACCACGCCGGCCTATCTTTGGTATTTCCTGATCGGCACAGGTTGCGCGGTCTATTGGCCCCGCCTGCGAACTTTGTTCGAAGGCCGCTTGGGCACCTGGCTGATCGTCCATTTCGGTTTGGCGCTTATCGATTGGCGCTGGCTCGGCAATAACTCGATCGATTTCCATACGATGACGCCGTTCCTGCCGATCCGCGTATTGACCCTTGCAGGCTTGGTTTTCTCCTTCGCCTTCACGTTTCGAAGCATGTCCTCCCGATTGAACGGGACTGACATTTCCTACGGCATCTACCTCTATCACGCGCCGATCATTTGGACTTTGGTCGCCTTGCACCGCCAGGACGACGGCTCGCTATGGGCTATGGTGCTGGCACCCACCATCCTGCTT
The DNA here is from genome assembly GCA_036519015.1 of Pseudolabrys sp. GTDB lineage: Bacteria > Pseudomonadota > Alphaproteobacteria > Rhizobiales > Xanthobacteraceae > Pseudolabrys. Next base: position 552 of record DATDMA010000475.1, on the reverse strand, counting down.
GCGCTCGTGTCGTGGTTCGTCATCGAACGCCCCGCGCTGCGGATGAAAGCGGTGACCGATGTCTTGCTGTCGTCCAAAGCGCACGGAGCCGCTGCGAAGAATCGTTGAGCGCACGGGCGGAAACCTCCGCTCTCGTCCTCCGCGAAAGCGGAGGACCCGGTACGCCGCAGCCTCTCTCGGCCCTCATCCTGAGGAGCGGCCGAGGCCGCGTCTCGAAGGATGGGCTGCCCTCTATTCTTCGAAACGGCCGCTCACGCGGCCTCCTCAGAATGAAGGCGGAGAATGTCGAAAAATATTCCTATAGGACTATTGACCTTTCCATGCGCCTGATTATAGTCCTTCCCATCCCGCCCCGGTAGCGAGGGGTGTCTGATCAGCGTCTCCAGACGCGGGGCGGGGAGCGGTGGCCGGGGTGGGGGCGTCGGAGATGCGGCGCTAACTTCTCCCCCCGGCGGTCCAAGCCGCATCGTCCCGGCGTGCCAGCCGCACGCCACGCAAGCCCCACTGACGATGGTCGCCAGCACGGTCAGACGTGCCGGGCACCGTTTGGGC
>DATDMA010000474.1:0-2046 GCA_036519015.1 Pseudolabrys sp. | reverse complement strand
GCCAACGACACCTATCCGGCGGATTTCATCGTCGACAATCTGGCGATCGGGCTGAACGTCATCCGCGGCTCGCACAAAGCGGGCGTCAAGAAGCTCTTGGCGCTCGGCTCGTCCTGCATCTACCCGAAGCTTGCGGCGCAGCCGATGACGGAAGATGCGCTGCTGACCGGCCCGCTCGAACCCACCAATGAGTGGTACGCCGTCGCCAAGATCGCGGCGATCAAATTGTGCCAGGCCTATCGCAAGCAGCACGGCGCCGACTTCATTTCCGTGATGCCGACCAATCTTTACGGCCCGGGCGACAATTATCACCCGGAGCACAGCCATGTGCCGGCGGCGCTGATCCGGCGCTTCCACGAGGGCAAGCTGGCGAACGCGCCCAGCGTTGTCGTCTGGGGCACCGGCAAGCCGCGGCGCGAATTCCTGTGCTCGGACGATCTTGCCGATGCCTGCGTATTTCTGATGAAACATTATTCCGACTATGGATTTCTCAACGCCGGCACCGGCGAGGACATCCCCATCGCGCAGTTCGCCGAGATTGTGTCCCGCATCGTCGGCTACACGGGAACGATCGCGTTCGATACGTCGCGCCCCGACGGCCCCCCGCAGAAGCTGCTGGATGTGTCGAAGCTCACGGCGCTCGGCTGGCAGCCTAAGATTTCGTTGCATGACGGCCTGAGCATGGCCTATGCGGATTTCCTCAGCGGGGCAGGGCGGTCGGCGCCTTGAGGACAGATATTGCGCGCACGATGTGCGGTTCAGCAGACATGATGGACGGACAATGAATAAGCGCGTTGCCCTGATCACGGGTATCACAGGTCAGGATGGAAGCTATTTGGCCGAGCTCCTGCTCGGCAAGGGCTATGACGTGCATGGCGTCAAGCGCCGGTCGTCATCTTTCAATACCGAGCGCGTCGATCATCTGTACCGCGACCCGCATTTGCCGGGCGGCCATTTCTTCATGCACTACGGCGATCTGACCGACGCGACGAATTTGATCCGCATCCTTCAGGAAGTGCAGCCGACCGAAATCTATAATCTCGCCGCGCAGAGCCACGTGCAGGTGAGCTTCGAGACGCCGGAGTACACGGCGAACGCGGACGCGCTGGGCACGTTGCGGTTGCTCGAAGGCATCCGCATCCTCGGTCTCAAGGACAAAGTCCGCTTCTACCAGGCCTCGACGTCGGAGCTTTACGGCAAGGTGGCGGAAACGCCGCAGACCGAGCGCACACCGTTCTATCCGCGCAGCCCATACGCCGCGGCGAAGCTCTATGCCTATTGGATCGCGGTCAATTACCGCGAGGCCTACGGCATCCATGCCTCGAACGGCATCCTGTTCAATCATGAAGGGCCGCGGCGCGGCGAAACCTTCGTCACCCGCAAGATCACGCAGGCGGTTGCGGCCATCCATGTCGGCAAGCAGGACTGCCTGTACATCGGCAATCTCGACGCCAAGCGCGACTGGGGTCATGCGCGCGACTATGCCGATGGCATGTGGCGCATTCTGCAGCAGGCCGAGCCGGACGACTATGTGCTGGCGACCGGGGAAGCGCATTCGGTGCGCGAGTTCGTCGAACTCGCGTTCAACGAAGTCGATATCCGCATCCGCTGGGAAGGCGAGGGCAGCCAGGAGCGCGGGCTCTGCGACAAAACCAACCGCACCTTAGTGAGCGTGGACCCGCGCTATTTCCGGCCGACCGAAGTCGATATCCTGCTGGGTAACCCGGCCAAGGCGCGGGCGAAACTCGGCTGGACGCACAAAGTGGGATTCCGCGATCTCGTGCGCGAAATGGTGGCGAGCGACCTTGAGGCGGCCGAGACCCGGTCGTCCAACCCCTACGAGCCGCGATAGCCGCCGCGGGCCCCGGACCGCCCGCCACATTCCGCGGCCGGCCGGCTTGGCCTGGCGGATGCATGCCTCCCGGCCAGCCAAAAAACGCTGTTGCCCGCCGTCCGGAATTTGCTAGCTAAGTTTTTGGAAACGGCCAATTTTGCGCATCTCGCCGGGGGGCGGGTTCCGTGCGGGGACAGATTTCCTTTAGAATG
>DATDMA010000473.1:0-24452 GCA_036519015.1 Pseudolabrys sp. | reverse complement strand
GCCTGGGTCTATGCCGCCGGCGGCTATTACTATCCTGACAAGGACATCAGCGCACTGCAGGACGAGATGAAGCACTATCTCGACCTCGGCTATTCCACCGTGAAGATGAAGATCGGCGGCGTGCCGCTCAAGGACGATCTCAAGCGCATTGAAGCGGCGCTCAAGGTGGTCGGCGGCAAGGGCGAGAACCTCTGCGTCGACGTCAACGGCCGCTACGATCTCGACGAGGCGCTCGCCTGCGGCGACGCCATCGCGCAATATAATTTGCGCTGGTACGAGGAGCCGCTCGATCCGCTCGACTATCTGCTGCACGCGGCGCTGGCCACACGCTACCGGCCGCCGCTCGCCACCGGCGAGAACCTGTTCTCCATGCAAGACGCGCGCAACCTGATCCGCCACGGCGGCCTGCGTGCCGATCGGGACTGGCTGCAGTTCGATCCGGCGCTGTCTTATGGACTGGTCGAGTACATGCGCACGCTCGACATGCTGCGCATGCACGGCTGGTCGCCGCGCCGCTGCGTGCCGCACGGCGGGCATCAGTTCGCGTTGAACATCGCGGTGGGTCTCGGCCTCGGCGGCAACGAGTCATATCCGCAGGTGTTCGCGCCCTTCGGCGGCTTCGCCGACGAATGCAAGGTCAAGGACAGCCGTGTGCCGATGCCGGACGTGCCGGGCATCGGCTTCGAAGCCAAGAACGCGCTTTATGCGGTGATGCGACCGATGCTGGAGGCGGCACCGCAATAAGGTTGCAAAATTTCAGCGCATAGCCGGCAGGTTCTCGCGATATTCGTTCGGGGTCGTGCCATAGGCCGCGCGGAAGCCGCGATAGAACACGCTCGAGCTTTCGATGCCGCAGGCGAGCGCGATCTCGAGCACCGGCCGGCACGGCGCGAGCCCCAGCAGCAGGCGCGCGCGCTCGAGTCTTCGGCCCATGACATAACGGGCGAAGGTGGTGCCCGTCGGTGCAAACAAGAGATGCAGTTGGCGCACCGACACGGCGAGACTTGCGGCGGTGCGGGCGGGCGTCAGGTCGGGGCGGTGCAGGTTGCTCTCGATGAACTGGCGGGCGCGCTCGAGGCGCGCGGTGCGCAGCGCCTCCTGGCTCGGCTCCTGCGTCACCGAGGCGAGGCCGCGCGCCACCAGCGCGAGCTGCGCCAGCATCTGCACAGCGGCATCGGCGGACGGGCCCTTGAGATGCGGCGCCTGCATGACGAAGCTCTGGAAATAGGCGGCGAACAGCGCGCCAATGCCCGGCTCCGGTGTCAGCCTGCGCGCGACCAGATCGCTCTGGGTGGCGATGAAGGTGCGGCATTGCGCGAAGGGGATCTTCACCAGGCGCAGGTGGAAGCCGCCCTCCGTGGTGGGCGCGGTGCGGTAGGGCAGGTCGGAATAGCTCAGCGCCAGGTCGCCGGTGCGGATCACGAACTCGTCGTCCTTGCCGGACTCGAACCAGCAGGCGCCGTCGAGCTGCTGATAGATGCACAACGAATCGCCGGCGTTACGCGCGATGTCGTTCTCGGTATGCCAGACTTTGTAAGAGGCCGCGTGCATCTCCACGATCGTCGCGGCGCCGACCGGTATGGTGGAGAGGCGGCCGCTGAATTGCGGCTGCTGCTTCGGCATTTCGATGGTGACGCCGAACAGGCGTTTCGCCGGCATCTCGCGCCAATGCTCGAAGCGGTCCTGCGTTTGGACCTCATCGGTGGACCAGGTGGCGGCCGGGCTTTGGGACATCGTGGGCACGAAGAGCGCATCCAGAGAGGGCATTTTGTGCTTGAGATGATATTTCTCACAATCGGCACAACTGAGCAACAGGTAAAATGCGGCTCCGGCGGTCGAGCACCCACAAACGAGCCGCCGCACACCTGTGTGCGCGGCAACCCGGTCGTATCGGATTGTAATTTCTTGGGTTTTTAGCGGGCTGGCGAGATGCTAGGGCACCGGCTGGCGAGCAAGGCCTGGCGGCCCGGCCTTGAGCACCAAGGCGATGCTGACGAGGAGCACCGCGGCGATGATCGTGAACATCGCCGGCGGGCCATAGCCCGTGAGCAGCGGAAGCAGCGTGAGCGGCACGATCGCCGACACCACACGGCCTAGCCCCCAGGCGCCGGCGGTCGCGGTGGCGCGCAGGTCGGTCGGAAACAGCTCGGTCGCGTAGAGGCTGAGCGCGGCGCTGTAGACTGCGCTCGCCAGATTGAACAGGATCCCGGCGACGATCAGCGGCGCCAGCGCCGTGCTGCCGGCGAAGACGATGCCGACAGCGATCATGGCGCCAGCGCAGCACACGATGGCGACGCGGCGCTCGAAGCGGTCGGCGAATGGCGCGATGGCGAGATTGCCGAGCGTCGGACCGAACATCGAGAGCGTCGCGAAGAGAAGCGAATCGCGGACGTTGAAGCCCTTCTGCACCAGCACCGCCGCGCTGAGCAGCGGAAAACCGATCGTCGCCCAAGGGCCGAGCATGAACAACGCCGAGATCAGCAGCGCGCACCTGCGATGCACCGGGGTCGCCAATAGCACGCGGAAGCTGCCCTTGTCGCGGGCCTGCATTGTGACGGGAGTGTCGGCAATGGGCGGCGACGCGATGTTTGCCGCCGCCTCGAAGCGCCGGCAGGCGCAGTCGGCATCGGCGTGGCGGCCCATCGCTGCGAGCCAACGCGGCGATTCCGGCACCAAGGCGAACAGCGCCGCCGCCAGCGCGGACACCAGGCCGGCGATCGTGAGCGACCACCGCCAGGCTTCAATGCCGAAGGGCGCGATCGGCGCCAAGGTGCGAAACAGGAAGATCATCGCCGGGGCGCCGAGGAAGGCGAGCGCTGCGCAGACGAACATCAGCGTGCCACGCCGCTTCGGCGGCAGCACGTCCGACAGGTAGGCGGCGGTGAGCGGCGGGTAACCGCCGATCGCCAGGCCGGACAGGAACCGGAACGCCGTCATCCAGGCGATGTCGGAGCTCGCCGCTGCGGCCAGCGAACTGACGAAGATAAGCACCAAGGCCGCCCGCAAGGCGATGCGCCGGCCGTGGCGGTCGGCGAGCCAGCCGAACACGGGCGCGCCGACCGCGCCGCCGGCGAACGCGGAGGCCAGCAACAGCGACAATTCCCACGCCGGCACCTTGTAAGGCGGCGCCAGGAACACCACCGCGAGCGCGTTGCTCAACGCGATTTCGGCGATGTCGGTGAACAGGCCCAGGGTGCACAGCGTCACGATTGCCGCGTGCAGCCGCGTCACCGGCAGGCGGTCCATGCGCCGCGCGACGGTGAGTTCGGTCGCAGCCGAAATGGCCGGCGCACCCTGGAGGATCGTCATCGGAGGCTGATCAGTGCCGCGCTAGTGCCACTTGGCCGGTTTGGCCGTAGTCCTGGGCGACGCTTTTGGCGGTACCCGGCGGCCAGTCTTGACCGGCACGGCGCATCCGTAAAGGACCGCCTGGCACATTTCGCGGTAGCGGCCGGCCAAGTCCTCGGAGGTGGGCGGCGGCAGGCTCTGGTTCACCGCGCGGCCGCCGTCGGCCAGCATCTGCGCCGCCCGATAGGGATGGATCTCGCGCGTGAGCCGCAAGAGGCCGTCCTTCTCCAGGTCGACCAGCAATTTGGCGAGCGCGTCCTGAAATTCGATCGCCGATGCGATCATGCTGTCGCGGCAGCGTTTGAAAGCTTCGGCGTTGAGTTCGACGATGTGCTTCGACTGATTGAGCGCGCGGCGGGTGAGGCCGTAGCGGACGTCCATAATCTCGGAGAAGATATCGAGCGCGCTGCCGCCGTCGCGCCGCACGCGCTCGCCGGCCTCCAGGCCCTGGCGGACGAGGCCCGCATTCTCGTAAGTGATCGAGGCCTTGAAGGCGTCGTCCTTGCTGTTGAAATAGTTGTACAGCGAACGGCGGGTGAAGCTGCAGGCCTTGGCCAGGTCCACCATCGACAGGCCGGCATAGCCATAGTCCAGAAAAGCCTGGCGCACGTGCACCATCAGCTCGGGGCTGGGCTTAAGCATCTTGTCGGCCATGACCGCTCGCCCACGTGGAAGGACTATCGCAGCTGCCGAATCCCTTAGCGCATCATCTCACGGTTTGCAGCAATTAGGTGACCACGGACGCACAGGGTGCGCGCGTCCGTGGCATGCATCTTATGGCGTAGAACGACGCGTGGGCTTACTTGCCCTTCCAGCCGGCCTTGGTGGCGCAGGCTTCCATTTCCTTCTTGTGGCTCTTTTCCCACTGCGTGATCGACTGGGCCTCCGACGACGACATCTGGTCGTTCATGCAGGAGCAGTAGCCGGTGATCACGTCCACGCTCTGGCCTTCGTCCTTGTTGTCGCTGACGCACTGGCCGACCCATTTGACGTCGTCGGAATCGGCGCGCGCAGGAGCGGTGGCGGAGAGGGCGAGAAAGGCGGAGACGGCGAGGACGGCAGCGTAGGTGAGTTTCAACTTGGTCATGGAATGATCTCGCGGATGGAGGAATGTCCGCGGGACCATTGCCGCAAGGCGATGAGTCTGTCGTCCCGTTGGGCGCAGGGCGCATCCCGGAGCGTGCAAATTTTTTGGACCTCGTGCCCCGGACGCTGCGCAGCATGAAGCGAAAGCGTAATGCTGCGCTGCTGATCCGGGGCCGTAACGAACTCGGAATTTGCGAAGGTCCCGGGTCTGCAGCGCACCACGAAGACGTGCTGCGCCGCGCCCGGGACAAGCGAGCCTAATGCGCCTCGTCCCAGTTGTCGGCGGCGCGGGCGTCGACCTGCAACGGCACATGCAGCGACACGGCCGGGTGCGGGGCTGATTCCATTACGTTCTTCACGATTGCGATGGTGTCCTTCACCTCGTCCTCGGGCACTTCGAAGATCAGTTCGTCATGCACTTGTAAAAGCATCTGTGCCTTGAGTCTGGCTTCTTCCAGCTCCGGCTCGATGCGGATCATGGCGCGGCGGATGATGTCGGCGGCCGAGCCTTGCAGGCGCGCATTGATCGCCGCGCGTTCGTTGAAGGCGCGGACCGATGCATTTGAATTCTTGATGTCCGGGTAATGGCATTTGCGTCCGAACAGCGTGAGCACATAACCGTGCTCGCGGCAGAAGTCGCGCGTCTCATCCATGTAGGCGCGGATGCCGGGGAAGCGCTCGAAATATTTCTTGATGTAAGCGCCGGCTTCCTCGCGTTCGATGCCGAGCTGATTGGCGAGCCCGAAGGCCGAGATGCCGTAGATGATGCCGAAGTTGATCGCCTTGGCGCGGCGGCGCACGTCCGGCGGCATGTCCTTCACCGGTACGCCGAACATTTCCGACGCCGTCATGGCGTGGATGTCGACCTTGTCCTGGAACGCCTTGCGCAGGGCAGGCACGTCGGCGACTTCGGCAAGCAGGCGCAACTCGATCTGCGAGTAGTCGGCGGAGACGAGCTTCATGCCCGGCGACGCGACGAAGGCCTTGCGGATCTTGCGCCCGTCCTCGGTGCGGATCGGGATATTCTGCAGATTCGGCTCGGACGACGACAGGCGGCCGGTCGAGGTGGCCGCGAGCGCGTAGCTCGTGTGCACGCGGTGCGTCGTCGGATTGACGTAGTTCGGCAGCGCCTCGGTGTAGGTCGAGCGCAGCTTCGACACCTGCCGCCAGTCGAGGATGACTTGCGGGAGCTTGTGGCCCTGCTCGGCCAGCTCTTCGAGTGCGCGCGCCCCGGTGGACCATTGGCCCGTTTTGGTTTTGGTTCCGCCCGGAAGGCCCATCTGGCCGAACAGGATATCGCCGAGCTGCTTCGGGCTGCCCGGGTTTACCTGCGCGCCGGCGATGGCATTGATCTCCTGCTCAAGCGCGGCCTGCTCCTTGCCGAAGTCGTTGGAGAGCCGCGAGAGCACCTGGCGGTCGATCGAGATGCCACGCTGTTCCATACGCGCCAGCACGTGCGGCATGGGGCGCTCCAGCGTCTCGTACACCGTAACCACGTGCTCACCCGCCATGCGCGGCTTCAGCGCCTGCCAAAGACGCAGCGTCATGTCGACGTCTTCTGCGGCGTAGCTGGCCGCACGCGAGACTGGCGTGGCTTCCGGCGTGAGGAGCGCCTTTTCCTTGTTCTTCACGTCATTGAAGCGTGAGGGACTACGGCCGAAATAACGCGTGGCTACGGCATCCATATCGTGTGCGCCTTTGCCGGCGTCGAGCACGTAGGACATCAGCATGGTGTCGTCGATCGCGCCGATGCGGATGCCGCGGCAGGCGAGCACCAGCCATTCGCGTTTGATGTCGTGGCCGATCTTGGTGACGAAGTTGTCGTCGAGCACATCTTTCAGTGCGTCGAGCGCGACCCGCTCCGGGATTTGCCCTTCACAAACCTTGGCGGCGAACAGTCCCGCTCCTTCGCTGTCGCTCGCCTCCCTGTGCCCAAGCGGCAGATAGGCGGCCTCATTCGGCGCCACCGCCAGTGCAATGCCGCAGAGCGACGCCTGCATCGCGTCGATGGAATTGATCTCGGTCTTGATCGACAGGACGCCGGTATCGTGCGCGCGCGCGATCCATTTTTTCAGTTCGGCTAGCGTATCGATCGTCTGGTATTTGGCAGCATCGAACGTCGCAGTGCGCAACGCCTCAATGCGCCGACTGGCCAACGAAATTGGCGTGAGCGGCTGAGACGAAGCGCCAGGGCCGATCTGCTCGGCCCGCGGTTGCGGCGCATCCAGCGCGAGCTGTCCCTGGCCGCCGGTGCGGCCGGAGGGGGCTGGTGACTGGGAGATGGGAGTGCTGGTGCGCGCAGTGGGGGATGCAAGCGCACCATCCGCGTCGACCTGGCCGGCGTCGATGCCAGTCTTCTCGGCCACGCGGCGCGTGATCGTGGTGAACTCCATCGCCTTGAGGAAACCGATCAGCCGCTTGTAGTCGGGCTCGTGCACGGCGAGATCGTCGGCCGGAATCTCGATCGGTACACTTTGATCGAGCGTTACGAGCCGCTTTGAAAGCCGTGCACTATCTTCGCCTTCGATGAGTTTGCGAACGGTATTCCCGATTGCGCGGGACGTACTGCGCGCACGCACAATCAGCTCGCAGAACCGATTGCCCGCGGCGGCTAGGCCCTCGACCTTTGCCGAATCGGCACAGAGGTTGCCCTTTTTGTCGGGCGGAAGATCATTGATGCCGAACTTTTCGGCCAGAACCTTACCGACTTCGCTGGCGGAGCCAATCTTCACCGGCGCTCCAGCGATGGTGTCGATTTCCGCCTGCAGTTCCCCGAGGCGCTTCTTCAGCCGTTCGTCAATCTGGTCCGCCGTGAGATCAAAGATCGCTTCCAGCGAGCCGAGTTCCAAAATTAGCGCAGCTGCCGCCTTTGGCCCGATGCCGGGCACGCCCGGCACGTTGTCGGTGGAGTCGCCGATCAGCGCCTGCACCTCAATGACCTTTTCGGGGCCGACGCCGAACTTCTCGATCACCTCGTCGCGGCCGATGCGGCGGTCCTTCATCGTGTCGTACATCATGACGCCATTGCCGACGAGCTGCATGAGGTCTTTGTCGGATGACACAATTGTGGTGGTCGCCTTCGCCTCGCAGGCGAGCCGCGCATAGGTGGCGATCAGGTCGTCGGCTTCGTACCCCGCCTGTTCCAGGCAGGGGATCTCGAAGGCATGCACCGCCTCACGGATCAGCGGGAACTGCGGAATGAGGTCGGCCGGCGCGTCGGGCCGGTGCGCTTTATAGTCCGGATAGAAATCGGTGCGGAACGTCTTCTCGGATTTGTCGAATACTACCGCCAGATGGGTCGGCTTCTCCTCCGGCTTCATCTCGGCGAGCAGCTTCCACAACATGTTGCAGAAGCCGAGCACGGCATTGACCTGCAATCCGTCCGATTTGCGGGTCAGCGGCGGCAGCGCGTGGTAGGCGCGGAATATGTAACCCGATCCGTCGACCAGAAAGAGGTGGTCGCCCAGCTTGAGCGGGCGCGCGGCCGGGTTCGCGGGCGCGGAAGTGGTAACCTTGGATTTCGATTTGCTTGTGGCTGACATGCGCCGAATGTGGGCCCAGATGCTGCCATTATCAATCTGGCTAATGGTGCGACCACAGGAAATGCGTTTCGCTTGCCGCCTCTCGCCAGTCCGGGCCATGTCTGCTAAGGATTTGCCACTGGTTTCGCCCGGAATCGGAACTCTCATTATGACGGAGAAGATATGCGCGTTGCCATGATTGGCACCGGCTATGTCGGCCTTGTTTCCGGGGCCTGCTTTGCCGATTTCGGCCATGACGTCATTTGCGTCGACAAGGACAAAGGCAAGATCGCCGCGCTCGAACGCGGCGAGATCCCGATCTTCGAGCCAGGCCTGGGCGAACTGGTCGCCAACAATGCCCGCGCCGGGCGGCTCAAGTTCACCACCGATCTCAAGCCCGCGGTCGCGGCTGCCGATGCGGTCTTCATTGCCGTGGGCACGCCCTCGCGCCGCGGCGATGGGCACGCCGATCTCACTTATGTCTTCGACGCCGCGCGCGAGATCGCCGGCGCGCTCGACGGCTTCACTGTCGTCATCACCAAGTCGACCGTGCCGGTCGGCACCGGCGACGAGGTGGAACGTGTCATCGGCGAGACACGAAAAGATGCTGACTGCGCGGTGGTGTCGAACCCTGAGTTCCTGCGCGAAGGCGCCGCCATCCAGGACTTCAAGCATCCCGATCGCGTCGTGGTCGGCACCGTGAACGAACGTGCGCGCGAGGTGATGACCGAACTCTACCGGCCGCTCTACCTCAACCGCTCGCCGGTCCTGTTCACCGAACGGCGCACGGCGGAACTGATCAAGTACGCGGCCAACGCCTTCCTCGCCACCAAGATCACCTTCATCAACGAGATCGCCGATCTCGCGGAGAAGGTCGGCGCCGACGTGCAGGAGATCGCGCGCGGCATCGGGCTCGACAACCGTATCGGTTCCAAGTTTTTGCATGCGGGGCCGGGCTATGGCGGCTCGTGCTTCCCCAAGGACACACTGGCGCTGCTGAAGACGGGCCAGGACAACGACGCACCGCTGCGCATCATCGAGGCGGTGGTGGGCGTCAACGACGCGCGCAAGCGCGCGATGGCGCGCAAGGTGTCAACCGCGCTCAAAGGCGACGTCCGCGGCAAGACGGTGGCGCTCTTAGGACTAACCTTCAAGCCGAACACGGACGACATGCGCGACGCGCCGTCGTTGCCGCTGATCACGGCCTTGCAGGACATGGGCGCGAAAGTGCGCGCCTATGACCCGGAGGGCATGGAGATGGCCAAGGGCATGGTCACCGGCGTGACATTCTGCAAGGACGCCTATGACTGCGCGCAGGGCGCCTCGGCGCTGGTGATCGTCACCGAATGGGAGCAGTTCCGCGCGCTCGACTTCGGGCGGCTGAAGACGATCATGGAGAAGCCGATCCTGGTCGATCTGCGCAACGTCTACCGGCCCGACGAGATCGCCAAGCACGGCTTTGGCTACGAGAGCGTCGGGCGGGCGAGGACGTAAGACGCCTGTCCGTTTGCACGACTCCTGTATAAGTCTCCGTCATTCCGGGGTGCGGCCGTAAGGCCGCGGCCCGGAATCCGTACTCCGCAGCGCCAGGGGTTATGGATTCCGGGCTCGCTCGCTGCGCTCGCGCCCCGGAATGACGGGGCTTATTTTAATGCGCACTTTCGACACATCCCTCCCCATCGACGCGGCGTTGCCCGGCCTGACCGCCGCGCTGAGCGCGAACAATGCCGCCGTGCTGGTGGCGCCGCCGGGCGCCGGCAAGACCACGCGCGTGCCGCTGGTGCTGCTCGACGAGCCCTGGGCGAAGGATAAGAAAATCCTGGTGCTGGAGCCGCGCCGACTTGCCGCCCGCGCCGCCGCCGCGCGCATGGCCTCGACCTTGCGCGAGCAGGTCGGCGACACCGTGGGCCTGCGCGTGCGCTTTGGCTCGAAGGTGAGCAAACGCACACGCATCGAGGTGATCACGGAGGGCGTGTTCACGCGGCTGGTGCTCGACGATCCCTCGCTCGAGGGCATCGCCGCGGTGCTGTTCGATGAATTCCACGAGCGGTCGCTCGATGCCGACCTCGGCCTCGCGTTGGCGCGCGACGCGCAGCAGGGCCTGCGCGAGGACCTCAAGCTGCTGGTGATGTCGGCAACCCTTGACGGCGCGCGCGTCGCGGCACTCCTCGGCAATGCGCCGGCGGTCGAGAGCGAAGGCCGCGCTTACCCGGTCGAGTCGCGTTATCTCGGCCGCGATGCGCGCGAGCGCATCGAGCGGCAGGTGGCCGACGTGGTCGAGCGCGCGCTGCGCGCCGAGACCGGCTCGGTGCTGGTGTTCCTGCCCGGTGCCGGCGAAATCCGCCGCACCGAGACGCTGCTCAAGGAGCGCGTCCGCGATCCAGCCACCGATATTGTCGCGCTCTACGGCGCGCTCGACGCGCGCGAGCAGGACCGCGCCATCTCGCCGTCACCGCCGGGCCGGCGCAAGGTGGTGCTTGCGACCTCGATCGCCGAGACCTCGCTCACCATCGAAGGTGTGCGCGTCGTCATCGACAGCGGCCTGGCGCGCGTGCCGCGCTACGAGCCCGACGTCGGCCTCACGCGCTTGGAGACGGTGCGCGTGTCGCGCGCCGCCGCCGATCAGCGCCGTGGCCGCGCGGGCCGCACCGAGCCGGGCGTCTGCTACCGGCTTTGGGATGAACCGCAGACCGGCTCGTTCGAGGCCTATACGCGGCCTGAGATTCTTTCCGCGGACTTGTCGTCCTTCGTGCTCGATCTGGCGCAATGGGGGACGAGCGACCCGGGCACGCTCGCCTTCCTCGATCCGCCGCCGCAGGCCGCGCTCACAGAAGCCAAGGCTTTGCTGACGGAGCTCGGCGCCATCGACGCGCAAGGCCGTATCACCGAGGAAGGCCGCAAGCTGCGCGCGCTGCCGCTGCCGCCACGCCTCGCGCGCATGGTGGTCGATGCGGGGGAGGAGCGTGCGGGCATGCTTGCCGCGACCATCGCCGCTGTAATCACCGAGCGCGGGCTCGGCGGCGACGATGTCGATCTGCGCCATCGGCTCGATCAACTGCGCCGCGACCGCTCGCCCCGCGCCGAGGATGCGAGAGGAATGGTGAAGCGCTGGGTGGATACCGCAGGCGCGCGTGGTTCTGGTGGCGACGTTTCCGCCGGCTCAATCCTCGCGCTCGCCTATCCCGATCGCATCGCCAAGAGCCGCGGCGGTGGGAGCGGGGCGTTCCTGCTCGCCAGCGGCCGAGGCGGCGCGGTCGATCCGGCGTTGGCGTTGGCGCGCGAGCCGTTCTTGGCGGTGGCCGAACTCACGGGCGCGGCGGCGGCGAGCCGCATCGTGCTGGCGGCGCCGATCACGCTGCCCGAGATCGAAGCGCGCTTCGCCGACCGCATCGAAGATCGCGAAGCCGTGACCTTTGACGCCGGTTCGGCCTCGCTGCGCGCACGCCGCACGCGCCGGCTCGGCGCGCTGGTGCTGGCTGAGCAGGTCAAGCCGGTCATGCCGGATTCCGATACCGCGAAGACACTCGCGAAGGGCATCATCGGTATCGGGCTTGCACGCCTGCCGTGGAGCAAGGCCGCCTTGCAGCTTCGCACGCGCGTGCAGTTCCTGCGCCGCGCGGAAGGGGACGAGTGGCCCGACCTCTCCGACGACGGCCTCGCGCGCAGCGTTGCCGAATGGCTGGAGCCGATATTGACGGACAAGACTGCACGCAGTGATGTCGGCGCCGATGAGCTGTCCGAAACAATCCAGGCCTTGGTGCCCTGGGCTCTGCGCCGCCGTCTCGACGCCGAGGCGCCGACCCATTTCACCGCGCCGACCGGCTCCGCTGTGCCGATCGACTACGAGGCCGAGCAGGGGCCGACCGTCTCCATCCGTGTGCAGGAACTGTTCGGGCTCGTCCAGCATCCGGCGATCGCCGGTGGCCGTGTGCCGTTGGTGCTCGAATTGCTGTCGCCCGCGCACCGGCCGGTGCAGGTGACGCGCGATCTGCCCGGCTTCTGGCGCGGCAGCTATGCCGACGTGAAGACCGACATGCGCGGCCGCTATCCGCGGCATCCGTGGCCGGACGATCCGCTTTCCGCGCCGGCCACGCGCCGCGCCAAGCCGCGCGGGCAGTAATCGTCATTCCGGGGCGCCGCGTAGCGGCGAACCCGGAATGACGGAAGATTATTGCTACAATTGTCCCGTCACGCGTAACCACCCGCTCACCACCCGTTAAAGCCGCAACGGCGCGTTAAGGCCGCCTTGGGCGCGTTCGTGCGACGCATCGCCCGTACAGATTCGGGCCTTTATCATGCGTTCGATCCTCATCCTCGCTGTCGCCATGCTCGTGATGGGCACCTTTGCCGCACGGTTCGCCGACCAGGCGGTGGCGGTGAACCCGTCCCCGCAGCCCGCGGCGACGGCCGCATCCTATGAGCCGCGCGATCCCGTGACGTCGGGGCGCAGCCTGATGATCGAAGCCGACCAGCAGGGGCACTTCCAGGTCGAGTCCCGGATCGACGGCCGGCACATCGACTTCATGGTCGACACCGGCGCTTCGACGGTTGCCTTGCGCGAATCCGATGCCGCGCAAATCGGCATTCGCCCGCTGCCGGTCGACTACACCGCCACCGTCTCGACGGCCAACGGCAAAATCAAAGCCGCCCCGGCCAAGCTCGACCGTATCGAGGTCGGCGGTATCACCGTCTATGACGTGCAGGCGCTAGTGCTGCCGGATGACGCGCTCGGCGTGAATCTGCTCGGCGTCTCATTTCTGTCACGGCTGAAGCGCTACGAATACGCCAACGGCCGCATGGTGCTCGAGCAGTAATCCTTTCGGCTATTTAGGCTAATTCGGCCGGCACTTTGCCCGGGTTCCGGCGTTAGGCTATTACACGCCCGTCCGGCTTCTCTTCCCCAAATCGAGGATCTGATGTTTCCGACGCCAAAACCCGCGCTCACGCCCAATACCTATGACTACGAGTCCTCGCCTCTGGTGAAGCCGACCGGCTTCCGCGAATACGACGCGCGCTGGCTGCTGGAAAAAGAAATCAACCTCATGGGCGTGCAGGCGCTCGGCATGGGGCTCGGCACGCTGATCCGCGAGCTTGGCGTCAAGCCGGAGATCGTCACCGGCCACGACTTCCGCAGCTATTCCGCCTCGGTGAAGGTGGCGCTGATCTCCGGCCTGATGGCCGCCGGCTGCAAGGTGCACGACATCGGCCTGGCGATCACGCCGATGGCCTATTTCGCGCAGTTCGAACTGGACGTGCCATGCGTCGCCATGGTCACCGCTTCGCACAACGATAACGGCTGGACCGGCGTGAAGATGGGCGCCAACCGGCCCCTCACCTTCGGCCCCGAGGAGATGACGCGGCTGAAGGAGATCGTGCTCGGCGCGAAATTCGATCTCAAGGGCGGCGGCTCTTACGTGTTCGAGGAGAATTTCCCCGACCGCTACATCGCCGACCTCACCAAGCGTCCAAAGATCAAGCGCAAGCTGAAGGTCGTCGCCGCCTGCGGCAACGGCACCCCCGGCGCGTTCGCGCAACGCATCCTGGAGGCGATCGGCTGCGAGGTGGTGCCGCTCGACTGCGATCTCGACCACAGTTTCCCGCACTACAATCCCAATCCTGAAGACATGGAAATGCTGCACGCCATGCGCGACGCGGTGCTGAAGCACAAAGCGGACGTGGCGCTCGGCTTCGATGGCGACGGGGACCGCTGCGGCGTGGTCGACAATGAAGGCGACGAGATCTTCGCCGACAAGATCGGCGTGATGCTGGCGCGCGACATGTCGCTGCTGTTCAAGTCGCAGGGCAAGCCGAAGCCGCGCTTTGTCGTGGATGTGAAGTCCACCGGGCTTTTTCTCACCGATCCGGTTTTGGCGGCGAACACCGAGACGCCGGACTACTACAAGACCGGGCATTCCTACATGAAGCGGCGAACGAACGAGCTTGGCGCGCTCGCCGGCTTCGAGAAATCGGGACACTTCTTCTTCCGCGCGCCGTTCGGCCGCGGCTACGACGACGGTTTCATCACCGCGCTCGCGGTCTGCGATATGCTCGACCGCAATCCGGACAAGAGCATGGCCGATCTCAAGAACGCGCTGCCGAAGACCTGGGGCTCGCCGACCATGTCGCCGCATTGCGACGACGAGAAGAAATACGGCGTGGTCGATGCCGTGGTGAAGCATTTCGAAGCGGAGCAGGCCAAAGGCGGCAAGGTCGCCGGCCAGCCGATCCGCGATCTGGTCACCGTCAACGGCGTGCGCGTCACGACCGAGGACGGCACTTGGGGCCTAGTGCGGGCGTCGTCGAACAAGCCGGAGTTGGTCGTCGTGGTGGAAAGCCCGGTGTCGGAAGCGCGCATGCGCGAGATGTTCAAGGCGGTCGACGGCGTGTTGCGGACCCACCCCGAAGTGGGCGCGTATAATCAGACGATTTGATTGCAGCCTCAATCGGCCTCATGCTGAGGAGCGCCCGAAAGGGCGCGTCTCGAAGCATGGGGCCGCCCCATCCTTCGAGACGCGGCCCGCGGCCGCTCCTCAGGATGAGGCGGTGAGAAGTTTCGCATGCGCATCGCCATCCTGGGCGCCGGGCCCGCCGGTCTCTATCTCTCCTATCTGATCAAGCGCCGATCGCCTTCGACCGACGTCACGGTGGTCGAACAGAATCCGGCCGACGCCACCTTCGGCTTCGGCGTAGTGTTCTCCGATCGCGCGCTCGAATTCCTGCGCGAGGACGACGAGGAGACCTACGCGGCGATCGTGCCGCAGATGGAGTCCTGGGCCGACATCACGCTCAACCACAGCGGCGAGCGCGTCGTCATCGACGGCATCGGCTTTGCTGCGGTCGGCCGGCTGAAGCTGTTGCAGTTGCTGCAACAGCGGGCTCAGTCGGTGGGTGTGGAGCCGGTCTATGGCCGCGCGGCGAACTCGCTCGCCGAATTCGACGACTTCGATCTCGTCGTCGGCGCCGACGGGCTGAACTCGCTGGTGCGGCGCACGCATGAAGCCGAATTCGGCGCGACCTTACGTTATCTCATCAACCGCTTCGCCTGGTTCGGCACCACCAAGCGCTTCGACACGCTGACGCAGACCTTTATCCAGACCGATCTCGGCTCGTTCAATGCGCACCACTATCGCTACGCGGACGACTTGAGCACTTTCATCGTCGAGGTCGATCAGGCGACCTTCGCCAAAGCCGGCTTCGCGCGCATGAGCGAGGCGGAGACGCGCGCGACTTGCGAGCGCGTGTTCGCGGAGGCGCTCGGCGGTCATCCGCTAATTTCGAACAACTCGGTCTGGCGGCAATTCCCCATCGTGCACAATGCGCGCTGGTCGCACGGCAATCGCGTGCTGCTCGGAGATGCGCTGCACACGGCGCACTTCTCCATCGGTTCGGGCACGCGGCTCGCCATCGAGGACGCCATCGCGCTCGACAAGGCGTTGGCTGCGCACGGGGATGTGCCGGCCGCGCTCGCGGCCTATGAAGCGGCGCGCCGCCCGATCCTGGAAAAGCTGGTGGCCGGCGCCAATGGCAGCGCCGAATGGTACGAGCATTTCCCCGAGCACATGCGGCTCGCGCCCATCGACTTCGCCATGAGCTACGTCACGCGTTCCGGACGTATCGATATCGAGCGGCTGCGCAGGCTGTCGCCGCGCTTCGTGGAGCGGTATGAGCGCGAGCGGGGAGGGCCCCGGTAAGCTTCAAGCTGGGTCCCGGGTCTGCAGCGCATCGTTCCGCTGCGCTGCGCCCGGGACACGAGGCCCCCATCAATCCTTCTCTTCCTTGAACGTGTCGCGGAAGGCGTGCGCCGGGTAGACGCCGAGGACGGTCAGCTCCTTGGAGAAGAAGGCGAGCTCTTCCAGCGCCAGCACCAGCGCGCGGTCGTCGGGATGGCCTTCCACGTCGGCATAGAACTGCGTGGCGAAGAAATTGCCGCCGACCATGTAGCTTTCGAGCTTGGTCATGTTCACGCCGTTGGTGGCGAAGCCGCCGAGCCCTTTGTACAGCGCGGCCGGCACGTTGCGCACCCGGAACACGAAGGTCGTGACCACCTTGCCGTTGCCCGGTGTCGCCCATTTCTTCTCGCGCGATAGCACGATGAAGCGTGTGGTCGAGTTGGCCTCGTCCTCGACGTTCTCCTTGAGGATGTCGAGCCCGTAGATCTCGGCCGCCAGCCGCGAAGCGATGGCGGCGCGGCTTAAATCCTTGGCTTCCGCCACTTCGCGCGCGGAGCCGGCGGTGTCGGCGGCGACCACCGGCTTGAGCTTGAGTTCGCGAATGACGTTGCGGCACTGGCCGAGCGCCATCACGTGGCTCTGCACCGACTTGATGCTGCTCAGGCTCGCGCCCTTCGGCGCCATCAATTGATTGCGGATCGGCAAAAACCATTCCGCGATGATGTGCAGCCGCGCGGTCGGCATCAGGTGATGGATGTCGGCGACGCGCCCAGCGACCGAGTTCTCGATCGGGATCATGCCGAGATCGACATCGCCATTGGAGAGCGCCGAAAAGCAATCCTCGAAGGTCGGGCAGGGGATCGGTTCGTAATCCGGATAGGCTTCGCGGCAGGCGATGTCCGAATTCGCGCCCGGCTCGCCCTGGTAGATGATCTTCTTCTTGGCCATTAGCCCACCCTAACGTTTGTCATTCCGGGGCGTCCGCCAAAGCCTGAAAGGCGAAGGCGGACGAGCCCGGAATCCATAACCACCAGCGCTGCGGCGTATGGATTCCGGGCCCGCCGCTTCGCGGCGTCCCGGAATGACAGAGGGGTTAGGCCCACCTTCCGCCCTTAGTCAACCGGCGAGCATCGCCCGAGCTTTGTCCAGGTCTTCGGGCGCATCGACGCCGAGCGGCACGCTCTCAACAATGGCGATGTCGATGCGCATGCCGGCGTCGAGCGCGCGGAGTTGCTCCAGGCGCTCGCGCTGTTCGTTGGCCGAGGGCGGCAGCGCGACGAAGCGCTCCAGCGCCGCGCGGCGATAGGCGTAGAGGCCGATGTGGTGATAATGCGGCCCCGCGCCGATCGCGTCGGCGCGGGTGAACGTGCTGGCGTGCAGCCGGTCGGGCGCGATCTTCTGGCCGTGCGCCTTCACGACGTTCGGGTTGGTCAACTCGGCCGGATCGGCGATCACGGCGGCGAGCGTCGCGATATCCACGGCCGGATCGGCAAGCGGCATGAGTGCCGCGCGAATATCCTCCGGGTCGATGGTGGGCAGGTCGCCCTGCACGTTCACGACGATGCCGACGTGGTGCTCGGGGTCGAGCGCCTCCAGCGCCTCGAAGATGCGGTCGGAGCCGGACGCGTGGTCGCCCCGCGTCATGATGGCGCGGCCGCCAGCTTTTTCCACGGCGGTCGCCACAGCCTCGGAATCGGTCGCCACCACGGCCTCGCCGATGCCCGCCTCCCATGCCCGCCGCAGCACATGCACAATCATCGGTGCGCCGTGGATGTCTGCGAGCGGCTTGCCCGGCAGCCGGGTGGAGGTGAGGCGAGCAGGGATGAGGATGATCGCGTCTGACATCGGGGTGTGGGCCGGACCGCTGAGTGGGACAGGCAGATTGCGGTTGTGCAAGCGCGCTTATACGGGTTGCCATAAGTGTGGCAAACCGGTATTTGTCCCGCCGCCGCCGCAACTTCGACGGGGTCATACCCCGCACCGCAACGGCACGCTTGGGGAGACTTATTTCAATGAATTCGTTCGAACTGAACAAAGTCCTCGGCGCTATCCTCGCCACCTGCCTGTTCCTGCTCGCGCTCAATATCAGCGCCGGCGCGCTGTTCGCGCCCGCCAAGCCGGCCAAGTCGGGCTACGAGATCGCCGTGAAGGAAGAGGCCGCGGGCGGCAAGACCGAGGCGGCGGCACCGTCGCAGCCGATCGAGGTGTTGTTGGCCAAGGCGTCGGTGGAAAAAGGCCAGGCCACCGCCAAGCAGTGCGGCGCCTGCCACACCTTCGAGAAGGGCGGCCCGAATCGCGTCGGCCCGAACCTTTACGGAATTGTTGGCGACGAGCGCGGCAAGGAGCGCGGCGGCTTCAACTTCTCCTCCGCCATGAAGGCCAAGGGCGGCACCTGGACCTTCGACGAGCTCAACAAGTTCCTGGCCAATCCGCGCGGCTATATCCCCGGCACGAACATGACCTTCGCCGGCCTGTCGCGTGACGAACAGCGGGCGGACGTGATCGACTACCTGCGCACGCTGTCGGATAGTCCGCTGCCGCTGCCGAAGGCGGCCGAGGCCGCCCCCGCGGGCGCCGCGGCTCCGGCTGGCGGCGCTCCGGCTGGCGGCGCTCCGGCTGCCAAGCCCCCGGCTCCGGCCCCCGCGAAATAACAGGCGTCTCACGACAATTTCGCAGACGGCCGGGTTCACGCCCGGCCGTTTCATTTTGGGGTGGATGTTAGCGAAAGCGGGCCGATCCGGGCCGCGGAACGCATTTGGCACGGAAAATTGACGGCCAACGTACCCCGGTGCGGCGGCACGCCGCTGGTGGCGCAACGAAAAACGGACATAATCGCCCGCGATTGCGTTATCACCTCGTTGTTCCAAGATAGTTCCAAGTGTGCCGGAGTCTCCGCATGAAGTTGTCCCGCCGGTCCGTCCTCCGCGCCAGCGCCGCCAGCTTCGCGGCGCCTGCTTTAAGCGCTTTTGGCGCCGGTCTGCTGCCGCTCCCTGCTATCGCGCAGACGCCGGCGCCGGCCTGGAAGCATGCGCTGTCGCTGTTCGGCGAGATCAAATACCCGGAAGGCTTCAAGAACTTCGACTACGTCAATCCCGCTGCACCGCAGGGTGGGACGGTACGGCGCGCCGCCTTGGGCACCTTCGACAACTTCAACCGCGTGGTCGCGCTGGTGAAGGGCAACCTCGCGCTCGGCACCGAGCTGTTCATCGAGACGCTGACCACGCCGGCCTATGACGAGGTCTCGACCGAATACGGACTGCTGGCGGAAGCCGTGCGATTTCCCGACGATCATTCCGCCGTCACCTATCGTCTGCGCGCCAATGCGCGCTGGCAGGACGGCAAGCCGGTGACGCCCGATGACGTGATCTTCTCCTTCGTCACCTTCAAGGAGAACAGCCCCGATCTCGGCGCCTATTACCGGCACGTGGTGAAAGCGGAAAAGTCCGGCGACCGCGAGATCACCTTTACCTTCGACGGGCCGGGAAACCGCGAACTGCCGCAGATCGTCGGCCAGTTGCCGATCCTGCCGAAGCATTATTGGGAAGGCACCGACAAGTCCGGCAAGAAGCGCGACGTGACGCAGACCACGCTCGAGCCGCCGCTCAGCTCCGGGCCGTACCGCGTTAAGGACTTCGCCCCCGGCCGCAACGTCGTCTACGAGAAGGTCGCCGACTATTGGGGCAAGGACCTCAACGTGAACATCGGCACCAATAATTTCCAGCTGGTTCGCTTCGAGTATTTCCGCGATTCCACCGTCGCGCTGGAAGCCTTCAAGGCCGATCAGGTCGACTGGCGCACCGAGAACAGCGCCAAGGACTGGGCGACCTCCTACGATTTCCCCGCGATCCGCGACAAGAAGGTGGTGAAGGAGGAATTCCCGCTCCGCAGCATGGGCATCATGCAGGCCTTCGCCTTCAACATCCGCCGCGACAAGTTCAAGGACCCGCGCGTGCGGCGCGCCTTCAACTTCGCCTTCGATTTCGAGGAGATGAACCGGCAGATTTTCTTCGGGCAGTACCAGCGCATCGCCAGCTATTTCGCGGGCACCGAGCTTGCATCCTCGGGACTGCCCGAGGGCAAGGAGCTGGAGATCCTCGAGACCGTGCGCGACAAGGTGCCGGCGGACTTGTTCACCAAGCCCTACACCAATCCGGTCGGCGGCACTCCGGAGAACGTGCGCAACAATCTGCGCCAGGCGCTCACGCTGCTGCGCGAGGCGGGATACGAGATCCGCGACACCAAGCTGGTCAATACCAAGACCAACGAGCCCTTCAGCATCGAGTTGCTGGTCGAGCAGCCGGCGTTCGAGCGCGTGATGCTGTTCTACAAGCCGTCGCTGCAGCGGCTCGGCATCGACGTCTCGGTGCGCACGATCGATAGTTCGCAATACGAGAACCGGCTGCGGCAGTGGGATTACGACATCACCATCGCCTCATGGGGCGAGTCGCTGTCGCCCGGCAATGAGCAGCGCGGCTTCTGGGGCTCGCAGGCTGCCGATCAGCCCGGCTCGCGCAACGTGATCGGCATCAAGAATCCGGCGGTCGATGCGTTGATCGAGCGGGTCATCTTCTCCAAGTCGCGCGATGATCTGGTCGCCGCCACCAAGGCGCTCGACCGCGTGCTGCTGTGGAATTTTTACGTCGTGCCGCAGTGGACTTATCCTTTTACGCGCACCGCGCGCTGGGACCGCTTCGGCCGTCCGGACACGATGCCGAAATACGCCGCGCCGGCGTTCCCCACCATCTGGTGGTGGGACCAGGACAGGGCGGCGAAGGTGCCGCAGCGGACGTGATGCGATTGGCTCTATCACCAGCGTCGCACATGAGGTGCGCATGATCAGTCGCCGCGACGTGCTCGTGCTGTCCGCCAGCGCTCTCGCCGCTGCGAAACTTCCATCTCTCGCCGCCGCCCAGGAGGCGCAAGCCGCAGACCGGCACGGCATGTCCGCCTTCGGCGATCTCAAATACCCGGCCGATTTCCCGTATTTCTCTTACGTCAATCCGAATGCGCCGAAAGGTGGCGCCTATTCGGAGTGGGTCTCGAGCCGCGGCTATAACGGCTCCTTTCTCACCTTCAACTCGCTCAACGCCTACATTCTGAAAGGCGAGGGCGCCCTCGGCATGGATTATACGTTCGCCGCCCTGATGGCGCGGTCGGGCGACGAGCCCGACGCCATGTATGGGTACGCCGCCAAGAGCGTTCGTATCACGGACGATGGGCTGACCTATCGTTTCACGCTGCGTCCGGAAGCGAAATTCCACGATGGCTCGCAGCTTACCGCGCAGGATGTGGTCTGGTCGTTGGCGACGCTGAAGGAGAAAGGTCATCCCATCATCACCCAGCATCTGCGCGAGTTCAAAGGCGCGGAAGCCCCCGATGATCGTACCGTCATCGTCCATTTCACCGAGAAGCGTGGCCGCGACCTGCCGCTGTTTGTCGCCAGCCTGCCGATCTTTGCGCGCGCCTATTACGCCAAGCGCGCGTTCGACGAATCAACGCTGGATATTCCGCTCGGCAGCGGTCATTACAAGGTCGGCCGATTCGAGGTGGGACATTTCATCGAATTCGAGCGCGTCAAGGATTGGTGGGGTGCCGACTTGCCTATCGCCCGTGGGACGAGCAATTTCGACACGCTCCGCTACGAATATTATCGCGATCGTGATGTCGGGTTTGAGGGATTCACCGCCGGCAACTATCTGTTCCGCGAGGAGTTCACCTCGAGGACCTGGGCGACGCGCTACGATTTCCCGGCCTTCAAGGACGGCCGGGTCAAGCGCGACGTCATCCCCGACGAGACTCCCTCCGGAACGCAGGGCTGGTTCATCAATACGCGGCGCGACAAGTTCAAAGACCGGCGGGTTCGCGAGGCGCTGATCGATGCCTTCGACTTCGAGTGGACCAACAAGAACATCATGTACGGCGCCTATGAGCGCACGCAGTCGGTGTTCGAGAATTCACCGATGAAGGCGAAGGGCAAGCCGAGCTCCGAGGAGCTCGTGCTGCTGGAGCCGTTCCGCAAGGAGCTGCCGGAAGAAGTGTTCGGCGAGCCCTATCTGCCGCCGGTGACCGACGCCTCCGGGCAGGACCGCCGCTGGCTGCGCCGTGCCGCGCAGTCGCTCACCGATGCCGGCTGCCTGCTCAAGGACGGCAAGCGCATGACGCCGAGCGGCGAGGCGATCAGTATCGAATTTCTGCTCGACGAGCCGGGACTGCAGCCGCATCATTTTCCTTACTTCAAAAACCTCGCCACGCTTGGCATCGACGCGACCTTGCGCATCGTCGACCCGGTGCAATACCGCAAACGGGTCGACGATTTCGATTTCGACATCACCGTTGATCGCTTCGGCTTTTCCTCGACGCCGGGCGACTCATTGCGCACCTATTTCACCTCGCAGGCCGCGAAGACTGTCGGTTCGCAAAACCACGCCGGCATCAGCGATCCGGCAGTCGATGCGCTGGTCGAGATCATCATCGCCGCCAAGACGCGCGAAGATCTCACCACGGCCTGCCGTGCGCTCGACCGCGTCATCCGCTCCGGGCGCTATTGGATACCGCAGTGGTACCTGGCCTCGCATCGGATCGCCTATTGGGACGTGTTCGGCCGCCCGGCGGCGCAACCGCGCTATTATCGCGGGATTCCGGATACTTGGTGGTCCGATCCGGGGAAGAATGTGAAAAAGGCCGGCTGAGCCTATCTCCGTCATCCTGAGGTGGCCGCGAAGCGGCCGTCGAAGGATGACGGGCACCGACTCACAGGCCGCCACCCTTCGAGGCGCGCAATCGCGCGCACCTCAGGGTGACGGCGAGAGGATAACGGGTTAACAGGTTATCATGACCGCCTATATCATCCGCCGCATCCTGTTCATGATCCCGACCATGTTCGGCATCATGCTGGTCGCCTTCGTGGTGGTGCAATTCGCCCCTGGCGGCCCGGTCGAGCAAGTGATCGCCAAGCTCACGGGCTCCGACACCGGCGCGACCTCGCGCATTTCCGGCTCCTCCGGCGGCGACTTCGGCAGCCGCGGCGCACAGGGTGGTTCGCAGATCGATGCCTCCGGCTCCAAGTATCGCGGCGCGCAGGGCCTCGATCCGGAATTCATCAAGAAGCTGGAAGTGCAGTTCGGCTTCGACAAGCCGGCGCCCGAGCGCTTTGCGCTGATGCTGTGGACTTACGCGCGCTTCGATTTCGGCAAGAGCTATTTCCGCGACGTGAGTGTCATCCAACTCATCAAGGAGAAGCTGCCGGTTTCGATGTCGCTCGGCATCTGGATGACGCTGCTGACCTACCTGATCTCGATCCCGCTCGGCATCCGCAAGGCGGTGGATGACGGCTCGCAATTCGACATGTGGACATCGAGCGTCATCATCGTCGGCTATGCGATCCCCGGGTTCCTGTTCGCTATCCTGCTGATCATCTTGTTCGCCGGCGGCTCGTTCTTCGATATTTTTCCGCTGCGCGGTCTGGTGTCGGAGAACTGGGCGCAACTGCCCTGGTACAGCAAGATCCTCGACTATTTCTGGCATCTCACGCTGCCGATCATCTCGATGGCGCTGTCGGCTTTCGCCACGATGACGCTGCTGACCAAGAACTCCTTCCTCGACGAGATCCGCAAGCAATACGTGCTCACCGCGCGCGCCAAAGGCTGCACGCGCAACCAGGTGCTCTACGGCCACGTGTTTCGCAACGCCATGCTGATCGTGATCGCCGGTTTCCCAAGCGCGTTCGTGCATGCGTTCTTCACCGGCTCGCTGCTGATCGAGACCATCTTCTCGCTCGACGGGCTCGGCCTGCTCGGCTTCGAGAGCGTGCTCAACCGCGACTATCCGGTGGTGTTCGCCACGCTGTACATCTTCTCGCTCATCGGCGTGGTGGTGAACCTGATCTCCGATCTCGCTTACACGTGGATCGATCCGCGCATCGACTTCGAGACGCGGGAGGTGTGACGGTGGACGTCCGCACCGCCATCAAGACGCCTGAGACGACGGCCGTCGGCCCAATGGGTCTCGACGTGCCGCCGGAGGGGCATTTGATCGCCATCTCGCCGATCAATAAGCGGCGCTGGGAGAACTTCAGCGCCAACCGGCGCGGCTACTGGTCGCTGTGGCTGTTCTTGGCGCTGTTCGTCCTCTCGCTGTTCGCGGAATTCATCGCCAACGACAAGCCGATCTATATCCACGTCAACGGCAAGTCGTTCTTTCCGGCGGTGATGACCTATCCTGACACGGCCTTCGCCAAGGACAACGACCCGAATCTGTTCGGCACCGCCGCCGATTATCGCGACGACTATCTGATGGGGCTGATCACCAAGGAGGGCGGCACTGTGGTCTGGCCGCCGATCCGCTTCTCTTACAATACGCAGGTGAGCAAGCCGCCGTCGCCGTTCCCCTCGAAGCCGACCTGGATGCTGACTAAGGCGGATTGCGATTACGCCGCCACCCACGGCTTCGCCAAATGCGGCGATCTCGAATACAACTGGCTCGGCACCGATGACGGCGGGCGCGACGTGCTGGCGCGGCTGATCTATGGCTTCCGCATCTCGGTGCTGTTCGGTCTGGCGCTCACCATTGTGTCGTCGGTGATCGGCGTCGCCGCTGGCGCGGTTCAGGGCTATTTCGGCGGCTGGACTGACTTGCTGTTCCAGCGCTTCATCGAGATCTGGACCTCGATCCCCTCGCTTTATCTGCTGCTGATCATCTCGTCCGTGCTGGTGCCGGGCTTCTTCGTATTGCTCGGCATCTTGCTGCTGTTCTCCTGGGTGTCGCTGGTCGGCCTGGTGCGCGCGGAATTCCTGCGCGGGCGCAATTTCGAATACATCCAGGCGGCGCG
>DATDMA010000472.1:0-3038 GCA_036519015.1 Pseudolabrys sp. | reverse complement strand
AAACAGGCGCCGTGCATGCGACTGGATTCCGGGTCCGGCCCTTTGGGCCGTCCCGGAATGACGAAGAGACTATCATACGACCTCGTAGATCGTCCGGCCGGCGACGATGGTGCGCACGACGCGCCCCTGCATGCGCGCTTCGTCGAACGGCGTGTTCTTGCTCTTCGATTTGAGCTCGATCGGATCGACCACCCAGGGCACGTCCATGTCGACGACGATGACGTCGGCGGGCGCGCCGGTCTTGAACGAGCCGCCCGGCAGGCCGAGCAGCTCGGCCGGGCGCGTGGACATCGCGCGCAGCAGCGTGAGCAGGTCGAGCTCGCCGTTGTGCACGAGACGCAAGCCGGCGATCAGCATGGTCTCCAGGCCGATCGCGCCGGGCGCTGCCTCGGCGAACGGAAGCCGCTTGGTCTCGACATCCTGCGGATTGTGATCGGACATCACGACATCGACCAGGCCCGACGCGAGCGCGGCGACCAGCGCCTTGCGGTCGTTTTCGGCGCGCAGGGGAGGCGACACCTTCAGGAAGGTGCGGTAGGGGCCGATGTCGTTTTCGTTGAGCGTGACGTGGTTGATCGAGGCGGACGCCGTCACCTTGAGACCGGCGTCTTTGGCGCGGCGCAGCACCTCGAGCGATTCCGCGCATGTGACGGAGGCCGCGTGATAGCGCCCGCCAGTCAGCGCGACGAGGCGGGTGTCGCGCTCCAGCATCACCGCCTCGGCCGCGCAGGGAATGCCGAGCAGCCCGAGGCGAGCGGCGAACTCGCCCTCGTTCATTACGCCGTCGCCGACGAGATGCGGATCCTCGGTGTGATGCACGATCAACGCGTCGAAGTCGCGTGCGTAAGTCAGCACGCGGCGCATCACCTGCGCGTTGGTGACGCTCTTCTCGCCGTCGGTGAAGGCGACCGCGCCGGCGGCCTTGAGCAAGCCGATCTCGGTCATCTCCAGGCCTTCGAGGCCCTTGGTGATGGCGGCCATGGGATGCACATGCACCACGGCCGTGTCGCGCGCGCGCCGCATCACGAAATCGACCGTTGCCGGATCGTCGATCGCGGGTGACGTGTCCGGCTGGCAGATGATGGTGGTGACGCCGCCGGCGGCGGCCGCCTGGCTCGCCGACGCAAAAGTCTCGCGATAGCCGGCGCCCGGTTCGCCGATGAAGGCGCGCATGTCGACCAGGCCCGGTGCGACCAGCTTGCCGCGGCAATCGATGACGTCGGTGCCTTCCGGCACGCCGGCGGCGCCGATGCCCTTCTTGGCCTCGCGGATCACGCCGTCGGCGATCAGCAGGTCGCCGATGATGTCGAGATCGCGCGAGGGGTCGGCGATCCGCGCATTGGCGAGCAAAATGGGGCGGCGGTCAGAGAGCATGGCACGCCCTGCTTACGCTACGCATTCGGCAAATTCCTCGACAGCGCTTCCAGCACCGCCATGCGCACGGCGACGCCCATCTCGACCTGCTCGCGGATGAGCGACTGCGCGCCGTCGGCGACGATGGAGTCGATCTCGACGCCGCGGTTCATCGGCCCCGGATGCATCACCATCGCGTCGGGCTTGGCATAGGTGAGCTTCTTCTCATCGAGGCCGTAATAGTGGAAATACTCCGACACCGACGGCACGTAGGAGCCGTTCATGCGCTCGCGCTGCAGGCGCAGCATCATGACGATGTCGGCGCCGTTGAGCCCCTCGCGCATGTCGCGCGCGACCTCGACGCCCAGGCGCTCGATGCCGGGCGGCAGCAGCGTGGAGGGCGCGACCACGCGCACGCGCGCGCCCATCGCATTGAGCAGGATGATGTTGGAGCGCGCGACGCGCGAATGCAGGATGTCGCCGCAGATCGCCACCGTCAGGCCCTCGATGCGGCCCTTGTTGCGGCGGATGGTGAGCGCGTCGAGCAGCGCCTGGGTCGGGTGCTCGTGCGCGCCGTCGCCGGCATTGATCACCGAGCAGTCCACCTTGCGCGCGAGCAATTCGACCGCGCCGGAGGCGTGATGGCGCACGACGATGATGTCCGGGTGCATGGCGTTGAGCGTGATCGCGGTGTCGATCAGCGTCTCGCCCTTGCGCATCGAGGACGAGGAGGCCGACATGTTCATCACGTCGGCGCCCAGACGTTTGCCCGCCAGCTCGAACGAGGACTGGGTGCGGGTGGAGACCTCGAAGAAGAGATTGATCTGGGTGCGGCCGCGCAGCGTGGTGCGCTTCTTCTCGATCTGGCGGTTGAGCTCGACGAATTCCTCGGCGAGATCGAGCAAACCAACAATATCGTCGCGTGTAAGGCCTTCGATCCCCAACAGATGCCGTTGGCTGAGGACGAACGATGTTTTCGGCGCGATTGTCATTAAAGCGATGTCTATATGCGCAGTTTCCCGCTGCGGCAAGAGTGGGCGCGGGACCGATCCACAAGCCACAAAGGGTAGTGGCTTAAGTGGGTTCCGGCGGATTGAGCCCGGAAATAGGGCAAAAAACCGGAACCCCTCCCTGTCTCTCCGTGTTGGTCATGAAACGCGCCGGCGTCCGCCGGTGCTGACAGGGGGAGTCCGATCAAGGCTCCCTGTGGCGACAAGACTACGGAGGCGAACATGAACAGGTTCATGAAATATACGGCGGCGGCGGCGGCTTTGACCGGTGCGCTCGCGCTGGCGGCGGCGACGCCGAGTGAGGCGCGAAATGGGCGCAACGCGGCGGCGATCGGTGGATTCGCGGCGGGCGCGATTATTGGCGGGGCGGTGGCCGCCGGTGCAGCCAACGGCGGCTATTACAACGGCGGCTATTACGGTGAGCCGGCCTATGTCGACTCGGGCTACGGCTATGGACCGGCCTATGCCGAACCGGGCTACGCTTATGCGCCGGCGCCCGTCTATCGCTATCGCAACAATTACCGGCCCCAGTGCGCGATCGACATGGGCTACGGCAAGCTCGACTACAGCGGCTGCTAATGAGCGAAGCTCATCGGTAAGTGAAGAGGGCGGGCCAGAGCCCGTCCTCACTCTATTCTTTGACGTTACGCCCTAAAGCCGCGCCAAGCGGTCGAG
>DATDMA010000471.1:0-2738 GCA_036519015.1 Pseudolabrys sp. | reverse complement strand
GGGCAAAGGAAGCGCCGGACAGGGGCTCGGCCGTAAGGGGCAGGGATGTTTTTGGTTACCGGCGGGGCCGGGTTCATCGGTTCGAACGTCGTCGCGAGCCTCAACGAGGCGGGCGCGACCGACGTCGTCGTCAACGACCTGCTGGGTTCCGGAGACGCCAAATGGCGCAACCTGGCCAAGCGCCAGTTCGCCGACCTGGTGCCTCCGGCCGAGCTGATGCGCTGGCTTGAGGGGCGCAAGCTCGATGCCGTCATCCACATGGGCGCGATCTCCGACACCACCGCCAGCGACGGCGACCTGGTGATGGAGAACAACTTCCGGCTGTCGCTGCGCCTGCTTGACTGGTGCACAGAGACCGGCACGCCTTTCATCTACGCCTCCTCGGCGGCGACCTATGGCGAAGGCGCGCAGGGTTTCGACGACGACTGGTCGCCGGAGGCACTGCGCAAGCTCCGGCCGATGAATCTCTACGGCTGGAGCAAGCACCTGTTCGACCAGGCGCTGGTCGATCGCCATGTGAAGAAGCAGAAGCTGCCGCCGCGCTGGGTGGGCCTGAAGTTCTTCAACGTCTACGGGCCGAACGAGTACCACAAGGGCCATATGGCGAGCGTGTTGTCGAAGGTGTTCGCCGGCGCCAAGGCGGGGCAGCCGGTGCGGCTGTTCAAGTCGCATCGTGACGGCATCGCCGACGGCGATCAGCGCCGCGACTTCATCTACATCGACGACGTCGTCGCCGTGTTGCGCTGGCTGCTCGACCAAAGTTCGGTGAACGGGATCTTCAATGTCGGCACTGGCAAAGCCGAAAGCTTCCGCGACATGATCACCGCCATGTTCAAGGCGTTCGGCCGCGCACCAAACATCGAATATGTCGACATGCCCGAGTCCATCCGCGGCCAATATCAGTATTTCACGCAAAGCTCAGTCGAGAATCTGCGCCGCGCCGGCTACAACGCCGGCTTCACGCCGCTCGAGACCGCCGTCGCACAATACGTCAATGGCTATCTCGATCGCGATGATCGGTATCGCTAGCGCATGAATATGCGCAAGGAATAACTATGTACGACTTCGACAAGCATCTCTCCGAGCTCGCCGGGCAGACCGTCCTCTGCGTCGGCGACTTGATGCTCGACGAGTTCGTCTATGGCGAAGTCTCGCGCATCTCGCCGGAAGCGCCCACGCCGGTGATCGCCTGCAAGCGCAGCGAGCTGATGGTCGGCGGCGCCGGCAACGTCGTGCGCAATCTCGTGTCGCTCGGCACGCGCTGCATCTTCGTCGGCGTGGTCGGCAACGACGACGCCGGCCGCGCGCTGACCGAGACGCTTTCCGCGAATCCGCTGATCGAATTCCATCTCGTCGTCGATGCGCAGCGCCAGACTACGCGCAAGGTGCGGTTCGTGTCCGAACACCATTCGACGCATCTTCTGCGCGCCGACTGGGAGAATGCCGGCCCGGTCGACACAGCCAGCGAGGACGCGCTCATCGCGCACGCGCTCAAAGCCGTGCCGCGCGCCGGCGCGGTGGTGCTGTCCGACTATGCCAAGGGCGCGCTCACTCAGCGCGTCGTGCGCGCCGTCATTGAGGCCGCCAATGAACTGGGCAAGCCGGTGGTGGTCGATCCGAAAGGACGCGACTACAGCATCTATCGCGGCGCCACGCTGATCACGCCGAACCGCCAAGAACTTGCGGAGGCCACCCACAGTGCCGCGCGCAGCGACGACGAGGTTGCCGTGGCGGCTGCCGCATTGCGCGATGTGTTGGATGCCGAAGCCGTGCTGGTGACGCGCAGCGAAGCCGGCATGACGCTGGTGGGCGAGGGCGCACCGATCCACGTGCCGGCCTATCCGGTGCGCGTGCGCGACGTCTCCGGCGCGGGCGACACCGTCGTCGCCGTGCTTTCGGCAATGCTGGCGATGGACGCGGATTTTGAGTCCGCCATGCGCGCGGCCAATGCCGCTGCTGCGGTGGTGGTGGGAAAACGCGGCACGGCGACTTTGTCGGTGGCCGAACTGCGCTCGCGCATCCTGCCGGCGGCCTCGCTCGCGCCGGAAGAAAAGATCGTGTTCGACTGGGCGCTGCTCGACGAGCATCTCGCCGATTGGCGCAAGCAGGGGCTGCGCATCGGGTTCACCAATGGCTGCTTCGACCTGCTGCATCCCGGCCATGTGCGGCTGCTGGCTGGCGCGCGCGCGGCCTGCGACCGGCTGGTGCTCGGGCTGAACAGTGATGCCTCGGTCACGCGGCTGAAAGGCGAGGGCCGGCCGGTGCAGCCGGCGCAGGCGCGCGCCGAGGTGCTGGCCGCTTTGGAAGCGGTCGATCTTGTCGTCGTATTCGAGGAAGACACGCCACGCGAACTCATCGCGCGCGTGAAGCCGACGGTACTGGTCAAAGGCGGCGACTATACCCGCGAGCAGGTGGTCGGCCGCGAGATCGTCGAGGCCATGGGCGGAGAGGTCGTGCTGATCGACCTTGTGCCGGGGCATTCGACCACGTCAATCGTGCAGCGCTCGCGCTCTGCGAAGCCGCGCTAGATTCCTTTGATATGAAAACCGGCTGCCATAATGTTGAGCAATCGGACAGTGGACCCGTCCTTCACCCGACTAGAGCATCGGACCGTCATTAGGAATCGCAAAGGGGATTCCCTTTGGGTGGCAAATGCAGTGATTCGGACGATTCGAGCGCTACGCAATGTCCGCGGTCGTATGGGCTACGTTGGTCTCAGAATGGCACCGGACGCGACA
>DATDMA010000470.1:0-3313 GCA_036519015.1 Pseudolabrys sp. | reverse complement strand
GCCGGCCGGCTGACGCCGCTGGTGCCGCCCGCGCTCGAACGCCGATTGGGCGAGGCAGTAGACGTGCAGACGCGCGCCATGCTCGACACGCGCGGTGCCGGCGAAGGCTTCGAATGCGGCAGCGCCGAGAGCGAGACGCCGGGACGCGCGGCGCTCGGCCGCATGGTCGCCCGGCTCGAAGCGGCCGCCGGCCTACCGCTGCGCATCGCCGTCGTGCGGCGGAACGAGCCCAATGCTATCGCCCTGCCCGGCGGGCAAATCTACGTCTTCCGCGGTCTGATCGCGAAAGCCGACACGCCTGACGAGGTTGCGGGCGTGATCGCGCATGAGATCGGCCACGTCGCGCATCGCGACGGCACGCGGTCGGTCTTGCAGGCGGGCGGCCTGACGTTCCTGTTCGGAATGCTGCTCGGCGATTTCGTCGGCGGCGGCGCCGTGGTGATGGCGGCGCGCTCCGTCCTGCAATCGTCTTATTCGCGCGAGGCGGAGGCTGCGGCCGATGCCTACGGCACCACACTGATGACGAATGCACATGGCGACGGCCGCGCGCTCGCCACCATGCTCACCAAGATCGGCGGCGCGACCGAGCCGGGCATGACGATCCTGCTCGACCATCCAGAAACAAAGGCGCGCGTCGCGGCCATCAACAGGCTGGCGGGCCCGCGCCCTTCGTCGCCCTTCCTCGATGCGGCAGAATGGGCTGCTTTGAAACGAATCTGCGCAGGATAAGAGAGCATGGCGCGACGACCCCACTTTGGCGATGAGCCGATGTCGCGGCTGGCGGTGTGGTCCGCCCGGCTGGCATGGTTCGCGCTCGCCGTGGCGGTGCTGTCTGTCATCATCCTGCGCTCGGGGCTCCTGGAGATCGTGCCGGCGCTGGCGACCTTCGGCGCGGCATTGGTCTTCGCGGTGCTGGCGATCCTTTTGGCCTTCGCCTCCTTCGTCGTGATCTGGCGGCAGGGTCTTGCCGGGTTCGGACGCGCGCTGCTCGGCATGATGGTCGGCATCGTCCTGCTCGCCTACCCCGCCTATCTCGGCTATCGCGCCCTGAAGCTGCCGATGATCGACGACATCACCACCGATACAACGAACCCGCCGCGCTTCGATGTGCTGGCGCGGCTGCGCCCGCGCGGGACCACCGAGTATCCGGGTCAGCGCTCCGCCATTCAGCAGCGCGCCGCCTATCCCGAGATCGTGCCGCTGCAGCTCGATATGCCGGTGAAGCCGGTCTACGACATCGTGCAAGGCATCATCACCAAGCGCAAATGGCTGGTGGTGGACGCGCGGGCCCCGACCGCCATGCGCCGCGACGCCGTGATTGAGTCGGTGGCGCGCACGCCGATCATGGGTTTCCGCGACGACGTAGTGATCCGCATCACGCCCGCCGGCACCGGCGCGCGCGTGGACGTCCGCTCGGCCTCGCGCTACGGCTCGACCGATTTCGGCACCAATGCCCGGCGCATCCGCGCGCTGCTCGACGACATCGACGACGCCGTCGGCTCCGCGCCGGAGCCGCGCGCCGAACCGGAGAAGCCGGAGGCGAAACCCGCGCCGAAGCGGCCGACGGACAGACGTCAACCCAGTCGGTAGACTCCGTCAATTGACGGCTCGCCGTCGGTCATGACTAGACAGCGCGCGACGAGATCCTCCAGATGCGCCAGCACCGAGAGGCCCGCCGCACCGGTGAGGCGCGAATCGAGGCCGATATAGATCGCGCGCACGATCGAGGGGATGTCGGTCTCGCCCTTGCCCAGCCGGTGCAGGATCGACGCTTCGCGCGCCTTGCGGTGCAGGATGTAGTAGCTCACGAAACGCGACGCGTCGGGAATGGCGGGCCCGTGGCCGGGGAAATAGACCGTCTCGTCACGCGATGTGAGTTTCTGCAGCGAGGCCATGTAGTCGCTCATGGCGCCATCGGGCGGCGCGACGATGGTCGTGGCCCAGCCCATGACGTGGTCGCCGGCGAATAAGACGGCCTTCTCCTTCCATGCAAAGGCCATGTGGTTGGCGGTGTGGCCCGGCGTCGTCACCGCCTCGATGCTCCAGCCGTCGCCCGTGACCACCTCGCCATCCTTGAGCATCACGTCGGGCCGGAAATCGCGGTCGCCGCTCGAATCGAGCGGATTGTGCTCGCCGATGTGCAGCGGCCGCGAGGCGCGGTGCGGGCCCTCGGCATAGACGGTGGCGCCGGTATGCGCCTTGACCGCCGGCACGGCGGGCGAATGATCGCGATGGGTATGGGTGACGAAGATGTGCGTCACGGTCTCGCCGCGCACGGCGTCGAGCAACGCGCCGATATGGGCCGGATCGTCCGGCCCGGGGTCAACGATGGCGACCTTGCCGCGGCCGATGATGTAGCTGATCGTGCCCTTGAAGGTGAAGGGCCCCGGATTGTTGGCCATCACCCGGCGCACGCCCGGCATCGGCTCATCCACCGTGTCGGGGGCGAGATCGAGGGCTTTGTCGAAGGGAATGTCGTCGCTCATGCTGTTGCGTCCGTCGCTCGCTGCGCCGAAACGGCGCATTGTGGTCTCAGCCGCAGGGGTTGTCCGCGCCCTAACCCGTACTACACCGCTTTTGGCCATAGTTGGCACATAGTGGGGCTGCAATGAGAACTTTCTACCTGTCCATCATTCCAGCGCTGTGGGTGATCTGGCTCGCCTATTGGACCGTGTCCGCCGTCGGTGCCAAGGAGACGGTACGGCGCGAAACCGGCCTGTCGCGGCTCGGCCACGGTGTGCCGATGTTGGTCGGCGCGGTCCTGCTCGGGGTGCCGCATGTTTTTGGCCGTGTTCTCGAGCAGCGGTTTCATGCCTTCTCCTTCACCTGGTTCTGGGTGGGCGTCGCGCTGACCGCGATCGGCATCGCCTTTTCCATCGCGGCCCGCGCCTGGCTGGGCGGCAATTGGAGCGGCGCGGTGACGTTGAAGCAGGACCATGAGTTGATCCGCAGCGGCCCCTATGCATTCGTGCGCCACCCGATCTACACCGGCATGCTGCTGGCGCTGTTCGGCACCGCTCTGGTGGTCGACCGCCGGCGCGCGCTGATCGGATTCGCAATCCTGGTCGCGGGACTCCTCTACAAGATGCGCGTCGAGGAGCGTTTCATGGCGGAGCAGTTCGGCGACACCTATGCGCGCTATCGCGCCGAGGTACCGGCGCTGATCCCATTCCTGCTGTGAGTGCAAGGCCGGCGCGAACAATCGGTGCTACTGCACGATCAGCACGCCATGGGTGGCGGAACGCGCTACATCGTTGAACGTGTAGCGCCCGGGCTGCAAATTCCCGATCTGGATATAGACGCTGGTGTTGGG
>DATDMA010000469.1:0-2912 GCA_036519015.1 Pseudolabrys sp. | reverse complement strand
CGCGGAAGCGGAGCGGAATCCGGCGCTGGCAAAGGTTTTGCAGGAGCACAGCCGGAACGTCCGGCGCTTTCTTGCAGAATTCATCCGCAGAGGACAGGCGCGCGGGCAGATCGACCCGTCGCTCGAACCGGACCTGACGGCGGCAATCCTCATCAGCGTGTTCGACGGCTTGAAGACGTTGTCGATCCGCGATCCCAAGATCGACGGAAAGAAGAGCACCAAGCTTCTCACGACGCTGATCACCCGGTTCCTGACGCCGCCACAAGCCGGATCCTAACCGTCGGACCTGGTTACGAATGACGGAGCGCCTGCGCGGGGATGAGCGGCGCAGGTGGCGCCGCTATGACTTGTCAGCAGCCGCAGCGGCCAAGGCCTTCTGATAGTCGCCAGCCTTCAGGCTCTCCGTCAGCCAGGCATCGACCGCGTCCTTCAGGGCCGCGTCGCGCGTCATCCAATAGGCTTTGTCGAAATGATCGAACGAGTCCGACACAGCCGCCGGACACAGGACGCCCGGATGCCGGCGCGCCTGGTAATCGACCTCGGCGCCGTCCGTCACCATGACGTCGGCATTGTTCGCGGCGACCTCATCGAAAATCTTCCGGTTATCGGGATACTCTTCAAGCCGCGCGTGCGGAAAATTCGCCTTGTCGAAGCGCTCGTTGGTGCCGCCCGGATTGACGGCGACGCGTACGTCCGGCCGGTCGATGGCGGCAGCCGATGTATAACGGTCCTTGTCGGCGCAACGCACGATCGGCCGCTTGCCGTCGCGCATGACGGTGACAGAAAAATCGCCGACAGCGGCGCGATCGGGCGTCACGCTCACACCGCCCATGGCGATGTCGAAACGGTTCGCCTCGAGGTCGGCCTTCATCGTCTTCCAGGTCGTCGGAACGATCGCCAGCGTGACCCCAAGCGATTTCGCCAGCGCCTGCGCCATGATCACATCGGCGCCCGTGATCTTCTCATCGGCACCGCGCAGCGAATAAGGCGCGTAGTCTCCGGTCAGTCCGACCTTCAGCGTGCCGTCTGCCTTGATCGCGGCAAGCGTGCGCGCATCGGCCGGCGTTGCCGCCAACGCGAGCATCAACGCCAAGCCGGCGCAGACACTGCGCCATGAAGAGTTCGAACTCATGAGTTCGTCCTACGACTCGATCGCCGCGTCGCGGCCGACGAGACGCCCGAGTTGGCGCAAGCGTCCGGCCAGCCGGTCGCTCGCGAGTTTCATCGAAGCGCCCGGCAGCTTCAGCGTCAGCTTGCCGCGCTTCACCTGCATCGGCGTCTTCGGCAGCAACCCGCCTTGGCCGGCGGTGAGGATGTAAGCCACACGCATCGCCGCGCCAATCACGCGTGCGCGATCAAGCATGCGTGTCGTCGCCAGTTCGCGCAGGCGCGGCGACAAGTCCTCTTCCCCCAGACCTGCATGGCGGAAATAGACGGCCAGCGCGAGATAGGCGCGGCCCGGGTGGTCGATCGACTCGAAGTTGCCGTGCGCGATGATGTTCATCGACTGCTCGCCGCGATAGTCCGGATGCGCGCGCCAGCCGATATCGCCGAGCAGGCAGGCCGCATGGCGAAGCCGGCGCTCGTCCGCGTTTTCGTCGAGCCCCGACGAAAGCATGAAGCGGTCGGTCCAGGCGATCAGCTCCTCGCCGTGACGCGGCGAGCGCGAACGCAGCACGTTAAGAGCGGCCGCCGCGGTGATCAGCGGATCGCGCGAGCGCTCGCGCGCATTGAGCAGCGAATAGAGCAGCCCCTCGCGCACACCGAGGACGGAGATCACCACCTCCTTCGGCTTGATGGTGCGCACCAGATTTTCCAAGACCAGCGCGGCATAGGCGAGCAGCGGGCGGCGCGCGGTGTTGACGACTTCGATCTTCGATAGGGTCTCGGTGTCGACGCGATGCACGAGCCGCGAGAACTCCAGCGCCTCGCGCGCGGGGATGCGGTAATTGTGCATGACGTGGAACGGATAGCCGGTCTGCCACATGTGCAGCCGCGCCAGCGCGCGCCAGGTGCCGCCGACCGCGTAGAAGGTGCGGTTCTCGCCATCGTGCAGCATGTCGAGGTCTTCGAAGGCCTCCTCGACGAACTTTTCGGCTTTCTTGATCGACTTGCCGGCGATGTCCTGCAAAGCGAGGCCGCCGAGCGGCAGCGTCATGCCGTGGCGCACGCGCGAGCCGTGCACATCGACCAGTTCCAGCGAGCCGCCGCCGAGATCGCCGACGATGCCGTCAGGCTTGTGGATACCGGAGACGACGCCGAGCGCGGTGAGGTGCGCCTCGCGCTTGCCGGAGAGGATCGTGATCGGGATGCGGCAGATGCGCTCGGCCTCGCCGATGAAGATATGGCCGTTGCGCGCATCGCGGCAGGCGGCGGTGGCGATCGCCCACATCCTGCGCACCTGCAGGAGGTCACAGAGCGCCCGAAACCGGCGTAGCGCATCAAGCGCGATCGCCATCGCGTCCTGCGCCAGGAGCCCGGTGGTCTGCACCTGGCGGCCGAGGCCGGCGAGCACCTTCTCGTTGAAGATCGGCGTCGGCGCGCGCGTCAGCCCCTCGTAGATCACGAGGCGGACGGAATTCGAACCGATGTCGATGACCGCGATGGGCGGCCCATGGTCGAGCCGGCCTTTGGCGGGGGCATGGGCGATAGGTGTGCGCTTACGCGCCTTCGGCGAGGCGGCGGATGAGGCTGCGGGGCGACGATTCCTTGAGCGATTTGCCACGGCCCGAAAGACTTGGGTTGGTCATGAAATATTTGTGGGCGTTGAAGGGTTCTTCGCCCGGCGCGGCCTTTATGCGCGTCGAACTGCCGTCCGGCAAGACCTTCCAGCTCTGCTCATTGTCCTTGAAATTGGCGACCATGATCTGGCCGATCACCTGCTCATGCACGGTGGGATTGAGAATCGGGCA
>DATDMA010000468.1:0-4042 GCA_036519015.1 Pseudolabrys sp. | reverse complement strand
TCCGCCGCGCGCGCGATCTCGGCATCGCTCGCATCGGGCCGTCCGAAGCGGATGTTCTCGCGCACGCTGGTCGCGAACACCACAGGGTCCTGCGGCACCAGCGCTATATGGGCGCGCACGTCGGCGGGATCGGCATCGGTGAGACGAACGCCGTCGAAGCTCACGGTGCCCGAGAGCGGATCGTAGAACCGCAAGATGAGATGGAAGATCGTGCTCTTGCCGGCGCCGGATGGCCCGACAAGCGCAAGCTTCTCGCCCGGCTTCACCTGGAACGAAATGCCTTCCAGCACCGGCGCGGTCGGCCGCCCCGGATAGACGAAGCGCACGTCGTCGAACTTGATCGCGCCGCGCGCCGGCGCCGGCAGTTTCACCGGCTGCGGCGGGGCCTTGATCTGCGGCTCGATGGCGAGGATCTCGAACAGCCGCTCGGCAGCGCCCGAGGCCTGCGCCAGTTCGCCCCACACTTGGGACAGCTCACCGAGCCCGCCGGCGGCGAACACCGCATACAGCACGAACTGCCCGAGCCGGCCGGCGGTGATGCGCTCCGCCATCACGTCCTGCGCGCCGACCCACAGCACCACCACGACGCTCGCGAAAACGAGAAAGATGGTGATCGCGGTCAGCACCGCTCGAGCGCGCGTCGCGCCGCGCGCGGCGTTGTAAGCCTGCTCCACCGCGCTCTTGAAGCGCGCCGCCGCCAGCATCTCGTTGGTGAAGGCTTGCAGGATGCGCACAGCGCCAATCAGCTCGCCCGCATAGCTCGACGCCTCTGCCAGCGTGTCCTGCGCCTCGCGGCCCTTGCGCCGCACCGCGCGGCCGAAGCCGACGAGCGGCAGCACGATCACCGGAATAGCCGCCAGCACGAACAGCGACAGCCGCGGGCTGGTCACCACCATCATCCCGGCGCCGCCGAGGAACAGCACCAGGTTGCGCAACGCGAGCGACACGGACGCGCCGACCGCCGACTTGATCTGCGTGGTGTCGGCGGTGAGCCGCGACAGCATCTCGCCGGTCTTGGCCGTGTCGAAGAACGCGGAGGAGAGCTTGGTGAGATGCGCGAAGACATCGCTGCGCAGGTCGGCGACGATGCGCTCGCCCAGCGTGGTGACGAGGTAGTAGCGCATGGCGCTGGAGAGCGCGAGCACGGCCACGACGCCGATCATCACCGCGAAATAGCTGTCGATGAGTTCGGCCGCCTTCTCGGAGAAGCCGAAGTCGATCATGCGGCGCACCGCGACCGGCACGATCAGCGTGGTCAGTGCGGCGACGATGAGCGAGATCAGCGCTGCCACCGCGCGGCCGCGGTAGCGCACGATATAGGGCAGAAGCCGCGCGAGCGGCCGAAGCTTCACACTGCGCTTCTCGGAAGGGGCCGGCGCGCTGGCCGTACCGAGACCCCGTCCATCACTGGCAATATCCATGCGACGCGAAGCCTTATCTTGAAAAAACGCCTCGCCCCCCGGCGTTGCCCGTAACGGGACTGTTGCAGATGGCCGTTCCCCGACGACAGCTTCCCAATCGGAGCCCGACCCCGATATAGCGCGCCGAAGCGGCCTTGGGAGTCCGGCTTCAGCACATACCAATCGGTTAGGCCGGACAATGCGCCGCAGGATTGACTGTGGTCAATCGCGGCGGCTTGCCGCCCGCGCCCGCGTCCTGTATAGAGCCGGAAAATTCAGCTCATTTGGCGCCCCTCGCGCGCGCCTGACGGAACTAGAGATCGGAACGAGCCATGAAAGCCGACATCCACCCCGAATATCACAGCATCAAGGTGGTGATGACCGACGGGTCCGAGTTCACCACCCGCACCACCTGGGGCAAGGAAGGCGACACGCTGCACCTGGACATCGACCCCAAGTCGCACCCGGCCTGGACCGGCGGCCAGCAGCAGCTCATGGATCGCGGTGGCCGCGTCTCGCGCTTCCAGAAGAAGTTCTCGGGCTTCCTCAAGGAAGACAAGAAGGAAGACACGAAATAAGCTGTTTGCACGATCGTGCGAACTGACAAGACCCCCGCGCTCACCGCGGGGGTTTTTGTTTTGGGTTTTATGGGCGTGCCCCGGATGCTGCGCGCTGCTGATCTGAGCCGCGCTTCTTGTCATCACCGGGCCGGCGCGCAGCGCCGTGATCCGGTGATCCCGCTTATGAAGGCACGGCGGTGCCCCATGAATCGAGATGGCCGGGACGAGCCCGGCCATGACAAAAAATGTCGGAAACGCGCCGCCTTAAACGCTCTCCGCGCCAAACGCCGCCTTCAACAACCCGAGCTGGCGTTCCACCGGATTGATCGAGGGCACCTGGTCGGACGGAATGCGATTGTGGATCGTCGCGTCCAGCCGCCTGACCTTGCCCTGCAGCGCCTGCGAGCGCCCGATCAGTTCGCGCAGCCGCTCGGGCAGCAATTCGAGATTGGCCGGATCGTGCGTGTCGGCGGCCGAGAGCTTGACCTTGCTTTTCTCTTTGTTGGCCTGGGCGAGCGACATCTCGCCCTCTTTCACCGCGCGGTGCAACAGCAGCCAGGAGGCTTGCTGCATCAGCCTTGTGGTCAGCCGCATACTCTCGGTGGCGTAGGCCAGCGCCGCGGCGCGCTCGAGCTTCTTGGATTCCTGCCGGCCGGGACCGTCGAGGTAGGTGGCGGTTTCTTCCACCAGCGCCATGCCGTCGCGGAAAAGATCGGCGAAGACTTGGGAATTGGCGAGCCGCTCGCCGAACGACACCGGCTGCGATTCACTCAGCATGGATTTTTCGGACATAACGCAACGCCTCACCTGACACAGCCGTTTACGACCGACCCGCCCCTGTAAACGATTGGGTAAGCATGGCGCGCCGGGGCCCATCCTGTCCAGACGGACCTTGCGACATGGTTGTCAGGCAAGCTTAAAGGGTGAACAACGCTCAGGCCCTGTCACAAAACGGAACATAAAAAGGAGCCGCCGGAGTGCGGCGGCTCAAAGTGGATAACAGGGAGGCGTCAAACAGAGTGGACAGGAGCCACTCGCTGTCCATGAAGATGGACAATGCCAGTAATGATCGAGAAAGCTTAATAACGCCTTAAGGGGTTGTAGAAAGCACAAATTAAATTTGATGCGTTTGGCGCCGTGAGCGCGGCGGTTTCAACTTACCGCTTGAAGAATTGGTCGGCGGCGCTGCGGGTGGCCTGTTTCCGGGCCATGTCGGCTTCAAGACGTTTGATCTCGTCCTGCAGGAGCAGCACGCGGGCGGCGAGCTCTTCGACCGACAAGAGGCTCAGCTCCTGGCCGATCTCGTGGGTGACCTTCTTTTTGGGCCTGTCGTCGTCGTCGAATGCCGGCATTGGGAGATCTCCGCGAGGGCCAGAATCTAACCGCGCCGCCGCGGGTTGTCACATCGCCAATGGCCGCCTAAACAAAGGCGCGGCGCCGCAATATGAGGAAACCGATGGCCACACTTCCCAGCACGATGACGGTGATCGGCATCAAGGCCCCCGGCGGGCCGGAGATGCTGGTGCCTGAACAGCGCCCGGTGCCCACCCCGGGCCAGGACGAATTGCTGGTGAAGGTGAAAGCCGCCGGCGTCAACCGCCCCGACGTCGCGCAACGCATGGGCAACTACCCGCCCCCGCCCGGCGCCCCCGACATCCCTGGCCTCGAGATCGCCGGCGAAATCGCCGCGCTCGGCCCCGGCATCAAGCGCTGGAAGGTCGGCGACCGCGTGATGGCGCTGGTGATCGGCGGCGGCTACGCCGAATACGCTCTGGCACACGCGAGCCACACGCTTGCGGTCAGCACGCTGCCGATGGTCGAGGCCGCCGCGGTGCCGGAGACGACCTTCACGGTCTGGCACAATGTGTTCGAGCGCGGCGCCCTGAAGGCTGGCGAGACATTGCTGATACATGGCGGCTCGTCCGGCATCGGCACCACCGCCATCCAGCTCGCCAAGCAGTTTGGCGCGCGGGTGATCGTCACCGTCGGCTCGGAAGATAAACGCGAGGCCTGCCTCAAGCTCGGCGCCGACGTCGCCATCAATTACAAGACCGACGACTTCGTCGCCGCCACCAAGGCCGC
>DATDMA010000467.1:0-3719 GCA_036519015.1 Pseudolabrys sp. | reverse complement strand
GTGGCCTCGACCTTGAGGAACGGCGCGCCGGCGAGCTTGGCGAGACGCCGCGAAATCTCGGTTTTGCCGACGCCGGTCGGCCCGATCATCAGGATGTTCTTGGGCAGCACTTCTTCGCGCAGTCTGTCGTCGAGCTGAAGTCGCCGCCAGCGGTTGCGCAACGCGATAGCGACTGCGCGCTTGGCATCGGCCTGGCCGACGATGTAGCGGTCGAGCTCGGAAACAATTTCACGCGGAGAGAAGTCGGTCATGCCCCGTTAAGCTTTCAAACTCTCAATCGTCACATTGCGATTGGTGTACACGCAGATATCGGCGGCGATATCGAGCGATTTACGCACGATCGCCTCGGCGTCAAGCGGCCCGTCGAGCAGTGCGCGCGCCGAGGCCAGCGCATAATTGCCGCCGGAACCGATGCCGGCGACGCCCGCTTCCGGCTCCAGCACGTCGCCGGTGCCGGTGAGTACCAGCGACACGTTGACGTCGGCGACGATCATCATGGCTTCCAACCGGCGCAGATAGCGGTCGGTGCGCCAGTCCTTGGCGAGTTCGACCGCGGCGCGCAGGAGCTGGCCGGGATATTGCTCCAGCTTAGCCTCTAGCCGCTCGAACAATGTGAACGCATCCGCGGTAGCGCCGGCGAACCCGCCGATCACGTCGCCTTTGCCCAGGCGGCGCACCTTCTTGGCGTTGGCCTTGATAATGGTTTGGCCGATCGACACCTGGCCGTCGCCGCCGATGACCACGGTGCCGCCTTTGCGGACCGTGAGGATAGTAGTGCCGTGCCAAGTCGGGATTTCGGGGGATGCCATACGCGGGGACCTTTGGGTGTGAGCACATGTAGGCGCGCACCGTTGCCGTTGCAAATCGACGGCGGATGCAACGGCGCCGCGCACCGCGGCGCGCGACCTAGTGGAACGCGAGATAGAGGTTAGAGGAGAACGGTCCGAGCG
Source organism: Pseudolabrys sp. (assembly GCA_036519015.1). Lineage (GTDB taxonomy): Bacteria > Pseudomonadota > Alphaproteobacteria > Rhizobiales > Xanthobacteraceae > Pseudolabrys. The sequence goes on along the minus strand of DATDMA010000467.1, from coordinate 2,769 downwards.
CCAGGCCGGTGTAACCGACCACCGTGCTGCGCTTGATCGGCGCGGCGAGGCGCCACAACCGCTTGCGAGTCATCAAGATCAGATTTTCCTCGTCCGCCCATTCGGACTTTCCGGTCACCCGGCAGGCCATGCGAAAGGTTGCGTTCCGGTAATGGGCAATAGGCAGCGCCGTGTGGTGCTCGATGGGAAAAAAACGGTTGGGCACGCTGATGAAGACCCGCTTTGCGACCCGGCAAAGCTCCTGCACGAAAAAGGCCTGATGCGCGAGACTGCCTACGTGCTCAAGCACTGCGTTCGACGTCGCGATCTCGAAACTGCCGTCGTCGAAGGGCAGACGCACATTGGGCGCCATGCGCACGTAATCGACTGCCGGAAAGGTGGCCTGGAACTCGAGGCCCTCGCCCAGTCCGCAGGCAGTGATGTTGTGCGGGTACGGATAGGCCCGCTCCAGCACGTTGGCTCCGTCGTTAATCACGTCAGAGACGCCCACGTCCAGCACGCGGTCGGAGGCCGTTGGGCGCATGCGCGTCATGAAATCGCGGAAAATGCGATCCCGCGCCGCCACCAGCAACTGCTCGGCCATGCCTTTCGCCGGCACAACCTGATAATACCTGTCGTCGACTTTGTCCAACATGACACCCTACCCCGCCCCCTCTGTTCAGTAGCAAAATCGGCGGCGTTGACCAATCGGGGCGGCCAATAATCGTAAATCGGGCCGCCGGGGCCGGCAGGCGTTCGGTTGCCTTGGCTCCTACGGAGGTAGCGAAGCGGCGGAGCCCCTGATAAAAGGACGCCGCTCCAGCGAGATAGAGGCTATTTTCGATGCGCACAGGCACCGTAAAGCGCAAGACCAAGGAAACCGACGTGGAGGTTGAAATCGACCTCGACGGGCAGGGCCGTTCGCAGGTCGCGACCGGTATCGGCTTCCTCGATCATATGCTGGACCTCTTGGCGCGGCATTCGCGCATCGACATCACGGTCAGGGCCAAAGGCGACCTGCATATCGACCAGCACCACACCACTGAGGATGTGGGCATCGCGCTCGGCGCCGCGGTGAAGCAGGCGCTCGGCGACATGAAGGGCGTCACCCGCTACGCCGACGTGCATGTGCCCATGGACGAGGCGCTGACCCGGGTGGCGATCGACATTTCCGGGCGGCCGTTCCTGGTGTTCAAGGCCGAGTTCGTGCGCGACAAGGTCGGCACCTTCGACACCGAACTGGTGCAGGAGTGGTTCCAGGCCTTCGCGATGAATTCCGGCATCACGCTGCATCTGGAGACTTTGTACGGCACGAACGATCACCATATTGCCGAGTCGTGCTTCAAGGGCCTGGCGCGCGCGCTGCGCGCCGCGGTGGCGATCGACCCGCGCGCCAAGGACGAGGTGCCGTCGACCAAAGGCTCGCTGGGCGGGTAAGATTATTGTTGCCCGTCACCCTTCGAGGCCCGGCTGCGCCGGGCACCTCAGGGTGACGGATCCGAAACAGGCACTGAGTCGTCATCCTGAGGTGCGAGGCGCATCGCGCCGAGCCTCGAAGGATGACGTTGGTAGAGTAAAATACGATGCCCACATTCACAGTCCACGCACCGCCGCCGCGTAAAGGCGACACGACAAGCGCTCCCGAACGCTTCCTGTTCGTGCGCGACGGATTCCACGCCTGGGCTTTCGTACTCGCGCCGCTGTGGCTGCTGATGCACCGACTGTGGCTGGCCTTCGTGATCTACGTCGTCGTCTATGGATTGATCGGAGTCGGGCTGGCGTTGCTGCACGCGCCTTCAAATGTGCAATTGATCGTCGGCGTGCTGATCGCTCTGCTGATGGGCTTCGAGGCCTCGAGCATCTGGCGCTGGACGCTGGCGCGGCGGCGCTGGACGACGCTCGGCTTCGTGGTCGGCGAGGACGTGGAAATTGCCGAGCGCCGCTTCTATGGCGAGTGGGCCAAACGTGCCGGCGACACGCGCGCGAGCGAAACGCCGGCTGCGCCGCCCGCGCCGCCGGAGGCGCAGTTTACGACGCCGATCCGGCGTGGGCCGCCGTCCGGCAATGACGTGATCGGCCTGTTTCCGGAGCCGGGGGGCACGCGATGAGCGTCGCCATCGTCGATTACGGCTCGGGCAATCTGCACTCGGCCGCGAAGGCGTTCGAACGCGCCGCGCGCGAGAGCGGGCACGATCAGCCGATCACGGTGACCAGCGATCCAGATGCGGTCGCTTGCGCGGATCGCGTGGTGCTGCCGGGTGTCGGCGCCTTTGCCGATTGCCGGCGCGGCCTGGACGAGATCCCCGGCATGATCGATGCGCTCGAGACGACCGTGCGCAAACGCGGGCGGCCGTTCTTCGGCATCTGTGTCGGCATGCAATTGATGGCCGAGCGTGGGCGTGAATATCAGGTGACGCCGGGCCTGGGCTGGATTGCGGGCGAGGTCGATCGCATCGCGCCGGACGATGCAAGCCTGAAGATCCCGCACATGGGCTGGAATACGCTGAACATGCTGCGGGCACATCCGCTGCTCGACGAAATTCCGCTCGGGCCGGACGGCTTGCACGCTTACTTCGTGCACTCCTACGAGCTCAAAACATCGCAGCGATCCGACTTGGTGGCACAGGCCGACTACGGCGGCCCGCTCACCGCCATCGTCGGCCGCGACACCATGGTCGGCACGCAATTCCATCCCGAGAAGAGCCAGCGCCTCGGGCTCAAGCTGATCGCGAACTTCTTGAAATGGATGCCGTGATGAACTCTTTCGTCATTCCGGGGCGCGAGCGCAGC
>DATDMA010000466.1:0-6922 GCA_036519015.1 Pseudolabrys sp. | reverse complement strand
ACGCGGCTTGAGGGCATTGCCTCGATCGAGTCGAGCTTCGCGCTGGAGCAGGTGAAGTACACGAACGTGTTGCCGGTGGGATGAGGTGGTCCGTCACCCTGAGGTGCGAGGCCGCAGGCCGAGCCTCGAAGGGTGACAGCCGCGGCGGCACCACGGGCTCGGGTACCCGGGCCGTCCATACTTCGAGGCCCGCGCTACGCGCGGGCGCCTCAGGATGACGGATTGAGGTTTGCGGTTTGGCAGCTTAGTGAAGATCTGAAACGCCCGCGTTGACCGTCTTGGCCGGGGCGTCGAGCACGCCTTTGCAGGCCGGCGGCAGGTCGGACAACATCAAACCCTTCGACGGCGGGCTAGGTGCCCGCGGCTTCGGGTGCAGCACCTTGTCGGAGAACCAATAGGCGAGCTCTTTGTCGCTGCATCCGTCGCCGCCCGGCACCGCCGGCTGCTTGCGGCAATTCGGCGAGTCGGCCGGGCATTTTAGCCGCACATGGATGTGGTCGTTGTGCCCGTACCAGGGACGCACCTTCGCCATCCATGACAGGTGCTTGCTGCCCTCGGCGCGGCACAGCTCCTTCTTGATCGCGGCATTCACCAGCACGCGCTCGACCTCGGGCTGCTCGGCAGCCGTGCGGATGAAGGCGATGTGCTGCGGCGTCCAGGTCTTCGGATTGATGTGCTTCCAGTCGTCTGCCACGAGATTGCTCGCCGACGTCTTCTCGCGCTCCTCCTTGCTGAGCACGTGGTCCGGCATCGGCATGAACCAGATGTCGACGTCGAGTCCGATCTGATGGCTGAGATGTCCGAACGGCAGCGGGCCGCCACGCGGCTGCGCCATGTCGCCGACCAGGATGCCGTGCCAGCCGGTGGCCTTGGCGGCGGCCGGCGCGAAGCGTTCGAGGAAATTGACGAGCTCGGGATGGCCGTACATGCGGTTGCGCGAGACGCGCATGACCTGCCAGGTCGGCCCGGTGACGGGAAGCGCGACGCCGCCGGAGAGACAGCCGCGCGGGTAATAGCCGATCGCCATGGCCTTGCCGAGCGACGGCAGCTTGGTCGCTGAGAAGAGTTGCTTGGCGGGAAGACCGTCTTTCTTCTCAGTCTTCTCCGCGACGTCCGGCTTCTGCTGCGGCAATGGCGCAGGTGTCGCAACGGCAGGAGCGGGCGTCGCGGCGGGCGCGGGCGGTGCGGTCACAACGGGTGATGTGTCCGCCGGAGGTGTCGTGGTGACGACAGGCGCGTCGCCCGGCGGAACAACAGAAGGCGCTGTTACGACGGCCGGCGCTTCGGTGGCGGGCGGCGCGGTGGCCGCGGGCGCCGGTGGGCTTGGTGCAGTCGCGGTGTCGGACCCAGGCTCAGGCGGCGCGGCTTCCGACGGCTCCGGTGCGGGCTGCGCTGGTGATTGAACGGGCTCGCTTGCGGCGGGCGGCGAGGGCGCCTGCGCGACGCTCACGCGGTCGGCGACGACGAAGACGCCGACGACGAATGCGGCCGACAATCCCAAGAGTGCGATGCTGCGCGCGAGCATGATGCGTCCGATCTAGCGCGTCCGTACTGCGGTGTCAGGTTAAATGCGTGGCATGGTTTAAATGCACCCGCTGTGCCCGGTTACCATTGGGTCCGAAAAACACCATGGTGCCAATGGCTTTTATGGTTAACAAATCCTTTACAACCATGCGGCGGTCGGGCGATGCTCATCGCGTGCGGTGACTTGAGCCGGGCTGCTGAGGGGTTCGATCATGCGTCGCGTCGGCGTTGCGGCCTTTGCCGCGTTGCTCTGTGTGTCCGCATCCGCACGGGCTGACGTGGTCGTCAGCATCAGCAAATCGCAGCAGCGACTCGCGGTGACGGTGGACGGTGCCGAGACCTATCGCTGGCCGGTCTCGACCGGGCGCGCCGGCTATCAAACGCCGGAGGGCAAATTCCGCCCCATCCGTCTCGAGCGGTCGTGGTATTCGCACAGATACAACATGTCGCCGATGCCGTATTCTGTTTTCTTCTATCACGGCTATGCCGTGCACGGCACGATGGAAACCAAAAATCTCGGCCGCGCGGCGTCGCACGGTTGCGTTCGGCTGAGCCCGGACAATGCGTCGGTCTTGTTCTCGCTGGTGCGCCGCCACGGCATCGGAAACACCAGACTGGTTGTGATGAGCGGCAATTTGCCGATGGCGCCGCGCATGCCGCGCGGTGTGCCGATGGCTGAAGCAACGCCGGCGCCCGCCGAGAAGCCTGTCGCCAACAAGCCGCGCGCAGCGGTGCAGGAACATCTGAGCGCCAAGACGCACGCCGCGTCGCAGCCATCGTCGGACACGCCATCGCTCGTGCGCCGCAACGTGGCGCAACGGGAAGAGACGCGCGACCCCACACCGCGTTTGCGCATGCGGGTGGCGAGCGTCGCAGCCTATAGCTATTCCGAAGGCAGCAACGAGGCGCAGATCCTGCGCGAGCGCGAAGCGTGGCTGCGCAGCATCGACCGCAAATACGGGATCACGCGTTAACTACGGCGCACGCGCGTCGATCGCCTACGGCTGGAGTCTGCGATAGTTGCGCAGGGTTCGCGTTCCGGGGAAGCCTCGATGCCGCGCATCGCCGCGACGATCATCATCGCCGTTCTTCTGTTGTGCGCCTGCGCGCGCGCAGACGCCGCCGTCGTGGTCACGGTCGACAAGACCGCGCAGCGTCTCACCGTCGCGATCGATGGCGTCACGCGCTATCGATGGCCGGTTTCGACCGCGCGCTGGGGCTATCGCACGCCGAACGGCAGCTATCGGCCGCAACGGCTCGAGCGCCAATGGTTCTCGCGCAAATACGACATGTCGCCGATGCCGCATTCGATCTTCTTCGCTGGCGGCTATGCGATCCACGGCAGCTACGAGATCTCGCGTCTCGGGCGCCCCGCCTCGCACGGCTGCATCCGCCTGCATCCGGCGAATGCCGCGATGCTGTTCGCGCTGGTGAAGGAGAACGTCGGCAATACTCGCATCGTCGTCACCGGCGATCATCCGCCGCCGGTGGATGTGCGTTACCGCGTGCGGCCGATCGAACCGATCGAGCGCGCGCCGGGCATGGTGCGGCCATATCCTGGTCCCGCGCCTTATCCAGGCGAGAACTTCGAGGACATTTTCGAACGCGGGCGGCCTGGTCCCTATTACGGGCCGCGCTATTGGGATGAGGGGCGATAAAAGTTCCCCCCGGCTGTGTGCAGTTCTTCAATGAATTTAACGCGTTAGAGTTTGCCGCAAAAAATCCGATCCGGCGTGTCACATCTTCCAGCACCATCTCGTCTTACTTTCCACAGGGCGGAATCTCGCCCGCTATGAACGGAGACGAAAGCAATGAAACAGCGACTGAACTGGCTAGCCCGCAAGAACGGCGGCATCGAGAGCATGACCGCCGCCGAGGCTTGGCTGAAGGCGAATTTCGACGAAAAGCTGCTGGCGCTGGTGAAGATGCGCGCCTCGCAGATCAACGGCTGTGCCTTCTGCCTGCACATGCACAGCGAAGAGGCGCTCAAGCTTGGCGAAAGCAACGAGCGGCTGCTGCTGCTCGATGCCTGGCGCGAGTCGGCGCTCTATAGCGATCGCGAACGCGCGGCGCTGGCCTGGACCGAGGCGCTGACCAAGATCGCGGAGACGCACGCGCCGGAGGCTGTCTATGACGAAGTGCGTGGCGTATTCTCCGAGGATGAACTGATCGCTCTGTCGATCGGCATCGCGATGATCAACGCCTGGAACCGGGTGGCGATCGGTTTCCGTACGCAGCACCCGTCCGACCGCAAGCACGCGGCGGCCTGAGGAGCACAGCATGCCGCAGATGCACGAGACGGAACCGGCCGCGGCGCAATCCTTCGAGGACCACCGGCGCTTTCTGCTGAGCATGGCCTATCGCATGCTCGTGCAGCGGGCCCCAGCAAACGGCGCCGCTATGGCTTCGTCAGAGGCTTGAGGCCGTTCTTGGTGATGACCGCCGCGGCTTCCTTCGACGACAGGAAATGCAACAGCGCGACCGCGGCTTCTGGCTGCTTGGCATTCTTGGTGGTGACGCCAATAAAGTAGGTCGGCGGCTGTATCGCAGCCGGCACGGTGCCGACGAAATCGACACCCTGGGTATGAATGAGCTCGGCAACCTGCTGGAAGCCAATCTCCGCTTCGCCGCGCGCGACGACGGCCGCGACAGGCTCACCCGACGGCGGCCCACGCACCTTCTTCGTGCGGCCGGCGATCTGGTCGGCGATGCCGAGCTTCTTGAAGCCGACAGTCGACAGGTAAGTGCCGCTGCTGCTGTCGGAGTAAGCGATCGACTTTGCAGCGAGCAACGCCGCGCTCAGCTTTTCGACCGTGCTGATATCGGGCTTGGGCGCGCCCGACTTCACCACCACGCCGATGAAGGATTCGGCCAGGGGGATTTTGCTGTTCGCGCCGACGAGGCCCTTCTCGATCAACGACTCCGCGCCATGCTCGTCCATGATGGCGACATCGGCGGCTTCACCGCGCGCGAGGCGCGTCGGGATCGCTTCCGGCGAATCGCCGAGCGACGGCCCCCGCGTGGTGATGAGCTTGTTGCCGGTCGCCTTTTCGAAGGCGGGCCCAAGCTCCGCATAGACCTGATAGAAGCCGGCCGAGATCATGACGTGGACGTCGGCGGCCTGAGCGACGCCGGTGGCGAGCACGAAGGCAAGGAGCGCGAAGAGACGAAGAGCAGATCGTGGCATGACGTGGACCCCGGTACACGATGAAAGGCGCGCAAGTGTCCGCTGAAATCTAGCGGAGGTCCAGCCGGTTTTCGCTTCGCTTTGGTGCAGCGCGGCGGTGTTGCGAGTGCTCGCACCTCACGTATCCACCTCCAACACCGCAATGAATGCTTCCGCTCATTCCCGCGTAAGCGGGAATCCAGTTCTTTGGCCAAAGTGATGGGTCCCCGCTTCCGCGGGGACGAGCGGGAAGAGTAGCGTATCCTGTAGCCCGGATGAGCGAAGCGACATGCGGATACGCCATTCGCATTCTGAGTGAGACTAACTTCAGACGCCTAATTGCTGAGGAGTGAAGCTCGCGTGGCTCTCTTCACCGCTCACACATCCACCTTCAACGCCGCGATGAACGCTTCCTGCGGGATGTCGACCTTCCCGTATTGGCGCATCTTCTTTTTGCCCTTCTTCTGCTTGTCGAGCAGTTTTCGCTTACGCGTGGCGTCGCCGCCGTAGCACTTGGCGGTGACGTCCTTGCGCAGCGCGCGCACGGTTTCGCGGGCGATAATCTTGCCGCCGATCGCGGCCTGGATCGGTACCTGGAACATGTGCGGCGGGATCAACTCCTTCAGCTTCTCCACCATGCCGCGGCCGCGCGTTTCCGCGCGCGTGCGGTGGACCAGCATCGAGAGCGCGTCGACCGGCTCGTCGTTGACGAGGATGGACATCTTCACGAGGTCGGCGGGCTTGTAGTCGGTCAGGTGATAGTCGAACGAGGCGTAGCCCTTCGACACCGACTTGAGCCGGTCGTAGAAGTCGAACACCACCTCGTTGAGCGGCAGGTCGTATTTGACCATGGCGCGGGCGCCGACATAGGTCAGCTCTTTCTGGATGCCGCGGCGGTCCTGGCAAAGCTTAAGCACGGAGCCGAGATATTCGTCGGGCGTGAGGATGGTCGCCTCGATCCACGGCTCCTGGATCTCCAGGATCTGCATCACGTCCGGCATGTCGACCGGATTGTGGATCTCAATCTCGGTGCCGTCGCGCAGCGACATTTTATAGATGACTGACGGGGCGGTCGCGATCAGGTCGAGATTGAATTCGCGCTCCAGCCGCTCCTGGATGATTTCCAGATGCAACAGACCGAGGAAGCCGCAGCGGAAGCCGAAGCCGAGCGCGGCGCTGGTCTCCATCTCGTAAGAGAAGCTGGCGTCGTTCAGGCGCAGCTTGCCCATGGCGGCGCGCAAGTCCTCGAACTGCGCGGCGTCGACCGGAAACAATCCGCAGAACACCACCGGGATCGCCGGGCGGAAGCCGGGCAGCGGCTCGTCCACCGGATTGCGCTCGTCGGTAATGGTGTCGCCGACGCGTGTATCCGCGACCTCTTTGATCGAGGCGGTGAGCATGCCGATCTCGCCGGGGCCGAGCTCGTCGACGATCGTAAGCTTCGGCGTGAACACGCCGGTGCGGTCCACCTCGTAGTGCGCATCGATGCCGATCATGCGGATGCGCTGGCCCTTCTTGAGCACGCCGTCGACGATGCGCACCAGAACGACGACGCCGAGATAGGCGTCGTACCAGCTGTCCACCAGCAGCGCCTTCAGTGTCGCGTTGCGGTCGCCTTTCGGGGGCGGCAGGCGGGTGACGATGGCTTCCAGGACGTCGGGCACGCCCAGGCCGGTCTTGGCCGAAATCTGAATAGCGTCGGAGGCGTCCAGCCCGATCACGTCCTCGATCTGTTTCTTGATCTTCTCGGGTTCGGCGGCCGGCAGATCGACTTTGTTGAGCACCGGCACGATCTCGTGGCCGGCGTCGAGCGCGTGATAGACGTTGGCGAGCGTCTGCGCCTCGACGCCCTGTGAGGCGTCGACCACCAGCAGCGAGCCTTCGCAGGCGGCGAGCGACCGGTTCACCTCGTAGGCGAAGTCGACGTGGCCCGGGGTGTCCATCAGGTTGAGGATGTAGTCCTTGCCGTCCTTGGCGCGGTATTTCAGGCGCACCGTCTGCGCCTTGATGGTGATGCCGCGCTCGCGCTCGATATCCATCGAGTCGAGCACCTGCTCCTTGCCGACCATCTCGCGGTCGGAAAGCCCGCCCGTGAGCTGGATCAGCCGGTCGGCAAGCGTCGACTTGCCGTGGTCGATGTGCGCGACAATGGAGAAATGACGGATATTTTGGATCGGGACAGCCGTCATGGCCGCGAGATAACACCCGGCGCAGGGGGCTTCAAGCGCGCTG
>DATDMA010000465.1:0-10991 GCA_036519015.1 Pseudolabrys sp. | reverse complement strand
AGGGCGAGCTCGTCTGCGAACCCATTGATGCGGTCGATGGTCGCCAAATCCATCCGACTCTTGGCGATCAAGGGACCAAACGGGGCAAAAAAGGCGACGCTCGGCTCGACCACATCGACAGCAATCACCGTGTGATCGCCCTCGTACTTGCGGAGTGCGCGTGACTTCCTCAGCGTCATGGAGCTGTCCCGAATGGAGGCGGCCTGTGAGCGGTAAGCTCGCATATTTGCTTGCCACTTTCATCTCCTCGTGCGGCCAGACGCGATTATGAGCAAAGCAACGTTGAGCCACATGCCATTGCTGATATACTCACGGCTTCTCCGCCTGCGACGGGCGGGACAGGTGCCCAACCAGCGGACATGACGACACGCATCACTCTGGCCGGCGCCGCCGCCCGACGGGAGCAGACTTGACCGCTCGCCGCATTGCGCTCGTCTGCCTCACGCCACGGCCGGACGCCGACGAGCTCGGTCCGCTCGAATTGCCGAGCTACGGCATCCGCCGCATCCAGGCGGCCGTGGTCGGCGATCCGGAGAACCCCGGCCACAGCGTGAAGCTCATAGACCTCGGCCGCGACGAGGTGGCCGGCTATGTGCGCGAGATTCTTGCTTTCGAGCCGGAAATTGTCGGCTTTTCCATCTATGTCTGGTCGACGCCATGTCTGGTGGAGGTCGCACGCGAGATCAAGCGCCGGCGGCCCCGCTGCACCATTGTGTTTGGCGGCCCCTCTGCTCGATCGTCGTTGTTCGACCTTAACTATTATCGCGATCCCGGCACCTATCTCGATGCAGTGGTCGAGGGCGACGGCGAGATCATCTTCCGAGAGATCGCGTCGCTGCCCGATCTGTCGCGCGCTTCCCTCGAGACCGTGGGCGGGCTCACTTTGCCGATGCCCACAGGCTGGCAGCGCACCCGTCTTCGCGCCCGCACGGTCGACCTCGATGTGCTGCACTCCCCGTTCCAGCTCGATCTGATGCCGCGTGGCGCCGTAGCCTATCTTGAGACCTACCGCGGCTGTCCCCTGTCCTGCCGGTTCTGCGAATGGGGATCGAGCGACAAGGCCAAGGCCACCTTCTCCTCCGATTACATCGCGCGGGAGATGGTGGCTTTCGACCGCCTGCGCGCGCCGGCCGTGTTCCTGCTCGATGCCGGACTCAATCTAAACATCCGCGCCTTCCGCAATCTACGCGAAGCCAACCGACGAACTGGCTTCCTCAAGAAGTCGCTCTTCTGGGCGGAGATCTACCCCTCCGTTATCCGCGACGAGCATTTTGAATTCCTACAGGAGATCGGGCCCGCCTATCTGGGCGTCGGCATGCAGTCGATGGACCCAGCCGTACTGACGCTGCACCAGCGGCCCACGGATTCGCCTCGCTTCGAACAGGCCGTCCGCGCGCTCGCTGCGGTCACCAACATCGAGCTGCAAATCATCTTCGGTTTGCCCGGTGATACCCCGGAGGGCTTCCGCCGCACGCTCGAATACGCACTGTCGCTGCCAGCGGGCGTGCGCGCCTATCACTGTTTGGTGCTGCCAGACGCCCTGATGACGCGCAGCCTGCCTGAGTTCGACATCACATTCGATCCGCGCGACCTGTCGATGATTTCCTGCCTTGGCTGGACCGCGGATGCAGTCGCGTCCATGCGGGCGGAGCTCGGCGGCCGTGCACGAAAGGCGGGCGGCAAGATCGGCCGTTACTGGTGGTCGTTCCCGCAGCACAACCGCGCCAATGTCATGGCGGCTCCCGCGTGATTCCCCCCACACCAGAGATCGGCTTTGGCCGGGCTGCCACGAGTGCATTCCGGCTGCACGAACTGCGCCGGCGCGTCGGGCGGCGCGTAGCACTGCTCGCCCGCTACCCGGATCGCGATCCGGCTATGCCGCAGTTCATTCCCAATCTCGGCCTCTACATGGTGGAAGCGGCGCTACGCGCCTCGGGCTTGCCCGACCTCGAAATCAAGGTATGGGACCTGACCGGCGGCGATCGGGAAGACATTGCGGCCGAGGTGATCGCCTTTGATCCCGACGTGGTCGGTTGCTCCGCCTTCCTCTGGTCGTTCCCGTTCTTCCTCGATATTGCGGAGGCGGTGAAAGCCGACGACCCAACACGGTTGATTGTGTTTGGCGGGCCGTCGGCACGGCCGGTGATGCTCGACCATTCCCCGCATAGCGCAAAATCGGCAGCGGTGGATGTGCTCGTCATCAATGAGGGAGAAGACACCTTTCGCGACATTATCGCGCTTTCGGATCGCTCCGGCGGCGCGCTCATGGGCATCGCCGGTGTCGCAGTGCGGAACGGCGGAGATTGGCACGAAACCACCACACGGCCGCTGGGCGATTTGAATCTTTTGCCATCCCCCTACGAGATGAACCTCATGCCGCCGGGCGGCCTTGGCATCCTGCAAACCTATCGCGGCTGTCCCTTCACCTGCTCATTCTGTGAATGGGGCACGATGGAATCCCCAAAGCGGGTCCGCACCGCCGATAGCCTGTCGAGCGAATTTGCTGCCATGGGACAGCTTGGTCTTGGTGCTGCCCTGCTCGCCGACGCCGGCCTAAACCTGAACCAGGCTGCGTTCCAGAATTTGCGCGAGGCAGCGGACCGATCCGGTTTCTTGTCCCGGCGCGGCCTGATCTGCGAGGTCTATCCGGCCAAGGTGCGTCGTGAGCACCTCGACTTTCTTAAAGGCGTAGGCAATGCCTATGTCGGCGTCGGCCTGCAATCCTTCGACAACAAGGTGCTTGCCAACGTCGAACGCAAATACGACGAGGCGCGTTTCGACGAAACGTTGCACGCACTCGGTGAAGTGGCGACGCTCGCTGTTGAGATCATCGTTGGCCTGCCGGGCGATACCCCGCAAGCATTCCGCAAGAATTTCGAACGCGCGCGGCGGCTGCCGTGCGCCTTGCGCGTGTATCACTGCGTTGTCCTGCCCTCGGCGCTGATGGTGCGTTCGCCGCCGGAGCATCAGCTCGACTACGATCCGGTGTCGCTGAAGATGCAGGCCTGCCTCGGCTGGTCGCGCGAAGCATTGGCGCTTGAAGCCGCATTCCTCACCGAGCAGGCGGCCTCAGCCGGGGGACGGTCCGGCGAATTCTTCTGGGTCTTTCCGCCGCCACGAATCTGACAGGGTCAGCAGAGGGTCTTCATGGCATTCTTCCAGACGGTCACAATCGCCTTCGAGAACGTCGGGCAATCCGGTGATCTTCTGACGCGCCTGCGCCGCCGCGACATCGATGGCGTGGTCGTAACGGGCGTCTATGACGCCGCGACCTGCGACCGCGTGAAGGCACAGCTCGAAGACAATCACGCGGGCCTGATACGCACTGATTTTCCGGCCAAATTCGCGGCCTTCTTCTACGGCATCAATCTTAATCTCGCGCATCCCGATCTGAAGGACTATTTCGCCGAGGTGCCGCGCTTTCGCGACGGCCTCGCCAAACTTTTGTCGCCCGGACCCGATCTCGAGAGCCGCCTGACCAGCCTCATGTCCGCGCTCGACGGGGATCGTCCTTACACAGCCGCCCCCGGTCCGCAGCCGGACCTGCAGTACATGTTCACGACCATCCGCGCCCATCTGTCCGGCGGGTACATTCCGCCGCACTTTGACGATGAGCAGGCGGCGCGGCCGAGCTATCGGCTGCTGATGCCGTTGATCGAGCACAAGCTGTTCTCGTTTGTGTTGGCCTTCTCGAAAGCTCAAGAAGGCGGGGCCCTCGAGATTTTCAACCTGCAGCCGGCGCAACAAGGTCAGCGCATCGCCGTCGGCGACCGCAGCGTGCACAAGCCGGACCTCGATGCGCTCGAGCGCGTGTCTGTCCGCCTCGATCCCGGTGACATGATCATTTTCAACTCCGGCCACTACCTGCATCGAGTCACGCCGGTGGTCGGCCCGGTCGTGCGCTGGACCGCTTGCAGCTTCATGGCCGAGGCCAAGGGCGGAGACCGCATCTATTGCTGGGGTTGACGCGTGCGCAATACGGTGCCGCCCTACTTCGACCTGCTCATCGACGGCTTTGCGTGCGGGCGCACCGGACGCCACGTGCATCTTGGCTATTGGGACGCACCGCCGCCCCCCAACGCGCCCTGCACCGCGGACGAATTCGAGGTCGCTCAAGCACGACTCTGTGAAGTGCTGATCGACCTCGCATGTCTCTCCAATGGGCAATGCGTCCTCGACGTCGGCTGTGGCTTTGGCGGGACGCTCGGCACGATCAACGATCGCTCGCGCAACATGCAACTCGTCGGGCTAAACATTGACGCGCGCCAGATCGATATCTGCCGCTCGATCGCGGCCGCCGAGACCAATTCATTGTCTTTCGTGGCGGCGGACGCCTGCGCCCTCCCCGTCGCGCGCGCCTCTTTTGACCGCGTGCTGTGCCTTGAGGCCATGTTCCACTTCGCCTCGCGCGGCGAGTTTTTCCGCCAGGCCGCGGCGGCCTTGCGGCCCGGTGGCAGGCTTACGGTGTCCGATATTTTGCTAAGGAATCCCGCCGAGCAGGCGCCCGTCGCGGTCGCCCTCCTGGAGCAGATCATGCGGCGCGACTACGGGCCGTGGCCTGATCTTTGGATTGACGCCGACCAGATCGTCGACCACGCGCGTCTATCCGGCCTTACGCTGGTCGGGATCGCGGACGCCACGGCGCACACAATTCCGACTTACCGGGTGACCGCGCCTGGCGACGAGGCCGCTGTTGCCTCGCGCCCTTCAGCCGGCCGGCTAATGCGCTGGCTGCATGAAAACGGCTTTTTATCCTACGCCTTCTTCAGCTTTGTCAAAGCCTGAGTTCCAAAAGGGACTCTTATGCGATCGCGCTTACATTGACGCACTATCATCGCACGCTGCAACCTGGGTTCGTTGAGCGGACTGCCATCATCGCCACCTTCGTGATAGAGGTTTTATCCGCCTGTGCTCAACCAAACATCTCAGCGGAAGGACGGCAATGGCAGCGCGCACACCACAGCAGATTTTTCAGCATCACGGCGAGTCACTCGGCGCCGAGGATATTGACGCCATCGTTTCCGACTACAGCGACGATGCCGTCTTCATCACGCCCGCCGGGGTTCTGCGGGGCAAGGCAGGCGTCCGCCAAGGCTTCACCAAACTGCTCTCCGACATACCCAAAGCAAGCTGGACTCTGCCGACGCAGCATTTTGAGGACGACATCCTGCTGCTCGAATGGAAGGCCGAGTCGGCCAAGACCAAGATTGACGACGGCATCGACACCTTTGTCTTCAAGGATGGCCTCATCCGCGCCCAGACGGTACGCTACACATTGCTGAAGAAGTAACCGTGAAGGTGGATTGCGCGCCGTCAACGCCTTAAGGGGCGCCGGGGCGACCATTGTCGCACATCATCGGGAGGACGGTCCATGACACGCACCCTCATCGCGGCGCTGACGTTCAGTTCGCTTGCGCTATCGTTCACCAGCGCGCAAGCGCAAGACTTTACCGCCGCGCAACGCGCCGCCTGCAAAGGCGACTTCGAGACGTTCTGCAAAGGCACCATGCCGGGCGGCGGCCGCGTACTCGCCTGCCTGAGCAAGAACAACGACAAGCTCTCCGACGCCTGTAAGAAGGTGGTCGCCAACGCCAAGAAGTAGCTGTTTCTTTTCGTAGAGGAAGCTGTGGATGGCCGGGTCAGGGTTACACCCGGGCCGGCCAAAGGCCGGACCCGGTTGCCCGGCCATGACGAGTCATTGGTCACACACGCGCATTCTGAAACACCGCCCGCAAACCGGGGACGGCGAAATCCAAAAACGCGCGCAGCTTGGGCGCCGGATGCAGGCCGGCGGGATAGAGGACATGCACCGGCAGCGGCTCGCCCTCGTAATCCCGCAACAGCGGCACCAGTGAACCGTCCGCGATCGCCGACTGTGCCTGGTAACTGAGAACGCGCGTCACCCCGAGTCCGCTGACGGCGGCATCGATGGCGGCCTCCGCGGTGTTGACGATCAACCGCGGCGTGACGGCGACGTTTCGATGATCGGGTCCGGTACGGAACATCCAACGCACGCTGTCGAATACCCCTTCATACGAGACGATGTCGTGCGCCGCGAGATCATCGGGTGTCTCCGGCGCGCGATGCGTCTCCAGATAAGGCGGCGCCGCCACCACGATGCGGCGCACGCTTCCCACGCGCGTCGCGATCGCGGAAAGGTCAGTGAGCGCACCGATGCGCAAAGCGACGTCGAGCCCCTCCTCCACCATGTCGGTCGGACGGTCGGTTAAGAACAGCCGCACGGAGACCGACGGATAGCGCCACAGAAACTCGGTGACGAGCGGAAGGAGATGCAGCCGTCCGAACACGATCGGCGCGGTGACACGCAATTCGCCGACAGCCGCGTGCCCGCGCCCGGCCGCCGCCTGCTCGATGTCATCGAGATCCGCCAGGACGCGCTTGGCGCCGGCCAGGAACAACTGACCGGCTTCGGTGACGGCGACCGCGCGCGTGGTGCGGGTGAGCAACTGGACACCGAGACGCGCCTCTAGCTCGGCGACGGCACGGGTCACCGCCGGCGGCGAGCGGTTCAGGCGCCGCGCTGCCTCGGCGAAGCTCGCATGCTCGGCCACTTCGACGAAGGCGGCGAGGCTTTCAATCCGGTCCATTTATTTCACTTATTGGAACAATGAATTTCGCTCAGCATATATTCTCTTGGCCGCCGGAATAATCAACTAACCAGCAGAGGAGTCGTAGAGGTTCACGACAATGGGAAACGGCATGACCAACAACAGCGAGCGCGTCTTCACGCCGGCGGCACAAAAGGCTCAGGCCGAGCGCGGCTCGGCGAGAACCTACGAGCGGCGCATCGCCGAAGGCTTCCCCGACACGGTGACTCCGGAGCTCGCGCAGTTCATTGCCGAGCAGGATACGGCTTTCTTCGCCACCGCCACGGCGGACGGCGCGCCCTACATCCAGCATCGCGGCGGACCGAAGGGCTTCATCAAAGTGATCGATGAGAAGACGCTGGGCTTTGCTGACTATCGCGGCAATCGGCAATACATCACGCTCGCCAATCTGTCGGAGAACGACCGCGCTTATCTGTTCCTGCTCGATCCGGCGCGCCGCCAGCGCATCAAGCTGTGGGGCCGCGCCCGCGTGATAGAGGACGACCCCGCGCTGGTCGAGAGGCTGTTCGATGCGGGTTATAGGGCCAAGCCGGAGCGCGCGATCCTGTTCACGATCGAAGCCTGGGACGTGAACTGCTCCCAGCACATCGTCACGCGCTTCACGGAGGCCGACCTCGAACAGGCCTTCGCCGACGTGCGCAACAAGGTCGCAGCGCTGCAAGAGGAAAATGCACGGCTGCGCGCCCTGCTCGCGCAGCCGCCAAGATTATCGCCCGAGGCGCAGACATGACTGCGCCCGGGAGGTCACGCCATCAGAGGCTCACAAACGCGAGGTGACCAACGGCTCTTGCGCCGGGGCCGGTGTCTCGTGTTCGCTGTGCGTGCTTTGGCCGGTGGACGGAAGCTGGAGCACCGTTGCCCGCTGGCCTTCGCACAGGTTCGTCACCAGGATGGTCTCGCCGCCGGGAAACTCGAGCGCGTCGTGGTGCGCGACCGGGTTGTCCAGGTTGACCTGCCTGAAACGGGCGACCTTCTGCTCGAACTTGCGGATCGTCCCGCCTTGCGACGTTGCGTAACCCTCGACATCACTCTCAAAGGCCAGCTCTGTGCCCGGAAGCAGACACACCGCCACGCCGGGCTCACTGCTCCCGGCAAAGCCGCGTGTTATGGAGTTGCGAAAACCGGACGACACGAGCTTGTCACCGACTTTGGCCGGCCGGGACGCCACACCGTGTAGACTATAGTCACACATAGAGTGCCTCCTTTGCTTGTGCTGGCCGAGGCCGCGTGCCTCGGCTCCGCGATGGCAGCAAACGAGATTGGCTTTCTTGGGTCGTTCGCGTCCGCAATCTCGCCTGAATCGGCGCGCGGCCTGCCGAATAAAGCTGAAACGCACGGCTTACGCTTTAGTTCTCGCGATTGTGATTATGGTCTGCTTCGGATAGCCAGTGTTCTCATGAACCACGACCATTATCCCGACACCACCATCCGCGGCATCCTCAACACCGTGAAGACAGTCGCCATGGTCGGCTTCTCGCCGAAGGAGAACCGGCCGAGCTATTTCGTGTTCAAGTACCTGATCGAGCGCGGCTACCGGGTCTTGCCGGTGAATCCGGGGCAGGCCGGCAAGGAGGTGCTGGGGCAGAAGATTTATGCCTCGCTCTCCGAGATCCCCGAGCCGATCGACATGGTCGATATCTTCCGTGCCTCGGCCTTCGTGATGCCGGTCGTGCAGGAGGCGCTCACGCTCAAGCCGAAGCCGCAGGTGATCTGGATGCAACTCACCGTGCGCAACGACGAGGCGGCAGCGCTGGCCGAGCAGGCCGGCATCAGGGTGGTGATGAACCGCTGCCCGAAGATCGAGTACGGAAGGCTGTCGTCGGAGATTTCCTGGATCGGGGTCAACTCGCGCACGCTCACCTCCAAACGGGCACAGGTGCTCGGCAAGGGCGTGCAGCGCATGGGGCTTTCCCACGGCACCATGCAGGGCGGCGCGACACAGGCGACCGACCGGGCGCAGAAGAGCGAAGACAAAAGCAGCTGAGCCGGTCTTTCGAAAAGAAGGACTTTTCCGAGGACCCTCGGGCCCCTAGGCCGCGGCTTTCGATCTCCCCGGTTGCCGATCTGTTACCTTGACGCCACGCCCGCCGCCCCCCTTAATCCGGCCCGCCTGCGGCACATCAAGCCGCGGCTACGTCAAGACGGGGGATTCATGGCCGACGCCGAACGCATTCCGGGCTTTTCCACGCTGTCGATCCACGCCGGCGCCAAGCCAGATCCGACCACCGGCGCGCGCGCGACGCCGATCTACCAGACGACCTCCTTCGTCTTCGACGATGTCGAGCATGCGGCCTCGCTGTTCGGCCTGCAGGCCTTCGGCAACATCTATACGCGCATCGGCAACCCGACCTGCGCCGTGCTGGAGGAGCGCGTGGCCGCGCTCGAGGGCGGCACCGCGGGTCTGGCAGTCGCCTCCGGCCACGCCGCGCAGGTGATCGTGATGCATGCGCTGATGACGCCGGGCGACGAATTCGTCGCCTCCAAGAAGCTCTATGGCGGCTCGATCAATCAGTTCAACCACTCGTTCAAGAACTTCGGCTGGAACGTGGTGTGGGCCGATCCGGACGACCTGCCCTCGTTCGAAAAATCCGTGACGGAGAAGACCAAGGCGATCTTCATCGAGTCGATCGCCAATCCCGGCGGCGTCATTACCGACATCGAGGCGGTGGCGAACATCGCGCGCAAGGCCGGCGTGCCGCTGATCGTCGACAACACGCTGGCGACGCCGTATCTCTGCAAGCCGATCGACTACGGCGCCGACATCGTCGTGCACTCGCTGACGAAGTTCCTCGGCGGCCACGGCAATTCGATCGGCGGGCTGATCGTGGACGCGGGCACCTTCAACTGGTCGCGCGGCAACCGCTATCCGATGCTGTCGGAGCCGAGGCCGGAATATTCCGGCATGGTGCTGCACGAGACCTTCGGCAACTTCGCCTTCGCCATTGCCTGCCGCGTGCTGGGCTTGCGCGATCGCGGGCCGGCGCTGTCGCCGTTCAACGCCTTCCTCATTCAGACCGGCATCGAGACGCTGCCGTTGCGCATGCAGCGGCATTCGGACAACGCACTCGCGGTGGCGGAGTGGCTCGTAAACCGGCCGGAAGTGGCCTGGGTGAGCTATCCGGGGCTGGCAAACGACAAGTACAATGCGCTTGCCAAGAAATACGTGCCGAAGGGCGCCGGCGCAGTGTTCACCTTCGGGCTCAAGGGCGGTTATGACGCCGGCGTGAAGCTCGTCTCCAACGTGACGCTGTTCTCGCATCTCGCCAATATCGGCGATACGCGCTCGCTGATCATCCATCCGGCCTCGACCACGCATAAGCAGTTGTCCGACGCGCAGAAGGTGCAGGCCGGCGCAGGGCCGGACGTGGTGCGGCTGTCGATCGGCCTCGAGGACAAGGAAGACATCATCGCGGACCTCGAGCAGGGCCTGACGGCGTAACGGCCATGTGCAGCGCGCGCCTTGGCGGCGCGTTGCGCTGGAGCCTTGTTGCACTGGCGCTGTTGCTGCCGGCGGCGGCAGCGGGGCAGAGCCGCGTGCCGCCAGGCTTTGTGTATCTACGCGATGTCGATCCGGACATCCGGCAGGACATGCGCTATGCCGGCAGGAACAATTTCACCGGCCATCCCCTGCCCAGCTATGACGCCGGCGAATGCGTCCTGCGGCGCGCGGCGGCGCTGGCGCTTGCGCGCGTGCAGGCCGATCTCGCGCGCGAGAACCTCTCGCTCAAGGTCTATGACTGCTACCGGCCGGCCCGCGCCGTTGCCGCCATGGCGCGCTGGGCGGCCGATCCGCATGCAAAGCCCGACACCAGCCGCTTCTATCCCGGCCTCGACAAGCGCCGCCTGTTCGCGCTCGGTTATATCGCGGGCCATTCGGCGCATTCGCGCGGCGTCGCCATCGACCTGACCATCGTGCCGCGCAATGCACTGCCGGCGATTTACGACGCAGCCGCGCGCTACGGCTCCTGCGCCGGGCCTGCCGCTCTGCGTGCGCCGGACGACAGCCTTGATATGGGCACGGCCTTCGATTGCTTCAGTACGCGCAGCTTCACGCGCGATGCGTCGATTACGCCGGAGCAGCGCGCGCGGCGGCAGATCTTGTTGGACGCCATGCGGCGGCACGGCTTCGCCAACTACTTCCGCGAATGGTGGCATTTCTCGTATCTGGCCGCGGACACGCGGACCGAATATGATTTTCCCATCGAACGGCGGTGAGCTATTTCCGCAGCGTGCGCGTGACGTAGTCGCGGATGCGGGCGAGCGTTTCGGGCGCGCACCAGATCTCGGTGACAGCTTTGTCCGTAGTAGCGCCCGCCCGCTCCATGCGCTCGATGACCGCCTGGCGGATTTGCGCCTTGGTCA
>DATDMA010000464.1:0-2830 GCA_036519015.1 Pseudolabrys sp. | reverse complement strand
AAGGGTCCTCGCGAAGCGCATCGCTTTCGTGGACCTCGTCCCCCTGGCCATTATCCTGTTCGGACTGCTGTTGAGCTTTTCCCGCGGCGCCTGGTTTCACTTCACGGTGTCGGCGCTCGTCACGATCGTGCTGACGTTCCTGACCGCCCCGAGCATGCGCGGCCGGATGCGGGTGTTGACGCTCACAGTTTTGGCTGTCGCCGCACTCGCCGCCTTAATCGTGTTCCTGCTGTCGTTCAGCTCCATTGGCCAGATGTTCCAGGAGCGCGCGCAGCTCATCCAGTCCTACGACGTCGGCCAGGGCGGCCGATTCCGCCTGCAGGAAATCGCCGTTGGCTCGGTGCTCGACTTCCCCGACGGCATGGGTCCGTTCGAGTTCGCCCGCGTGAACGGCTTGCAGCAGCATAACGTCTATCTTCAGGCGTTCTTGGTCTATGGCTGGGCCGGTGCCATGTCCTATTTCCTGCTCCTGATCTCAAGCATTTTCGTCGGCTTGCGAAGCGCTTTCACGCGCACGCCGTGGCAGCCCTACCTCATCACCGCGCTGGGTGCTTTCATAGGCGAGGTCGCCGAGGGCTTCGTGATCGACACCGACCACTGGCGCCACTTCTTCTTGCTTTTGGGGATGATCTGGGGCCTGGCGGCGGCGACGGCCAAGCAGACGCGCGGTGTCGGGCTCAACGCTGTTCGGACGGCATAGCCTCTCCGCCGCCGTCATGCGCGGGCTTGACCCCCGCATCCACGATTTAAAGGCATTGCATCGAGGAAGACGTGGATGGCATCGGAAGTCGGGCTTGCCCGACTTCCGAAATTGAAATGTACCTCAAGTCGGGCAAACCCGACTTGAGGTGTCAAGCCACGTCCATGACGTGGAAAGACCGTGGTCTGGCTGCTACCTATTTCTTCGCGAGCAGGATCGGCTGGTGTTGGGCGCCGCCGGCCATGTGCACGATCTCGCAGTCCTTAAAGCCGATCTCGCGGCAGACCTTGAACAGATAGTCGGTGCGATAGGCGACGGCCGCCTCCGGCTGCTCCATCGACTCCACGCGCGCATTGCCGACCGTGTGCTGGAACGTGTGCCGCGTGCCGTAGCTCGCCGGCGGGTAGTCGAGATTGAAGTGCGAATGCATGATCGCGCCGCCCGGCTTCAGCACCCGGTAGCTCTCGCGGATGTAGGTCTCGAGCTCAGCTTCCAGCACATGCGTGAGCAGCGAGTTCGACACCACAAGATCCATGGTCCCGTCCGTCTCCGGCACGCGGTAGTGAGAGGCCTCGCCCTGCTGCTTGTAGGATACGCTCGAATGCGTCGAATGATGGAAGCGGAAGTGCTCCGGATCGTAGTGCTTCTCGCACCAGGCGATCGCCTCGGCATCGATGTCGACGCCGACATAGATTCCAGTGAAACGGCGGCCGCGGAAATTGTAGTCGCGCAGCCAATGCGCCCAGCGGCCGCAGCCCGAGCCGATATCGAGGATGTTCGAGGTCGCATCGGCGAGCCCCTCGGTGAACACGAACATCCAGAAATCGCGCGCGTGCACCAGGAAGTGCGTCTGGTTGTTGAGGATGCGGTTGCCGACCCCGATGCGGATGCGCAGGTGGTTCGGCGGCAGGTCGCGGAATTCCGGCCAGACCAGACGCGGCAGCACGTCGAACGCGTTCACGGTCGCCTTGAACAGCGGATTGAAGGTCAGCCGCGAGGTCGAGGGAAACAGCTTGCGGATCGCGCGGTCGAAGCTCAGGCGCTTGACCGGCGAGGCCGGCGTGGGCGTAGTGGAGGTGTAGGTCATGGCGTCACTCTACCGATCTGAGGCAATTCCCTAAGCCTGCAAAGGCTTCTCCTACGGATTTGCCATTAAGGTTGCGTTACGGGGCCAGCCGCGGCTCGCCCGCAGGCGCGCCGTAAGCCGGTAACGGATTGTCAGCGCGCGGCCCGCGATGCAGGCGCGCGATCAGCGTGTTGAACAGGGCGTCGGGCAGCAGCGATGCCAAAACGTAGGCCATCAGGCCTTTCCAGAGAGAAACACGTCCGTTGCCGTCGCGCGACGCCGACCACAAGTGCAGCATCGCCCCGGGACGGTACAGCGTAGGATGGCGTTTGCGGATGCCGCGCCAGAGCGGGCCGTACAGGCGCTTGCTGTCGACGCCGGAGGAACGACTCGGCTCAGCGTTGTTGCCGGCGATGGTGTAAACGTAGAGCGGCTTCTTGACCTCGATGCAGCCGAAGCCCGCGGCCGTCATCCTGAGGCTGAAGTCCCAGTCTTCGTAACCCTCACGCATGCTCTCGTCATAGCCGCCGGCGGCGAGAACACTCGTCTTGCGCAGCACGAGGCCGGCCGACAGCGTGTTGGTGAACAGCAGGTCAAAACGGTTGAAGTAGCGCGAGACAATGCCGCTTTCCGCGCCGGCCAGCCGCAGGTGGGTGACCACCATGCCGATCTCGGGCGGCGCCTTCTGCAACAGCGGAACCGTGTCGGCGAGGAAACTCGGCTCGATCGTGTCGTCGCAATCGAGCATGAATAGGCTATCGGCGCGTGCGACGCGCACACCCGTGTTGCGCGCGGCGGAAGGCCCGCGGTTCTCCTGGCGGATCAGATGGACGCAATCCTTTAACGCCGCAAGCTTGCCGCGCGTCTCTTCGTCCGTCGAGCCGTCATCAACGAGCACGACCTCGAAATCGCGAAAAGTCTGCCGCGCGAGCGAGGCCATCAAGGCATCGAGGAAACGCCCGCCATTGTAGCAGGGCACGATGATGCTGACCGCGGGGCTTTGCTGTCCTGCGCGGATTGGCTCGCTTACGCCTGTCGTATTGTTTGCTTGGTCCACGCGGCCA
>DATDMA010000463.1:0-6750 GCA_036519015.1 Pseudolabrys sp. | reverse complement strand
GGAAGCCGCCGACCCCGAGCGCGACCGTGCGCCGGCCTCCTACGAGACCGAGGTCGCCGCATGGCATGCGAAGCGCGCGGCGATCTATGAGCGCATGATCCGCGAGGAACTGGCCGAGGGCCAGCATGGTGCGTTCCTGGTCTGGGGCGACCCTTGCCTCTACGACAGCACGCTGCGCATCGTCGATCAGGTCGCCGCCATGAACACCGTCCGCTTCGAGGTAGAGGTTATTCCCGGCATCACCAGTGTGCAGGCGCTGGCCGCCGCGCACAGGATTCCGTTGAACCGGATCGCCGAGCCGGTGCTGATCACGACGGGGCGGCGGCTTGCCGGAGCGCCGTCGCGCGACGCCGAGGACGTCGTGGTGATGCTCGACGGCGATTGCGCTTTCAAAAAGGTCGAGGATCAAGACGTCGATATCTTCTGGGGCGCCTATCTCGGCACTGCTGACGAGATTCTCGTGTCCGGTCCGTTGCGCGAGCGCGCCGATGAGATCGAAGCGGTCCGGCGCGAGGCGCGGCAGAAAAACGGCTGGATCATGGATACTTATCTTCTGAGAAAAAGCACCGCGCCGTGATATCCGCGCGGAGGCGATCCTCAATGAAGTCCCTGCGCCGCCGCAGCAGCGACGAGAAGCACAACCACCTCACCAAGCTGCTCCAGCGCGCCGAGCACGTCGCCGGTTTGACCGCCGATTTGTCGTCGGCAAAGCCACGCCATCACGGCGAAGCCGCACGCGATCAGCAAGGCTGCGATGATACCGATCAACGGACCGAGGCAGGCGATCAGAACCGCGACGCCAAGCAGGCCCGCGGCGATGGCGCTCGCGCGCGGCGGTTCGCCCGCCTCTGCGCTCAATCCATCCGTCCGCGCCGGGGGCACCAAACGCATGAAGGCGGGAATGGGCGCGCGTGCCGTGGCATGCGCGGCAATCAGCGCCAGAGCAACAACAGCGGGAGCGCCCAGGCTCGCCAGCGCGCCCACGCGCAACATGAAGGACAGCACCAGCGCGCAGACGCCGTAAGTGCCAATGCGGCTATCGCGCATGATCTCGAGCTTGCGCTCGCGCGTCGCGCCGCCGCCGAAGCCGTCGGCGACATCGGCAAGCCCGTCTTCATGCAAGGCCCCCGTCGCAGCCACGGTCGCGGCGACGGCAAGCGTGGCAGCAAGAAAGTCCGGCACATGCAAGATGTGCATCAGCCAATAGACCGCGGCGCCGAAAGCCCCGACAGCACTCCCGACGAGCGGCGCCGCCCACAGCGCGCGCGACACATCGCCCTTGCCGATGACCGTTGGCGCCGGAAGCGGCATCCGCGTCAGGAAGATGGCGCAGATGGTGAGCTCGGCGGTCCGCTGACGAATCCAATCGGGAAAGCGCATGATCTCACTTTGTGGCGGTGTGGCTTTCACGATCATCAATCATGCATGTCTTGGCAAGGGCATCGTAGCAGCACACAGCAAGGCATGACTCATGACTGAAGCAGCGCAGACGACTGGCACAAAAGACACCCCCTCCCCTTTCAAGTCGATCGCCGAGTTGCGGGCGGCGTGTCTTGACCTGCCCGCCGGTGACGCCGCCGCCGCCGCCGCCGTTGTTGCCAGACAGGCGCAGTTGACCAAGCCGCCCGGCAGTCTTGGCCGGCTGGAGGACATCGCCGCGTGGCTCGCCACATGGGGCAGACTGCGGCTCGATCGCATCGACGTCCTGGTATTCGCCGGCAATCACGGCGTCACCGCGCAAGGCGTATCGCCGTTTCCCGCCGCCGTCACCGCGCAGATGGTGGCCAATTTCGGCAGCGGCGGCGCCGCGATCAATCAGTTAGCGAAAGCCGCGTCCGCAACGCTCGCGGTGGTGCCGCTCGATCTCGACCGGCCGACAGCCGATTTCACGCAAGAGCCGGCGATGGACGAACAGGCTTTTCTCGCCGCTGTGACCGCAGGCTACACCGCTGTGCGCGCCGACGCCGATCTCATCTGTCTGGGCGAGATGGGGATCGGCAACACCACGGCGGCCGCAGCCATCGCCGCGGCGCTGTACGGCGGCGGCGGCGCGCGCTGGGCCGTACGCGGCACCGGCCTCGACGATCGCGGACTGGAGCTCAAGCGGGCGGCCATAGACACGCCGCTCGAGCGCCATGCGGCCGTGCTTGGCGATCCGCTGATGGTCGCATCAGCGCTCGGCGGCCGCGAACTCGCCGCGATCCTCGGCGCCACGCTGGCCGCGCGCCATCGCGCGATCCCGGTGCTGCTCGACGGCTTTGTCTGCACGGCGGCGGTTGCGCCCTTGGCACGACTGCGCGCCGATGCGCTCGATCATACCCAGGCTGCCCATGTATCGGCGGAAGCCGGCCACCGGGCGCTGCTCGACGAACTCAAGCTGCAGCCGCTGCTCGACCTCGGCATGCGGCTGGGCGAAGGCTCCGGCGCGGCGCTGGCTGTGCCGCTGCTGCGTGCGGCGCTGGCCTGTCACACCGGCATGGCGACGTTCGCCGAAGCCGGCGTCGCCAGCAAGCCGCACTGATCGGTCAGCCTTCCCGCGCGATGGCGTGGAAGAATGTGCCCGAGACCCGTCCGCGCCGGCTGCCCGTCTCCGCGACGGACCGGCCTTGAGCGTCGGTTACTTCCACCAGCGGCTCGTCGCCCGCGCCCATCGTTGTGATCGAGGCGTGATGGTATTCATGACCGCGAACAACTTCGCCGGCGGCGCCGAGCGGACTGTCAGCAATTAGGCGCGCCTGACGATAGCCGAGATGCAGCCTGCGCTTGGCGAAGCTCGTCGCATGACCGAGCAGACCGGCCATGGCGTGGCGCGTGCCCTTCGCGTCCTCGATGCTTTCACCGAGCACCATGTAGCCGCCGCACTCGCCATGCACCGGCCGGCGCTGGGCGAAATGCCTGAGGCCGTCCATGAAGCGTGAGGCCGCCGCCAGCGGCCCCGCATGCAGCTCCGGATATCCGCCCGGCAGCCAGCAGGCGTCGCAATCGTCCGGTGGGGCTTCGTCCCGCAACGGCGCGAATGGAACGATCTCCGCGCCGGCACGCCGCCAACTATCAAGGACGTGCGCGTAGACGAAGGTGAAGGCCTCGTCCGATGCCAGCGCAATGCGCTGGCCGGGCGGCGCGAGCATCGTGTGCACCGGCCCGCTGCGCGCGCCGAGCGGCGCGGCCATTGCGGCAATGGCATCGATGTCGAGATGACGGTCCACCATGTCGGCGAAACGCCCGATCCGTTCCGCCAAGTCGGCATGCTCGCTCGCCTGCACCCGGCCGAGATGCCGTTCCGGTAGCACCAGCGTGTCATCACGCGGAATGGCGCCGAGCACCGGAATGCCGCGCGTCTTGAGCGCATCCGCGATCAGCGTGCGGTGCCGGTCGCTGCCCAACCGATTGAGCACGACGCCGCCGATGCGGACCGCCGGATCGTAGGCGCCAAAGCCCGCGGCGACGGCTGCCGCCGATTGCGATTGCCCCGACACGTCGAGCACCAGCAGCACCGGTAGCTTGAAGTGCGCGGCCAGATCCGCGGCCGCGCCGGAGCGGCCGGACATGCCCGGCACGCCATCGAACAGCCCCATGGCGCCTTCGATCACGAGCATCTCGGCATCGCTCGCCGCAGCCGCGATCAGCGCTTCGATCAGTGACGGCGGCATGGCCCAGGTATCGAGATTCAGTCCCGGCGCGCCGGTCGCGGCGGCATGAAACGCCGGGTCGATATAGTCGGGGCCGGACTTGGCCGCACGCACCGCGACGCCCTTTCGCGCAAGCGCGGCCAGCAGCCCGAGCGTGACGACGGTCTTGCCCGAACCGGACCTCGGCGCCGAGACGATGAACCCGCGTGCGCTCACCGTGCGACCTCGGCTTCGGCGGCGACCTGGAGGAGTTTGTCCCGCTCATTGACGATGTCGCCGATGACGATCAGGCCGGGCAGATCGACGCCGATCGCTTCGACGTCGCGAGCCAACCGCGCGAGCGACGACATGACAATGCGCTCATCAGCCATGGTCGCCGCCACGATCACCGCCGCCGGCGTGTCCGCAGCAAGTCCTCCGCGTGACAGCGCAGCGGCGATCGACTGCACATTGCGCATCGCCATGTAGATCACGATCGGCTGTCCGGTGCGCGCCAGTGCTATCCACTCGGATTCTTCATCCAGTCCGGCATGGCCGGTCGCAAAGATGATCCCGCGATTGACGCCCCGCATCGTTGCCGGGATCGACGCCGCAGCGAGCGCGGCAAGTCCGGAGGTGACGCCGGGGACAATACGGTAGGGGATTCCTGCGCGTGCCAGAGCTTCGGCTTCCTCGCCGCCGCGCCCGAACATGCAAGGGTCGCCGCCCTTCAACCGCACCACCCGGCGCCGGGCGCGCGCCAGTTCGATCAGGTGATTGCATATCGCCGTTTGCTGCGTCGACGGCTGGCCGCCGCGCTTGCCGGCGTATTCAAGTTGCGCCTGCGCACCAGCGAGCGCCAACACACGGCGATCGATCAGCGCGTCATGCACGATGACATCGGCCTGTGCGAGCCCGGCGAGCGCGTCGAGCGTCAACAGGCCGGGATCGCCGGGGCCGGCCCCGACGAGCCACACCTGCCCCGGATCCAGGACGGGGAACGAGCCGCGTAGCGCCGCGAGTGCGTCGAGTTGAGTCATCTGCGCCACGTCAGGCTCGTTCGCCGCGGAAGCGGCGGCGATAATCAGGATCGTACAAGGCGCTTTCGCGGAAATCATGGGCGGCGAGTGCGCGCCCGACCATCACCAATGCGGTGCGTTCGATCGGCTCGGCCGCAACCTGAGCGCGGATAGAGCCAAGCGTGCCGCGCAAGATGCGCTCGTCCGGCCAGCTCGCACGCACCACCACCGCGATTGGACAGTCGGCGCCGTAGAGCGGCGTCAGTTCATCGACAATCGTGCCGATCGACTGGATCGCGAGATGAATAACCAGCGTCGCGCCGGTCGCAGCGAACGCCGCGAGGCGCTCGCCCTCCGGCATCGCGGAAGCCCGGCCCGGCATGCGCGTCAGCACAACGCTCTGCGTCAGTTCCGGCACGGTGAGCTCGCGACCCAGCACCGCAGAAGCTGCCGCAAAGGCGGGAACGCCTGGTGTCACCGTATAGGGAATCGCCAGCCGCTCGAGACGCCGGACCTGCTCGGCCAAGGCGCTATAGATCGAAAGATCGCCGGAATGCAGCCGCGCCACGTCGAGGCCCGACGCGTGCGCGGCGGCAAACTCCGCTTCAATTTCATCAAGTGACATCGGCGCGGTATCGACGACGCGCGCACCAGAGGGGCAATAGTCCAACAGCGCGCGCGGCACCAGCGAGCCGGCGTAAAGACACACGGGACAGCGCGCGATGAGATCGCGGCCGCGCACCGTGATGAGGTCCGCGGCGCCCGGCCCCGCTCCGATGAAATGCACGGTCATGTCGCGTCTCCACCGATCGCGATGGCGCAGGTCGCCGGGCCGACGGCAATACGGGGCGCAAGCAATCGCGCGTTCGGCCCTGCTGCTGCGAGCGCCGCCGCTTCGGCGACCGACGGAAGGCCCGTCAAGGCGAGAACGCGCGGCGAGTTCGTGACAGCTTGTGCTGCCGCCACGTCGAGTTCGTGCCGCGGCACGATGACCAGCTTAACGCCGCGCGCGCGGGCCGCATCGGCGATGCCGGCCTCCTGCGCTTTGCCGTCTACGGTCGCGATCAGGTCCAGCCGCGCATCCGCGCGCGCAACATCCTTCAGCGCCGCCGTGATGGCGGCCTCGATCTCGGGCGCGCTTGTGCCCGCACGACAACCGATGCCGGCCACGATCATAGCTTCACCCAGACCCATTGCGTCACCGGCATGGCCGGACGCCATCCGGTTTTGCCTCCGATCTGGTCGGCCCGCGACAACGCAATGCGAACGAGCTCGCCCCCGAGCGTGGCATGGCGTGCGAGCAAGAGCGCCTCAGTGTCCAGCGTCACGGCATTGACGACCAGCCGCCCGCCGGGGCGAAGCGCATCGACCGCGACATCGAGCATGTCCGGATGTCCGGCGCCGCCGCCGACAAAAATCGCATGCGGCGGCGGCAATCCCGCAAGCGCCTGCGGCGCCTGGCCTTCGACGATCTCGAGCGTCGGCACACCGAACGCCGCGGCGTTGCGCCGGATACGCGCCGCGCGATCCGGCCTCGCTTCGATCGCAATCGCGCGCAGTGACGGATCGGCGAGCAGCCATTCGATGGCAACCGAGCCCGCGCCCGCGCCGATGTCCCACAACACCTCGCCGCGCCTTGGCGCCAGCGACGACAGTGTCACCGCGCGAACCTCGCGCTTGGTGATCTGGCCATCATGCTCGAACAAGGCATCCGGCAGACCGGCGGCGCGCGCCAGCACACGTGCGCCGGGTCCAGCATCGACCTCCAGCGCCACGATATTAAGCGCAAGGACATCGGCAAGGTCGAAACCGGCGGCGTTCGTCGTGCGCACCTTTTCGCGCGGGCCGCCGAGCGCTTCCAGCACGGTCAAAGGCGACGCGCCGAAGCCGGTGTCCGTCAGCAAGGCCGCCAAGGCTCTTGGCCCTGCACCGTCCGGCGTCAGCGCCAGGACCCGCGCGCCAGGCTGCAGATGCGGGCGGATCAGATCGAGTGACCGGCCATGCAACGACACCAGCGCGGTGTCCGGCAGCGACCATCCGAGCCGGGCGGCCGCGAGGCTGAACGACGACGGCGCCGGCATGACCAGCATCTCCGCCGGATCGATATGCTGGGCGAGCAGCGT
>DATDMA010000462.1:0-3026 GCA_036519015.1 Pseudolabrys sp. | reverse complement strand
GGCAAGGCGCAGCGCGTCGGCGTCGACATGCGCGCGGCCGCCGTCGCCAGCCGCAGCGAGCGCTATTTCACCGTCGATGGCGGTCCCGCGCCTGAGCTATGGGACAAGATCGCCGGCGCTTATCAATGCGGCGATGGCCGTTACGTCCGGCTGCACACGAATTTTCCGCACCATCGCGATGGTGTGTTGAAGCTTCTCGCGTGCGCCAACGACAGGGCCGCGGTCGCGCAAGCCTTGCGCGGATGGAAGGCGTTCGACGTCGAGGATGCCGCCGCGCAGGCGGGTCTCGTCGTCACGGCAATGCGTTCGTTTGCGGAATGGGACGCGCATCCGCAAGGGCAAGTGGTGCACCGTCTGCCGTTGCTGTCGGTCGAAGGCATCGGCGACGCGCCCGCGCCGCAATGGCCGCAGGGCGACCGCCCTCTCGCCGGTATCAAAGTGCTCGATCTTACGCGCATCATCGCCGGCCCGGTGTGCACCCTGACGCTCGCGGCCCACGGGGCCGACGTGATGCTGGTGACGTCGCCCAATCTTCCGTCCGTCGCGCCGCTGGTGATCGACACCGGCCGCGGCAAGCTGTCGACGCATGTCGATCCGCATGACGCCAAAGGCCGCGCCGCGTTTGAGGCGCTGCTGCGCGACGCTGACGTTGTCGTTCAAGGCTATCGGCCGGGCGGGCTCGCCGCACTGGGCTATGGGCCGCGCGATGTCGCGCGCATCCGGCCCGGCATCGTTTACGTGACGCTGTCCGCCTATGGGCACGAAGGCCCGTGGTCGGGACGGCGCGGCTTCGACTCGCTGGTGCAGACGGCGAGCGGCTTCAATGCCGCCGAAGCAGAGGCCGCCGGCGAAAGCGGTCCGAAGCCCTTGCCGGCGCAGGTGCTCGATCATGCGACCGGCTATCTGCTCGCCTACGCCACCATGAGCGCGCTGCTGCGGCGTTCCCGCGAGGGCGGAAGCTGGCATGTGCGGGCCGCGCTGGCGCAGACCGGCTTCTGGTTGCGCTCGCTCGGCCGCGTCGAAGGCGGCCTGCGCGCCAGGGACCCGACGCGCGACGACGTGCGCGATTGCCTTGAAGAGAGCGACTCCGGTTTCGGTCGCCTCTCC
Organism: Pseudolabrys sp.; assembly: GCA_036519015.1. Lineage (GTDB taxonomy): Bacteria > Pseudomonadota > Alphaproteobacteria > Rhizobiales > Xanthobacteraceae > Pseudolabrys. Next base: position 1,919 of record DATDMA010000462.1, on the reverse strand, counting down.
GCCGTGCGGCACCCGGCGACGATGTCCGAGACGCCGCCGCGCTGGGCGCGACCATCCGTGCCGCTCGGCATGCATCCGCCGGTGTGGCCGGTTTAAGCCGCTTCGCTCACTTGTCCGGCTTCCCAGCCGAGCATCGCGCGCTTGCGCGTGAGGCCCCAGTGATAGCCGGTGAGTTCGCCGCTCTTGCCGATGACGCGGTGGCACGGCACCACGAAGCAGATCGGGTTCTTGCCGATTGCGGCGCCGACCGCGCGGGCGGCTTTCGGCGAGCCGGCGCTGGCGGCGAGATCGGAATACGTGGTGAGCTTGCCCATCGGAATCGTCAGCAGCTTCTCCCACACGCGCACCTCGAAGTCGGTGCCGATCAACACCACGCGCAGCGGCTGGTCCGGACGCCATAACGTCGAATCAAAGATGCGCCGTCCGGTCGCTGCCGTCGCCGCGAAGTCCTCGACGTAACGCGCCTTCGGCCAGCGCGCGCGCATGTCGCGCAGCGCGGCGCGCTCCTTGCCTGCATCGGCGAGCGCAAGGCCCGCAAGGCCGCGCGGCGTCGTCATCACCAGCGCCATTCCGAACGGGCAGGGATGGAATCCGTAGGTGACGGTGAGGCCTTCGCCGCCGGTCTTCCATTCGCCGGGCGACATGGCTTCGTGCGTGACGAACAGGTCGTGCAGGCGGCTGGGGCCGGAGAGGCCGACCTCGTAGGCCGTGTCGAGCACGCTGGCCGAGGAGCGCAGCAGATCGCGCGCCGAGTTCAACGTGAGCGCCTGCAGGAAGGCTTTTGGGGTCAGCCCGCACCAGCGTCGAAACAGGTGATGCAGCTCGGTCGGCGTGACGCCGGCGGCGTCGGAGATGGTTTCGATCTCCGGCTGGGCGCGCCAGTTGCCGCGGATGTGGGCTATGGCCCGGCGTACGATGTCGTAATCCGCCGCCGCCGTGGAGAGCGGAGCGAATTCGGGCAAGCGGATCGCCAGGGCCGGCTGGTCAATGGTCATGGGGCTAGGGTCCAGGTTCATGGACCGTATCTAGGCCGGGGGTCGGCGGGCAACCACCCGATTTCTGCCTTGCTTATCCCTCCCCCGCTTGGGGGCGGGGAAGATTAAGAGACCACTGTCCTTGTCGGACCCCGTTTAGCCTCGTCGATGGCGTTGCCAAGCGCCAGGGCGAAGTTCGCCTTCTCATCGGGCCCAAGGAAAGTCGCGATGATGAGCTGCTGGCCGCGCGATACGAGAAAGAGCCGCTCGATGCCGAACTCTTCCTGCACGACTTTCTCCAGCCGCACCCAGAGCGGATTGAGCGACCATTCGCGCACGCGGCCTTTGTGGCTGACCTTGCGCACCGTGAGCGCGGAGCAGGTGACCTTCACTTCCTCATAGGCGTCGGCGTGCCGGTAGTTGAGGCGGAACGCGAGGTAAAGCACCAGCACATCGAGGCCGAAGAAGCCGAACACCGGCCAGGCACCCATCAGCAGGAACAGGATGCCGGCCACGAAGCTGACGCCGCCGAACAGGCCCATCAGCACCAGGAAGCCGACGCGGCCGAGCGACCGGTGCGGCGTGATCACGGCCGAAAAGATCGTGGGTTCGAGGTCGTCGGCGTTGTCGGCAGTCATGGGCGTCATTATACCGAGATGATGGCGAAAAAGGCGACGCGCAAGGCTGCGGCCCCCACATCAGCAGCACGTAGGGCTAAAGCGGCGAAGGGCAAGGCCAAGGTCAAGCCGGAGAAGCAGCGCGCGAAGGCCGATGTGAAGGCCGCGCATGGCGTGCTGCCGCAATGGAAACCCGCGGAGATCGAAGAGGCGTTTCGCCGGTTCCAGGCCGCCAATCCCGAGCCGAAGGGCGAGTTGCAGCACGTCAATGCGTTCACGCTGCTCGTCGCGGTGGTGCTCTCGGCGCAGGCGACCGACGCCGGCGTCA
>DATDMA010000461.1:0-2289 GCA_036519015.1 Pseudolabrys sp. | reverse complement strand
TCGCAATTCCAGGTGGTCAAGATGTACGCGACCGCCAAGGGCATCGACCTCGGCAAGGACATCACCGTCGTCAACGCCAACTTCGCGGTGGCGCGCGCGCAACTCGAGGCGAGCCGCGTCGATGCCGCGCTGGTGATTGAGCCGCTGGCCAGCATCATCGCCAAGCAGAATCCGGACTGGCATGTCATCTTCAACGGCGCCGAAGGCTGGAAGGAAATCACCGGCGAAGCCGGATGGGAGATCGTACCGGCCATGCGCGCCGACGCGATCCAGCGCATGCCGAACGGGCCGAAGATGCTGCTCGCCGCGCTCGCCGACGTCGCCGACGTGATGCAGAAGGACACGGCGGCTGCCGACAAGATCGCCAACGAGACGCTCAAGCTGCCGCCGGGCATCCTCACCGCCGCGGTGGAGAGCAAGCGTTTGCAGATGATCGTCAAGCCGGCCTGGGATCCGGAGACGAAGAAGTCCATCACCGACATGATGCAGCGCGCCGTGAAGGCCGGCTTCTATGAGAAGATGCCCGACGAGAAGATCATGTATGCGCCGTGAGCACGCCGCGTGAGCATCTCGACTGAGGAGCACGCGAAGTCTGTCCCGAGCTTGGCCTTTCCGCGGCAGACTTTCGTTTCCCTCCTCGTCTTCGCCATCGTCTGGGAAATCCTGTCGCATCTCGCGCCCTATCTTGGGATTCCGCCTTTCGCTATTCCCAGCCTGCTGCGCATCGCGCGCAGCATCGCGACCATCACGCCCATCGATATCGTCGTCACGCTGGCGCGTGTCGTCGCGGCGTTGATCGCCTCCTTCGTGTTCGGCCTCGCTTTGGCGATGGCGATGTATCGGTCGGAGGCGCTCAACAACTACCTGCATCCGATGATCCGCATCCTGATGGCGGTGCCCGTGGTGTCATGGATCCTGTTCGCGGTGTTGTGGTTTCCAGGCGTCGAGTTCCGCATCGGCTTCGTGCTGGTGGTGGTGTGCGGCCCGGTGTTCCTGGTCGATACGCTGGACGCCATGCACAGCGTGCCGCGCGATCTGCGCTCCATGATGCGGTCGTTCCGGCCGACGGCGCTGCAGTTCTTCGTCAAGCTGATGCTGCCGGCGATCGTGCCGACCATCTTCACGAGCTGGAAGGTGAACATCAGCCTGGCGATCCGCGTCGTCACCATCGCCGAGCTGGTCGGCGCCGTGACCGGCATCGGTCATCAGTTGTCGGTGGCGCAGGAATTGTTCTCGGTCTCGGACGTATTCGCCTGGACGATCGTGCTGGTGGCGCTGTTGTTCCTGCTCGAAGCGCTGGTGGCGCGCGTCGAAGCCCGCCTGTTGCGGTGGCGCACATGACCGGATGGTGCCCGCTCTTTCTTACCCTCCCCCTTGTGGGGAGGGTCGACGCACGAAGTGCGTCGGGGTGGGGGTCGTTATGACGATGCAATCACCCCCACCCCCTACCCCTCCCCACAAGGGGGAGGGGAGAAGCGGGCCGCCGCCGATCCACGTGCGCGGGCTGCGCAAGGTGTTTCGCCAGACCACCAGCGGCCAGTCCGTGGTCGCCATCGACCGGCTCGATCTCACCATCGCGCCGAAGGAAGTGATCGCCATCGTCGGCCAGACCGGCTGCGGCAAGTCGACGTTCTTCGACCTGATGATCGGGCTGGAGGCGCCGACCGAGGGCTCGATCCATATCGGCGACAAGACGCCTTACGGAGACTTCGACCATTTCCGCGGCAAGATGGCGACCGTGTTCCAGCAGGACCGGCTGCTGCCGTGGCGTTCTGCGCTCGATAACGCGAAGCTGCCGCTCGAACTAATCGGCCTGCCGGAGCCGGAGCAACGCGAACGCGCGTTGATGTGGCTGAACAAGCTCGGGCTCGGCAGTTTCACCAATGCCTATCCGCACGAACTGTCCGGCGGCATGCGCCAGCGCGTGGCGATCGCGCGCGCTTTCTCGGTGCAGCCGGAGATTTTGCTGGCGGACGAAGCCTTCGGCCATCTGGACGAGGTGACGGCGGCGGAATTGCGCGAGACATTCCTGGCGCTGGCGCGCGAATGCGGCTCGACCGCGATCCTGATCACCCACCAGCTGGAAGAAGCCATCGCCGTCGGCGACCGCATCGCGGTGTTCGGCACGTCGGCGAAGCTGCTCGCCGATATCCACGTCGCGCAATGGCCGAAGGAGCGTTACGGCGAACTGCGCGAGGCGATCCAGGCCACGCTGCAGAGACAGAAGGCGGTTGTGAGGTTAGGGTAGTGGCCCGGGCGCGGCGCAGCATGAAGTGCTGCGCCGCAGAC
>DATDMA010000460.1:0-2893 GCA_036519015.1 Pseudolabrys sp. | reverse complement strand
TGCGCCCATGATCAGCATGATCCACACATCGACGATGGAGTGGCTCACCTCGTAGACGCCGACGATGCAGAACATGATGATGAGCGGATAGAGATAGGCGTAAGGGATGCGCAGCACGCTCACGAACAGCCCGACCAGCGGCAGATTGAGCGCGAGCAACATCAGGTTGCCCACATACATCGAAGCGACGAAGCCCCAGAACACGTCCGGATGCTCGGTGACGAGCTGCGGCCCGGAGTTCACGCCGTGCACCATCAGCGCGCCGATCAGCACCGCGGTGATCGGCCCGGTCGGGATCCCGAGCGCCAGCATCGGCACGAAAGCGCCGGTGGAGGCCGAGTTGTTGGCCGACTCAGGACCTGCGACACCGGCCACCGCACCCTTGCCGAACTCTTCGGGGTGCTTGGAAAGACGCCGCTCCAGCGCATAAGAGAGAAAGCTCGAGATGATATGTGCCGAGCCGGGAATGATGCCGATGATGAAGCCCAGCACGCTGCCGCGCGCGATCGGCATCATCGCCTCGCGCCATTCCTGCCGGTTCGGCAGCAGTTCGCGGAATTTGGGCGCTATCACCTCGCCGACCACCTTATGGCTCGGCGTTGCCAGGATCTCGCCCAGTCCGAACAGCCCGACCGCGACCGGCACGATGCCGATGCCGTCGCCAAGCTCGGCGAGATCGAAGCTGTAGCGGAAATGGCCGGTCATGTTGTCGATGCCGATCATGCCGAGGAGCAGGCCGATGCAGGCCATCAGCAGCGTGCGCACCAGCGATGTCGACGACATATAGGCGAGGAAGATCAGGCCGAGCACCAGCAAAGCGGTGTACTCCGGCGGTCCGAATTTCAGCGCGAGCGTTGCGAGCGGCGGCGCCACCAGCGTGAGCATGATCACGCCGAAAGTGCCCGCCACCCATGAGCCGACGGCGGCGATGCACAGCGCCGCGCCGGCGCGGCCCTTCTTGGCCATGGCGTTGCCGTCGATGCAGGTCATCACCGAGGAGGCTTCGCCCGGAATGCGCATCAGGATCGACGTGGTCGAGCCGCCATATTGCGAGCCGTAATAGATGCCCGCGAGCATGATGACGGCCTCGGTCGCATTGAGGCCGAACGTGACGGGCAGCAGGATCGAGATGCCGGAGAGCGGGCCGATGCCGGGCAGCACGCCGACCAGCGTCCCGACCAGGCAGCCGAGGAAGGCGTACCAGAGATTGCCGGGCTCGAAGGCGACAGCGAAGCCATGCGCCAGGCTGATGAGCGTGCTTTCCACGAATGAGATCCTAGAAGTCGAACTCCGGCAGAGGCGTCTTGAGGCCGTAAACGAAGCAAACGTAGGTGACCAAAACGATCGCGATACTATAGCCGGCGGCGTACAGGGGCTTTCGCCGTTCGATCACGATGAGCAGGGCGATCATCATCGCCGCCATGGTGATGATGAAGCCGAGCCTCGTGTAGAGCAGGATGGCCAAGGCGGTGATGGCTGTGACCATCAGAGCGTGCTTGCCGTCGCCCCAGGACAACTCGGCGAAGGGCGCGCTTTCGCCGGCGCGGACAATCAGCACCAGCCCGAAGATGATCGTCAGCGTGGCGACGATCTTCGGCAGAAAGCCGGAACCCGGCATCGATAGCCGGCCGGTCGGCAGATCGCCGCTGAGCGCGATGATGAGCGCGCCGAAGGCGACGAACGCCGCACCTGCTACGTGGTCGGCGCGGAGGATCATCGAGGGCCTCTCGTTTCGTCATGCCCGGCCTTGTGCCGGGCATCCACGTCTTCAGCGCAAAGAAAGCAAGACGTGGATGGCCGGGACAAGCCCGGCCATGACGCGGAGGGCGTCGCCACGCTCACTTACCCCTGCACCTTGCCGATGTCGCGCACGGCATCTTCGATGCGCGCGGCGTCCGCGTCCCAAAATGCCGCGAACTCCGGCTGATCGAGATATTCGACATCCTGGCCGAGATTGGCCATCGCGGTCTTGAACTGCTCGGTGTTCGCGGCCTTCTGGATGTTGGTGCGCAGATAGGCGACCACATTCGCCGGCGTGCCTTTGGGCGCGAACATGCCGACCCAGAGATAATATTCGACGTTGTAGCCGAGCTCTTTCATCGTCGGCACGTCGGGCAGCGCCTTCGAGCGGTTGGCGCCGAACAGCACCAGCGGCTTCGCCTTGCCGGCCTTGACCTGCGCGAGGCAGGCCGACACCGACGACACCAGCACCTGCGCATTGTTTCCGAGGAAGGCGGTGAGCGCCGGGCCGCCGCCGTTGGTCGGCAGGTGGCGCATCTTCAAGCCACCGGCCGCCTTCAAATAGAGCGCCATCGGAATGTGCAGCGCGCCGTAAAGTCCCGACGACGAGAAGATGATCTCGTCCGGCCGCTTCGTGGCGTCGTCGGTCAGCTCCTTCAGCGACTTATAAGGCTGCTGGTCGTTGACGATGAGCACGCACGGATCGGCGACGAAGCGCGCCAGCGGGATGAAATCGGCGCGCGTGAACTTCGGCTGCCGGCCGAACAGTTTGTCCACTTCGGCGAAGCCGGAGATGGATGTGATGTGCGAGAGCAGCGTGTAGCCGTCCGGCTTGGCATTGGCGGCGACCTGCGCGCCCACCGCGCCGGCCGCGCCCGCCTTGGTGTCGATCACCACCGGCTGCTTGACGATCGGCTCGAGCACCGCCGCGAGCGGGCGCGTCACCACGTCGGATGCGCCGCCGGTGGGAAACGGATTGATGACGGTGATCGCGTGCGACGGATAATTATCATCGGCGAATGCCGGCTTGATGGCGAGGCCCGCGGCTATAGCGGCGCTGCCGGCGACGAAACGGCGTCGGTCCATGTGCTTCCTCCCAGGGCGAAGCTATGTGCGGCCGGCTCTTTGGCCGGCTTTTTCTTTATGGTTGCGA
>DATDMA010000459.1:0-6597 GCA_036519015.1 Pseudolabrys sp. | reverse complement strand
CAGCTTCGCATCCGGCACACGGCCGTTGCGGTAAATTATCGCGATGTCTTGATCCGCAATGGACTTCATACGGCCAAACTGCCGGGCGGCCTCGGGCTTGAAGCGGCAGGAACCGTCGATGCCATCGGCACGAATGTCAGTGACTTCGCCCTCGGCGACCGGATCGTATGCGTCGCTGGCCCGGATGGCGCCTATGCCGAGATGCGTTTGGTGCCTGCAGCACGCGCCGTGAAGCTGCCGGATGGCATCAGCGACCGCCAGGCGGCGAGCATGATGATTCGCGGCATGACCGCACGTTACCTCGTGCGCGAGACCTATCGTGTCGGCCCGGGAAGCCGCATCCTGGTCCATGCAGCGGCGGGCGGTGTCGGCACTATCCTCTGCCAATGGGCCAAACATCTTGGCGCCATGGTCATCGGCGCCGTCGGCAGCCAAGATAAGTTCGCGGCAGCCAAGCGAAACGGCTGCGACCATGTAGTGATGTCAGGAAGCGACTTCAGTGGCGAAGTAACGCAACTGACGAATGGCGACGGCGTGGATGCCGTCTATGATTCCATCGGCAAGGCGACCTTCGAGTTTTCGGCGCGCTCCCTGCGGCGCCGGGGCCTTTTAATCTCGTTCGGCGAGGCGTCGGGCGACCCCGACCCCGTTCCGCCGCGACGCCTCGGTCAATTAGGCTCGATTTATCTCACTCATCCGAGCCTGCCTGACTATACGTTGACCCGCGAAGAGTTGGTTGCGACAGCGAATGATCTTTTCGAGATGATTATCTCGGGGCGGATTCGTGCCGATGTCACAAGGGAGTATGCCTTGCGCGACGCCCCACTTGCTCACGCCGAACTGGAATCCCGCAAGACGATGGGCGCGATCGTCCTTATCCCCTAGGATGTAGACGCGATCGTGCCGCGACATTCGCCGAAGCCGATGCGCGCGAAGCCAGCACGTTCACAGTGTGCGGTGTAGACAACCGTGTCGCCATCCTGAAGGAAGGTGCGCGTTTGCCCGTCGGCGAGACTCAGAGGCTCTTTTCCACCACGTGTAAGCTCTAAAAGGCTTCCGAAGCTCGTGGGCGTTTCGCCCGAGATCGTCCCAGACCCAACAAGATCACCAGGTTCAAGATTGCACCCGCCCGAGGCGTGATGGGCAATCATTTGCGCAATGGTCCAGTACAGCGAAAGGCTGCTGGATTTGGAAAGCGTGTGGGCCGCGCCATCACCATTGGCAGGCACGAGTTGCGCTTCCAGGACTATATCAAAAGCGCCGCTCGCCTGATCGGCGGTATCGAGAAGGTGCGGCAGTGGCGCAGGGTCTCCCTCAGGACGCGACGGCTGCGGCCTCTCGAACGGTGCCAGCGCCTCCGGCGTGATGACCCAAGGCGAGATCGTCGATACGAAATTCTTGGCGAGAAACGGGCCGAGCGGCTGGTATTCCCAGGCCTGAATGTCGCGCGCAGACCAGTCGTTCAAAAGGCAGACGCCCGCCAGATAATCGCGCGCTTTCGCGATCGGCACCGTGTGGCCGAGTTCGTTGCCTGGGCCGATCCAGAAACCAAGCTCCAGCTCATAATCGAGGCGTCCCGATGGACGGTAAACCGGAGCCACTTCATCGGGCGCTTTGATCTGACCTTGTGGCCGGCGCACCATCGCGCCCGAAACCCGAATTGACGACGTCCGCCCGTGATAGCCAACCGGAACGTATTTGTAATTCGGCAGCAGCGGACTTTCTGGACGGAAAAGACTTCCTGCGTTTCGGGCGTGGTTAATACCGGCGAAAAAGTCGGTGTAGCCGCCAATGGCGGCAGGCAGATGCATGACGCATTGCGAGGCGCTGTTCAGTAACGGCTCGATAGCGCCGCCCCGCGTTGATCCTCGCTCCAGTAACGCAAAGACTTCCGCGCGGATCGCCTTGCGGATCGAGGCACCCGCGCCGAATAGCGCGTTCAGCGTGCCGTCCGTTGATGCGAGGATCGCGGCGCGGCAATTGTCCGAAACAAGGCCGCCTTCGGCCAGGCCTGTGAGATCGAGAATGCTGTCACCAATCGCAACGCCGATGCGTCTCCTCTTGCCCGGCGCGCCGAAACTGCCGAGGGGCAAATTCTGGATGGGGAAATCGGCGTGCCCATTGGCGGACGCGAGCCAGCTTGTGCGGCTGCCGTCATGCGTGTGATCCAGCATGGCGATTATGGTTTCGTCGGATCGAATGTCTTTGGGATGCTCTTGCCGTAGGAGGCATATTCATTCTGCATCTCTTTCAAACTCGCCGCATAAGGCGTGACGCGCTGCGGAAGTCTGCTCTCGAACATGAACGCGAGCGTTCCTTCCAGCTTATGAGGCTTCAATTCGGCATTGGTACCGCGCAAGAACGACTCACCGTCCGGGCCGTGCGGCAACATGCAGTTATGCAGTGACGAACCTCCGGGGACGAAGCCGGTCGCCTTGGCGTCGTACATCCCGTAGATCAATCCCATGAACTCGCTCATGACGTTCATGTGGTACCAGGGCGGACGGAACGTATTTTCCGCGACCATCCAGCGATCCGGGAAGATGACGAAATCGACATTCGCAGTACCGGGCGTACCGGAAGGCGACGTGAGGACGGTGTATATCGACGGGTCGGCGTGGTCGAAGAGGATTGGCCCAACCGGCGAATAGCGCCGCAAGTCGTATTTGTAAGGCGCGTAATTACCGTGCCACGCGACGACGTCGAGCGGGGAATGCTCGATATAGGAGATCCAGAACCGCCCGCCCCATTTGACATAGAGCTTCGAGGCGACATCCCGGTCTTCATATGCAGCTTGCGGCACCATGAAATCACGCGGATTTGCCAGACAGTTGGCACCGATTGGCCCGCGCTCCGGCAACGCAAAAGCGCCGCCGTAATTCTCGCAAATATAACCGCGCGACGGCCCGCCAAGCAGTTCGACCCGCATTTTGACGCCGCGCGGAATCACCGCCATTTCACCGGGAGTAACATCGATGACCCCGAATTCGGTGCAAAGCTTGAGCCCGCCCTCCTGGGGCAGGATGAGCATCTCTCCGTCCGCGTTGTAGAGATATTCGTCGACCATCGAGCGGTTGACGAAATAGAGATGTGCCGCCATGCCGCTCTGCGCGAAAACGTCTCCGGCGGTTGTCATCGTGTGAACGCCATGGACAAAATTTAGCGGCTTCTCCGGCATCGGCACCGGCGACCAGCGCGCCGGCGAGATCGGGATCGTCGCCTCCGGCGACGGCGCACTCAGCCAGTGCTCGGCCTCAAGCGCTGTGAACTCGCCCCAATTCGCCACCGATGGGCGGATGCGATAGAGCCATGTGCGCTCATTCGTCTGGCGTGGCGCTGTGAAAGGCGAACCGGACAGCTGTTCCGCGAAAAGCCCGTACGGGCACCGCTGCGGGGAGTTGCGCCCGATCGGAAGTGCACCAGGGAGCGCCTCGGTCTCAAAGCCATTGCCGAAACCGGACATATAGCCTGGGAAAATGCTCGGCTGTCCGCCCCGCGACTGAGCCTCGATCTTTCCGGAAATCGGAATGTTCATGATGCGATGTTTCCCGTGCTTGATTTGATTGGTTGCGGCGCCGCAGCCAATTGAGCGCGTAAAGTCGTGGTGCCGTTCAGCGCGTGTTGCCGGCGAAGGCTTCCTTGCAGGCCGTTACGCCGTTGGCTGCAGCAACAAGGCCGACATAAGGGATGAGTTGGACCATGACCTCGACGATCCCGTCCTCGCGCAGTCCGGCGCGAACGCCGTCGGCGATGTGCCGCTTTGATTGCGCGGGTGCCGCCGAGCGTCGCTAACGCCGCGATCGTGACGATCTGCCGCGTTTTCGCGTCGAGCGCCGAGGACTGATAAATCTGGCCGAAAACCGTTTCGATGATGTAGGTTGCGGCCTGCGGCGAAAGCTTGCCGAGCGTGCCTTCGACCTCGGCGAAGTCCCGACCGAGCACTTCCTTCAGCCGTTTTGCGCCGCGCTCGCGCAGGTCCGGTACCGATTCCATAGGCGATCCCGTGTCGTTATGGAGCGACGACAGGGTACCATCCGCCATCGGGCGTTCCGGTCACATCATCTTGTGAATGACGACGGCCCGCCGCCGTCTGCAAATGACCCCAATTACAATAACACCTGGGTGGAGACGATGCTGCGCACAATCCTCAAAACGACATTTTTCGGGGCCGTGCTCTTGAGCTTTGCCGGCGCTCACGGCGCTCTCGCCCAATCGGACAACCGGCCGATCCGGATCATCATCGGGTTCGGCCCGTCCTCGACCGCGGATGTGGCGGCGCGCGTCCTCGGACACCAGATGGAGCAGGATCTCGGCGTCCCGGTGATTGTCGAAAATCGTCCGGGCAACAGTTCCATGCTCGCCGCCGAACATGTGGCACGTGCGTCGAATGACGGCAAAACGCTTTTCATGGCGACCGTCGCAAATACGCTTTATCCCGCGCGCGACAACTCGGGGTTTGATCTCGCAACGAAGCTGCAGCCAGTCGCTCTCGTCGGCTCGGTGCCGAACGTCCTGGTCGCTAATCCGTCGATCAAACCAAAATCCTTTGCGGACCTCGTTACGGCTGCGAAGGCCACTCCGCGCGCGTTCACGTTCGGCACATCCGGCCAATGGACGGCGGCACACATGGGCGTCGAGATGTTCAATCTGCAAGCCGGGACAAAGATCGTCTCCGTGCCGTATCAGGGATCGAACCAGACGCTGACCGACGTGCTCGGCGGCCAGATCAATCTCATGTGGGGCGCGGCGATTACCGTGGCGCCCTATGTGAACGACGGCAAGTTAATTGCCCTCGCGGTCGGACAGAGCAAGCGGACCGATTTCCTCGCAAACGTTCCTTCAATGCCTGAACTCGGCATGCCCGATTTCGATATCAGCATTTGGATGGGGCTGCTCGCACCCCCAGGCACAGCTGCCAACGTGGTCGATCGTCTCTCCGATGCCGTCCTGACCGCGCTCGCCAAAGAACCTGTGCAAGCCGCATTCAAGCGGCAAGGCATTGAAGCGCAGGGAATGGATGCCGCGGCCTTCAAGAAGTTCGTCCAGGCCGACTCCGACAAGTGGAAGCGGATATTGGAGCAGACGGGTCTCACCAAGGCGGCGAACTAATCGCACGCTTGATTTATGGAGTTGATAGATATTCCGAAGGGTTACTGGGTTTCCTGCGTCCGCAAGATCAACGATCCTGACAAGATGGCGACCTACGGCAAACTTGCCGGCCCCGCCATTGTGGCGGCTGGCGGCAAGGTATTGGCGCGGGGCGTCGCGTCGGCCAGTTACGAAGCCGGCCTGAAAGAGCGGACGGTACTCATTGAGTTCGAAAGCGTGGCTGCGGCCATGGCGTGCCACGACAGCCCTGCCTACCAGGCCGCCCTCAAAGCTTTTGATGGCGGTGCCGAACGCGATCTTCGCATTATCGAGGCGCTTAAGTAGCAGGAGGAGGCATTCGCCTCCTCCAAATGTCAGCCGATCGAACGTCCGCCGTCGATGACGATCCGGGCGCCGGTCGTGGTCTTCAGGCCGGTCACGCACGCCATGATGGCGGTTGCAACATCTTCTGGCTCGATGACACGCTTCAATGCTGCGCTGGTCCCGATCTTTTCGAGCGCCGCGCGATCACGTCCCGCCACAAAATCCGTCGCGACGGCCCCTGGCGCGACCGTCATGACGCGAACCTCCGGGCCCAGAACACGGGCTAGCGAAATGGTCATCGTGTCGAGCGCAGCCTTGCTCGCGCAGTAGGCGATGCTGCTGCCCGAGCCGGTATAAGCCGATACTGATGATATGTTGATGATGACGCCGTCGCCGCTCGCTTTGAGGCGGGGGGCAAGCGCGCGAATGACGGAGAACGGTCCGCGCACATTGGCGATCAGCATACGGTCGAAGAGATCGTCGGTCAGACCGTCGAGATTGGCGTGCGCCACGGGTACGGTAAAGCCCGCCGAATTGACGAGAATGTCGACTTTGTCGTGGTGGACACCGATCTTACCCGCGAACTCAACGACGCTGTTGCCATCTTCCAGTGTCAGTTGCACCGCCTTGTGGCCGGTCCCGTTCAGGGCACTGGCAACGGCCTCGGCGCGATCGCGTCCATTGTTGTAGCCGACGATCACCGTCGCACCAGCGGCTGCGAACGCCTTCGCCGTAGCGGCGCCAATACCGCTGCTGGCTCCCGTGACGACGGCAACCTTTCCGCTTAATGACATGTTTTCCCCTTGAGAAATTCCGGCACGCCAAATCCTGCGCCGCGCGTGGTCGCGCAACTTAGTGTGTGGCAGCCCTCCGCCACATTCACATGTTCATGTGAATGCCGCCCTGGCGGCTACTGAAGCACGATACGCGACAGTTCGTTCTGGCTTGAAATCGCAAGCTTGGCGTAAGCGCGCTTCCGGTGCGTCAGGACCGTGTTGATGCTGACGCCGAGTTTGCTCGCAATTGCCTCCGACGTCCGCCCAAGGACTATTTCCGAGCATATTTCGATTTCACGTTCCGAGAGATGCGGAATGAAGCCGCGCAGGCGCGAGCGGTAGACGTCGGCCCGCTCGCCATCCGAAACGCTCGGCCGGAATTCGTCATGCTTGAGAACGATTTGCAAAA
>DATDMA010000458.1:0-10896 GCA_036519015.1 Pseudolabrys sp. | reverse complement strand
GGCGACTTGCAAAGTGGCGTGCCCTTCGAAATCCCGGTCAGCACGGAGGGCGGGAGCGGAACGATCAAGGGCGAATTCCGCTACGGGTTTCTTCAGCCGGCGGGTCAGGATATGTATTTCAAGCCGGGGCAATCCGCTGCGCCGGATATGGCCAAGCAGGCGATGACGAATGCGCTTCAACAATTCTTGCTCTCGATCCAGGAAGACGCCAAGGCCGGCAGCGCCACGCCTACCAGTACTCACGCCGTCGACACCTATTCGACAAGCACGAGCTTTCAGGGGCAGAACTCCGCCTACGGTTGGTCGGGGACATTCTCATTCGACGCGGGTGCCACGTCGATAACGGCGTGACGCACCTGCGCGGCGTGCGCAGCAAGCCGCCGTGGAAGTCGCAAGTCTGATGCTCACGCATTGCGACGGCGGCCATGCTGCAACGCTCGCCGCGCTCGGCGTCCAGATTTGAGTTACGGGCGATGTCGCCGGACGAACCTAATACTGGCTGACATCTATGATCGCGGAAGCAAACGCCTGCGGCGCTTCCTGCGGAAGATTGTGACCGATACCGCCCTTGATCAGCCGATGCTGATACTTGCCGGAGAACTTCTTCGCATAGGCATTGCTGTCGGGATGCGGCGCGCCGTTAGCATCTCCTTCGAGCGTAATGGTCGGAACAGAAATTGCCGGCCCTGCGGCGAGCTTCCTTTCCAACTCGCCATACTTCGCTTCGCTCTCGGCTAGACCGAGGCGCCAGCGATAATTATGGATCGAGATGCTGACATGGTCAGGATTCTCAAGAGAGGCAGCGCTTCGATTGAAGGTCGCATCGTCGAATTGCCATTTCGGGGACGCGATCTGCCAGATCAGCTTGGCAAAGTCGTGACGATACTTGTCGTACCCCGCCCTGCCACGCTCGGTGGCGAAGTAATATTGATACCACCATTGCAGTTCGGCCTTCGGCGGCAGCGGCATCTTGTTCGCCTCCTGGCTGCCGATGAGATAGCCACTCACCGACACCATCGACTTGCAGCGCTCCGGCCACATTGCGGCGACGACGTTGACGGTTCGCGCGCCCCAGTCGAAGCCGGCCAGATGCGCCTTCTCGATCTTGAGAGCGTCCATCAGGGCAATGGCGTCGACTGCAAGGGCAGCCTGCTGGCCATTGCGAAGCGCATCGCCGGATAGAAATCGCGTTGTCCCATAGCCGCGCAGATGCGGAATGATCACCCGAAACCCCTTTGCCGTCAGGATTGGCGCGACCTCAATGAACGCGTGGATGTCATACGGCCAGCCGTGCAGCAGGATAACCACCGGGCCCTCCGCAGGCCCCGCATCGACATAGCCGACATTGAGCACACCCGCATCGATCTGCTTGAGCGAGCCATATTGCGCCGGTACCCTGTTATTCGTCGATGCCTTGACCGATTTGGCTTCTGCCGCACTCGAGCCAAGCTGAGCGAACGCAAATGTTGCGGCCGCGGCTCCAAGCAAATGTCGTCGTTTTTCGTTGAAATCGTTATCCATCAGAACCTCTCCAGATTTTGCGGTTGCGGAATCTGCCCCGCGCGGCTCCGGCCGCCCCAAGCCCTTCCTATTATCCTTCGATCTTGGTGGGCTCACTGGCATGAAGGCGCGTTTCCGCCACTCGCATTCGCGGACGATCCTTGGAATCGCGGCAAGGGCCTATCGTCTTCAAAGGCAGCGGACTACGACCAAGGTGTTAGTCAGGGATCCCATGAGAGCCATGGGAGCGGTGCACCCGACGGATTAGCTATCCCTATCGAAATCTAGCGGCTCAACCGCAGTTTTCGCAGTTCGGGCTGCAATCCCGCCTGACCAATTCCGTATGAAGTGGAGACGTTATGAAGACTTGGTTGATTACCGGATGCTCCAAGGGGCTCGGCAAAGCGATGTCGGAAACCGTGCTTTCAGCCGGCCATCGCCTTATAGCGACTGCGCGCAATTCAAAAGAGCTGACATATCTGCAGGAACAATACGGTGACTTGGTCCGGGTTGCCGACCTCGACGTCACAGACGACCAGAGCGCATATGATGCGATCAATCTGGCAAAGCAGTCCTTCGGCGGGCTGGATGTTGTGGTCAACAATGCCGGATACGGCGAGCTGGGATCCGTCGAAGAAACACCGCTTGCCTCGTTTCGGAGCCAGATTGAAACCAATCTGCTCGGAACGATCATCGTCACGAAAGCCGCTATTCCGATTTTTCGCGCCCAGCGCAGAGGGCATATCATTCAGGTCTCATCGACCGGCGGCCGAATCGGCGCACCTGCGCGAGCCGCCTATTCGGCCGCAAAATGGGGTGTGGAAGGCTTCTCGGAATCGCTCGCACGCGAAATGAAACTGATCGGTGTACACGTCACCATTGTAGAACCCGGTGGACTGCGCACCGATTTTGCTCGCTCTTCCGACAATTCTCCTGAGGGCCGCCCCGAATATGATGCCGTGGTCGGCGCGACCGTTCGGATGCAGCGACAATATCATGGCAATCAGCCAGGTGATCCTGCCAAGGCCGCGTCGGTGATTATGACACTCGTCGCCATGGACGAACCTCCGCTCCGGGTCGCGCTTGGCAGCGATGCCGTGCGAGCGATCGAGGCCGCGGACGAACAGCGTCTTCGCGAAATCGATCACTGGCGTAACCTAAGCAACTCCGTCGATTTTTGAGGCGATCACTCCGAGGAAAGACAGCGTCCGCGGGTGGCCGTAATTCATCTTACGGGTCCACAGATTGGTGACGTCTGCAAACCAGCGAATGGATTTGCGGCGCGCGAACGCAAGGAATGACTGCAAGAGACGTCTAACGCTCCATCACCGCCGACACCACCTCACGCCGCGCGCCCATGCTGATCTTTCCCGCCATAGAGGCCACCGAGCCGATTCGGTGGCGCCGTCCCAGTCATCAGCGAGAAGTTGTCCAGTAACATTCTGGGTGAGGCAATGCGGGGGTCAAATTTGAGCGCCAAAACAGACGTATAGGTAAGAGGAAATCAGTAGATTTTGCTCGTTATCACTGACGGATATGAATAATCCCGATACGGAAATCCAATGATTTCGGCCTTGTCTCGAATGTCTTGGCTGACACATCATGCTCGACGTTGCAGCTGAACTCGCAGCGCAGCACATTTGCCCTGCGTAGTCCGATACAACATCGGCCGCCAGCTGCGGCGGAGGCCAGATTACTGAAAAGAGCGATCCGGCGATTCGTGCGGCATAAGCGAGGTTGACCTCCGGCGACAAGCCATGAAGGTCCGGTGTCCTTCACTTTTTGAGGAGCACGTTTTGTAAACATTCGAGTGATCGGCGTGGCGCCGGCTGTCGGGGCGGCAAAGGTGGCACGCCAATTGCTTTATTGTGAGCACCATTCCATTGAGGAGCTCGCAATTTTGGTTGACGATTCGCCTTCGAATAAGATCTCACGCCGTACCGCTCTGGCTTTGCCCCTCGGGTTGGCCGCATCGTCCGGCACCATCTTCTCCAACGGTTTCGCCAAGGCCGATGAACCGGTGCGGGGCGGCACGATGGTCATGATCGTGCAGCCCGAGCCCTCGACGCTCGCTCATTATGCCGTCACCGCCGGCAACATTCCGCCCATCGCCACCCAGATTTACGAAGGTCTTGTGACCTACGACTGGGATCAGAATCCTCAACCCAGTCTCGCGACCTCTTGGGAGACCGCCCCCGACGGCAAGTCCATTACCTTCAAGCTGCGCGAACGCGTTTTCTTTCATAACGGCAATCCTTTCACGAGCGCCGACGTCCAATTCTCCTTCATGGAGATTTTGAAGAAATATCACCCCTTCGCCCCGCTCCTGCTTGCCGAGCTGACGGGCGTCGACACCCCGGACGCAATGACTGCGATTCTACGTCTCGCCAATCCCGCGCCCTATCTCATGAAGGCGCTTGCCGGCCGCGATCTCCCGATCATGTGCAAATCGGTTTTCGAAGGAACGCCGGTCCTGCAGAATCCGACGGCCAACAAGCCCATTGGCACGGGGCCGTTCAAATTCGGGCAATGGGACCGCGGACAGTTCGTGCGGCTCGACCGCAACGACAAATATTGGAAGCCGGGGCTGCCCTATCTCGACCATATCATCGCGCGTTTCATCCCCGATGCCGCGACGCGCTCTGCCGCGCTCGAGACCGGCGAGGCGCATTTCGCCGGCTACAGCGCCGTCAATTACGCCGATCTCGCGCGGATGAAGAGCAATCCGATCCTCGATACGACGATGAAAGGCTATGAGATGACGCCCGCCTTGAGCGTGCTCGAACTCAATGCCAACCATCCGCCGCTCGACAAGAAAGAAGTGCGCCAGGCAATCGCTTATGCGATCGATCGCAAGGTGATCCTGCGCGATGTCATGTATGGTTACGGCCAGCCGGCCACAGGCCCGCTCAGCAGGCTGTTCAAGACCGTCGGGTTCTATACCGATGATGTGCGCAATTACGATGTGCCCGACCGTCTCGAGATTGCCAACAAGCTGCTCGACGGCGCGGGCCTGCCGCGCGGCTCGAACGGCATGCGCTTCGGCATTCATCTCGAAGTCAATTCATTCGGCGAGCAATGGCTGCGCCAGGCCGAATATTTGAAACAGGCGCTCGCGATCGTCGGGATCGATCTGACGCTACGCTCGGAAGACACCGCCACCTGGCTGCGGCGCGTTTATACCAATTACGATTACGACATGAACGAGCCCTTCCTGAGCCAGGGTGTCGATCCGGTCTATGGTCTCAACAAGCAGTATCTAACGTCGCAGATCCGCAAGGGTGTGACCTTCGTCAACAACAGCTTTTATGCCAATCCGGAATTCGACGATATTCTTAACGAGGCCATGCGCGAGCCGGACCACGGCAAGCGCGCCGCGCTGTACAAAAAGGCGCAGCAGATCCTCGCCGAGGATTGCCCGCTTGTCTGGCTGATCGACGTGCAATACGTCTCGGTCTTCAATCGAAAGCTTCACGATCACACGACCGGGCCGCTTGGCACGCAGCAGGCTTTCGAACGGGCCTGGCTGGAAAAGTAAACCATGCGATTCGCCCGCTATGTGGGATACCGTCTTCTCACCGCGCTGCCGGTGATCTGCGGCATCATTGTACTCAACTTCTTGTTGATCCATCTCGCGCCCGGCGACGCGGCCTCCGTGCTCGCCGGCGAGAGCGGCGCGGCGACGCCTGAATATATGGACGAGCTGCGCCATAAATTCGGCCTCGACCAATCGCTCGGCATGCAGTTCCTGACCTATGTTTCGAACCTGGCGCATTTCAACCTCGGCTATTCCTACCGCAACGACGCCGATGTCAGCAGCCTGATTCTCGAACGGCTCGGGCCAACGAGCCTGCTCATGTTGACGGCCTTCGGCACCGCTTTGGCGCTCGGCATCATCCTCGGCCTCGTTGCCGCGACAGGGCGCAATTCCTGGCGCGACAATGTTATTTCGCTGATAAGCCTCGTCGCCTATGCGACGCCCGGGTTCTGGCTCGGGCTGATGATGATCGTGATCTTTTCGATCGGCCTCGGCTGGCTGCCGACAAGCGGGTTCGACACGGTCGGCGCCGGTCACGAAGGGTGGGCCGAGGTTTGGGACATCGGCCGTCATCTCGTGATGCCCGCCGTCTCGCTCGCGCTGTTTTACCTCGCGCTTTATGCGCGCCTCATGCGAGCGTCCATTTTAGAGCAAACCGGGATGGATTATGTGACGACGGCGCGCGCCAAGGGCCAGACGGAGCGCCGCATCATGACAGGTCATGTACTACGCAATGCGCTGTTGCCTGTCGTGACGCTTGCCGGCGTTCAGGCCGGCAACCTGATCGGCGGCTCCATCGTCGTGGAAACGGTGTTCGGCTGGCCCGGCATCGGCACGCTTGCCTTCAACGCGCTGCAATCGCGCGACCTCAACCTGATTCTCGCCATCTTCTTCATCTCGGCCTGTCTGGTCGTGGTCATCAACCTCGCCGTCGACGTGATCTATTTCATGCTCGACCCCCGCATGGAGATTTAACATGCGGGCGGGCTTCGCGCGGTTCGCGCGCAACCGGATGGCTCTGTTCGGCGCGGCCGTGCTGCTGTGCCTTTTCCTGCTCGTCGTGCTCACGCCGGTCATCTACCCCGATGATCCGTTCAAGCTCGTCGGACCCGCCCTGCAGCCGCCGGGCGGCCGCTTTCTGCTCGGCACCGACACGCTCGGCCGCGACGTCGCGGCGGAAATCGCTTACGGCGCGCGCACCTCGCTGATCATCGGTGTCGGTGCGACCCTCGCCGCAATTGTCTTCGGCGCGGTGGTCGGGGGGATGGCCGGCTACTATCGCGGGATGACCGAGACCGTGCTGATGCGGATAACGGAATTCTTCCAAACCATCCCGGCCTTCATTTTCGCTTTGTTGATCGTCGCGATTCTCTCACCCTCGGTCAGCAGCGAGATCATCGCAATCGCCGCCGTCTCCTGGCCAAGTATCGCGCGGCTCGTACGCGGGGAGTTCGTCTCGCTCGGCGGCCGCGAATTCGTACAGGCCTGCGCGGGCCTCGGCGCCAGCGATGCGCGCATCATATTCAATCATATGCTGCCGAACTGCGCCTCCTCCGTCATCGCGGTCGGCTCGCTGCTGATCGGCACCGCGATTCTGCTCGAAGCCGGATTGGCGTTTCTAGGCCTCGGCGACCCCAATGTCATGAGCTGGGGCTTGATCATCAGCGCGGGACGCGCGGTGCTGCGCTCGGCCTGGTGGATCTGCACCTTTCCGGGCATCGCGATCCTGCTCACGGTGCTTGGCATCAATCTCATTGGCGATGGGCTCAACGAAGCCCTCAATCCAAGGCTGCGTGAACGATGAGCGAGACCGTTCTCGAACTTGAAAAACTCACGATTGCATTGCCGCCCGGCGCCGACCGGGCCAATGCGGTGAGCGATGTCGATCTCGTGTTGCGCGCCGGCAAAGTGACATGCCTGATCGGCGAGAGCGGATCCGGAAAATCGCTCGTCGCGCGTTCGATCCTGGGCCTGCTGCCCCGCCCGCATGTGCGCGTCGGGAGCGGCCGCATCCTGTTCGAAGGCCAGGACCTCGCCATCGCGCCGCAAGACAAGATGCGCGCCATTCGTGGCGCAAAAATCGGCATGATCTTCCAGGAACCGATGACGGCGCTGAACCCGTTGCACACGATCGGCCGCCAACTCGATGAAGTACTGCGCATCCATACGCAGCTCGGCAAAGCCGCACGCCGCGCCCGCGTGCTCGAATTGATCGACAGCGTTCATCTGCCGGAACCCGGCCGCATCATCCGTTCGTTTCCCCACCAATTGAGCGGCGGGCAGCGCCAGCGCGCGATGATCGCCATGGCTTTGCTGCTCAGTCCGCGCCTGTTGATCGCCGACGAGCCGACGACGGCGCTCGACGTCACGACCCAGGCGCAAATCCTCTATCTGATCCGCGAGCTGCAGCGCGAGCACGGCACATCTGTTCTCTTCATCACGCATGATTTCGGCGTCGTCGCCGATATTGCCGATGAAGTCGCGGTGCTGCAGCGCGGCACTTTGGTCGAACGCGGCACGGCCGCCGCCGTGCTCGGCGCGCCGGGCCATCCCTATACCAGGGCCTTGATCGCCGCGGTGCCAAAGCTCGTACCGCCGCCGGCGCGGCCCGCGAATAAGCAACCGTTCATCGTCGAGGCGCGCGATGTCACCAAGACCTATGGCGCGCGAGGCCTGTTCGGCGGGGATGTCACGCGTGCTCTGGCCGGCGTGACGATGGAACTGCGCCGCGGTGAGACGCTCGGCCTCGTCGGAGAAAGCGGCTCAGGCAAGAGCACTTTGGCGCGCGCCATCACGCGGCTGATGCCGATTGATGGCGGCGAAATTCTGCTTGGCGGCGCGGATATCGCCCATTTCTCGCGCCGCCGGCTCCGCCCGGTCCGCAAACGCGTGCAAATGGTGTTTCAGGATCCCTACGCTTCGCTCGATCCGCGGCAGCGCATCATCGACATTATCGCCGAAGGCCCCATCATTCACGGCACCCCGCCCGCCAAAGCGCGCGAGGAGGCGCAAGCGCTGCTCGGCCTCGTCGGGCTCGACCCGTCCGCCGCACAGCGTTTTCCGCATGAGTTCAGCGGCGGCCAGCGCCAGCGGATCGGCATTGCCCGCGCGCTCGCGCTGCATCCTGAAGTGCTCGTCGCGGACGACCCGGTCTCGGCGCTCGATGTGTCGGTGCAGGCGCAGGTGCTGGCTCTTCTCGCCGATATCAAGGCCCGGCTGCACCTCCGCATGCTCTTCGTGACGCATGATTTGCGGGTCGCGCTGCAAGTCTGCGACCGCATCGCCGTGATGAAGCAAGGCGAAGTGGTCGAAGTGGCGCCGACCGCCGAGATATTTTTTAGTCCGCAGCATGCCTATACCAAGGCCTTGTTCGCCGCCGTCCCTGGGGGCACATGGCAGGACCGGAGAGCGTCATGACCTTGACCGGAGCGTTTGTGCCGGGCTCGCGCGCGCATGTGCCGGGTGCGCCGGCGGGGCCGCTCGCCGGCCTCAGTTTCGCGGTCAAGGATCTGATCGATGTCGCCGGCGTGCCGACCGGCGGCGGCAATCCCGACTGGCCACGCTTCGCTCCAACGCCGACCCGTCACGCATGGGCGGTGCAAACCCTGCTCGACGGCGGCGCCTCGGTCGCGGGCAAGACGATCACCGACGAAGTGTCGCTCGGCATTCTCGGCGAGAACGCGCATGACGGCACGCCGTTGAACCCGGCGGCGCCCGGCCGCGTCCCGGGCGGCTCGTCGAGCGGATCGGCCTCGGCCGTGGCCGCCAAGGCCTGCGATTTCGCGCTTGGTACCGATACCGGCGGCTCGGTACGCGTGCCGTCGAGCTTTTGCGGTCTGTACGGCATCCGGCCGACCCATGGGCGGATCGATTTCACCGGCATTGCCGTGCAGGCACCAGGCAGTGATACCTGCGGCTGGTTCGCGCGCGATGCCGCGACGTTCGCGCGTGTCGGTGAGGTTTTGTTCGGAGGCACCCTGCCCGTGACGCTGCCCACGACGCTCTTGGTGGCCGAGGACGCCTTCGGCTTTGCGGATGAGAATGTGCAGCAGGCGCTCGCTCCGGCCGTCAACCGTCTCGCAGCGCTGATTGGCCAAAGGCGCGACGTCACATTGGCACCGCAGGGCCTTTCGAACTGGCAGCGCGCGCAACGTGTTTTGCAAGGGAGCGAGGCTTGGCGCACGTTCCAGCCCTGGCTTGACGGCCATAATCCACGTCTCGCGTTCAGCGTGGCGCGGACCTTGTTACAAGGCTCTGTCATGACCGATGCGGAGCGCAATACCGCGAGCCTGATGCGGATGGAAGCCCGCGCCCGGCTCCGCCTGCTGCTGCCACCGGGCACGATTCTCTGCCTGCCGACGACACCGTTTCCGGCGCCCCAAAAAGGCCTTCCGCTTCACCAATTGGACCCCTTGCGCGAACGCATCGCCTGCCTGACCAGCCAGGGTGGCCTCACCGGCGTCCCGCAGGTCAATCTTCCGGGCGCAACAGCCGGTGGCGCGCCGGTGGGGCTTTCGATCATCGGCGCTCGCGGGTCGGACCTCGACCTTCTGCGTGTCGCCGTTGCTTTCGAGCAGCAGGCCACCGAAAAGGCGCAGACGCCGCGCTCGGCACCGTCGCCGACTCATGCTTACGGGAGTCACGGTTCGTGCGACGCCGAAGAAATTGACTCGAACAGGCAGTCGCGCAACTCGCTCATACCATTTACGACACGCCACGCCCCTGCGTCGCGAAGACGATCGGGGCGATGGTAGCCCCACGATACAGCCACTCCGCGAACATCGGCGGCGCGCGCCATTTCAATGTCGTATGCCGTGTCGCCAATCATGATTGCATCCTCGGCTTTTACAGCCGCCTCGCTCAGAGCATGAAGTATCATTCCCGGATGTGGTTTGGACGGCGCCTTGTCGGCGGTCTGGACCGTGCAGAAATGCCGCTGCCATCCGAACCGCTCCAGCGCTGGCGCAATTGCATGGGAAAGGTGTCCGGTGGCGATCCCAAGACGCACGTCCTTGCGTTCGACCAGCGCAGCCAGCAAGTCGGCCGCACCGATGAACGGCGAAGCGCTGAAAATCAAGGAGTTTTCGTTCTGTATGGCGGAGAGAGTGGGATTCTCCGGACTAGGCGCCACCCTTCGAAAAACGGGAGCAAGATCAACGTTTTCCGGACAGCCGTGTAAGCTGTGTGTACCGACATCGTGTACGCTGAAAGCCCTCTTTGCAAGGATTTTCCAGTCCTGGCGCTTAGTCACAGTGTCATTGTTGGCAGCTTACTCGCGAAGCAGATGGCGTTATTCCCGCGCTTCAAGGTGCTTGCACTCAATCGTCCACCGGCTCCCCACTAGGGTGTCCGTCGCTCCGGCGAGGAGATCGCGCGCGATTCCACACCGTGACAGAGATTGCGTGACCTTGATCCCTGGCACGGCCGCATCGGGGGGCAGATGAGACGGGTCATTTGCCCGCCTCCAGCGACCTTCATCTTTGGCAGCGCGAGTAGGATTTTAACCAACCTGGGTCACTGTTGCGGACTAATGCGCATTCCCTCCAATTTTAGCAATCCCTCGAAGTTGGCCTTCAAGGATTCGCATTATGTGTGGGCGTCATGAGCACGCCGCCCGTCGCCCTGCTCGCGCGCTTTCAGCGCTGCGAGTAGCCCCGCAGACAGCCAGATCTCCTCCCAACCCGGAAGGCACCGCGGACGCTTTTGTCCGCAGACGATCGAGGTTTGCCCTCCGACAGGATCCACGATGACCATCTATCGCTTGAGCTTTCGCGAATCCTACACTTCGAACCGGGATTGCATGATTGTCATTCAGCCACAGAGGGCGGCTTACCAAGCGCTCTGCGTCGACGCCGCGA
>DATDMA010000457.1:0-2628 GCA_036519015.1 Pseudolabrys sp. | reverse complement strand
TTCTTGCCGCGCAGGTAGTTGTTGACGACGTAGGGCCAGACCAGGTCGTTGGAGCGCAGCAGGTTGAAGGCATTCGCCATGCGCGAGGCCTCCAGATAGCCCTTCTCCTTCATGTGCGTCTCGAGCTGCTGGATGCTCTCCTCGTCGACGAACACCATGAGGTCGCCGGCATTGCTGAAGTCCACTTGCGCCGCGAAGAAGGTCGCCGACTGGACGCGGTTCTGCTTCTTCGACGCCAGATAGGCGAGAGTGATCGAGAGCAGCGTGCCGCCGACGCAATAGCCGATGGCGTGAACCTTTTTCTCGCCGGTCGCTGCTGCGACCGCGTCCATCGCCGCGATCACGCCCTCGCGCATGTACTGCTCGAAGCTCTTCTCGGCGAGATGCGTGTCCGGGTTGACCCAGGAGATCACGAAGACGGTGATGCCCTGGTCCACGCACCACTTGATGAAGGACTTCTCCGGCGTCAGATCGAGGATGTAATACTTGTTGATCCAGGGCGGCACGATCAGCAGCGGCACCTTGAGCACGTCGGGCGTCGTCGACTCGTACTGGATCAGCTGCATCAACTCGTTCTGAAACACGACCTTGCCCGGCGTGAGCGCGAGCGTGCGGCCGACCTCGAAGAGGGAAGGGTCGGACTGGCGGATCTTGAGGTGGCCGTGGCCGGCCTGGATGTCCTCCGACAGCATGTGCATGCCGCGCACGAGGTTCTCGGCATTGGAGGAGAAGGTCTCGCGCAGCAGCTCGGGATTGGTGAGGACGAAGTTCGACGGCGAGACCGCATTGGCGATCTGCTTCACGTAGAATTCGGCCTTCTTGCGCGTGTGCTCGTCGACCTCGGCGTCCTTGACCAGACGGTCGCCCCACTGCGCGGTGAGCAGATAGGCCTGCTTGAGGAAATCGAAGAACTGGTTCTGCGACCATTCCGGATCGGCGAAGCGCTTGTCCTTCGGGTCGGGCGTCACCGAGGGTGGAGCCTCTTCGCCCGCGAGGCGCTTCACCGCCCCGGCCCAGAGATCGAGATAGGCGCGGCCAAGGCTGGTCTGAAGCTCGACGGCGCGCTGAGGATCTGAGAGCCAATATTCCATCACCTGGCCGACGGTCTTGACCACGTCGGTGATGTCTTCGGCGAGCTCCGGTTTGATCTTGCCTTCCTCGCGCGGCTTCATATAGGCGGCCAGCGCCTTGCCGCCTTCCTCGACCAGCCGCGCCAGATTGCGCGACAAGGCTTCGACATCGACGGAACTGATCCGGGGGCCGCCATTCGTCTTCGCCAACTCGCTCTGGCCCGCGGTCTTGGCGAGGGCGGGTTTAGCAAGGTCGGTTTTGGCCGCGGCGTCGCTGCTGCCGTTTTTGGCGCCGTTTGCTTTGGCCATTTCGGCTGTGGGCTTGCCCATTTGCGGTCCGTCGTTCTCCCGTCTTGAGACGTGGCCTGGACGAAGGCCCGCCGCAAGGTGCGTTTCATCGCAGGGTCACTCACTTTGCGTCCGGCCCGACGTCGGAGCGTGGCGCGACCATGCTGCAGCCATATTAACCGGCTACCCGGCTTATGCTATAATTCATTGAGTCTGCATCGATTTTGCGACGATTCCACAGGTCTCTCGGGGATGCTGCGCACGCTACGACGATCGGTAATGGGTGCCGCCGGGCTTGCCCTGCTTTTGGCCGGCTGCTCGCCCACGCCGCTGCTGGAGGGGCTGCCGGCGAGCGTCGGCGGGTTGCCATCCGACGCCCCGGCGCGGCCGGCGACGCCCCATACCTATCCGGCGGTGCACGACATGCCGCCGCCGCGGGCGACCAAGCCGATGACCGACGAAGAGCAGGCCAAGGCGGAAAAGGATTTGCGGGCGGCGGGTGACCGCACGACGGGACGCAGAGAGCCGGGCGACGGCATCGACCCGGACGCGCCGAAAAAGGGCACGCCGGCAGCAAAAAAGAAACCGAAGACCGGCAAAGACGGTGGGACTGACAGCGCCAACACTGGCGCGAAGACCAACCCGTGATAAAAGCCTGCCGGGGTCACGCCTGCCGGCTGGAAAGGGCAGCCAGCGCATGGTCCGCAAAGAGCCTCTCCGGCTGTGAATTCCGGGAAAGGCACCGGGATTTGGACACGATCATGCGCAAGCAGAAGAAGGCGACTTGAAGGTCTAAGCCGATGGAAGAATTTTACCGCATCCGCCGTTTGCCGCCCTATGTGTTCGAAGAGGTGAACCGGGCCAAGGCCAAGGCCCGCAACGCCGGGGCGGACATCATCGACCTCGGCATGGGCAATCCCGATCTGCCGGCCCCCCAGCATGTCCTCGACAAGCTCAAAGAGGTGCTCGGCAAGCCGCGCACCGACCGCTATTCGTCCTCGCGCGGCATTCCCGGTCTGCGCCGGGCCCAGGCTGCCTATTACGAGCGCCGGTTCGGGGTGAAGCTGAACCCCGAGACGCAGATCGTCGCCACGCTGGGCTCCAAGGAAGGCTTCGCCAACGTGGCGCAGGCGATCACCGCGCCGGGCGACGTCATCCTGGTGCCGAACCCGAGCTATCCGATCCACGCCTTCGGCTTCCTGATGGCGGGCGGCACCATCCGCTCGGTGCCGTCGGAGCCGACGCCGAACTTCTTCCACACGCTCGAGCG
>DATDMA010000456.1:0-2105 GCA_036519015.1 Pseudolabrys sp. | reverse complement strand
TCCGATGTCCCTGAGTGGCACGGTCATGCCGCCGCCAGCCAGCACTTTAAGTTCGGCGGCGCCGGCCGCGCCCGGCGCCAGCGCCATGGCGAGACCGAAAAGTATCGTTGCAAATGCCGGCCCGTTCATTGTTGCCCCCCTGATGTAGCGTTTTTATGCGCGCAGCCTAGCGCAAAGGGCGCGCGCTGTCGCGTCCGGAAGGGCATGAAAAAAGCCGGGCTTTCCAGGCTGTGTGAGAACTGAGCGAGTCAGATAAGAAGGGCCGCATCGACAACGGTGCGGCCTTTTTTCATGAGCTATGTTCTGGGCGAGGATCGTGGTCAGGCGGCGCTGCTGCCGGCGGCGATCGAGGATTATGTGGCGGCGGATGCGCCGGTTCGGGTGATCGACGCCTTTGTGGACGGGCTCGATATGATCGGGCTGGGGTTTGGGCGGTCGGTGCCGGCGGTGACGGGGCGGCCTCCCTATGATCCGCGGGATCTGCTGAAGCTTTATCTATATGGCTACTTAAACGAAGTGCGCTCATCGCGCCGGCTGGAGCGCGAGTGTTCTCGCAACATCGAGGTGATGTGGCTTCTGCGCCGGCTTGCGCCGGACTTCAAAACGATTGCCGACTTCCGACGCGACAATGGCGCAGCGATCGTTGGCGCTTGCCGGGCCTTTGTTCTGTTTTGCCGCGATCAGGGTCTCTTCGCGGCGCGGTTGGTGGCGCTCGACGGCTCCAAGTTCCGGGCGGCTGCGAGCGCCAAGCGCATCATGGGCCGGCGGGAGATCGCGGAAGAGACAGCCCGTCTTGACCGCCGGATCTCCGGTTATTTGGCCGGTCTGGATGAAAGCGATGCCAGCGAACCCGATGACACCGCGAGCGTGACCGCAACGGCGCTTGCAGCATTAAGAGCCCGGCAGGCCGACCTGAACCGTCTGGCCGCAACGCTCGATGCCGAAGGGCGCAACCTGGTAGTCGAGGGCGAGCCCGACGCCCGGCCAATGGGCATTGGCTCTGGCCGCAAGCCTCCCTCCTACAATGTGCAAACGGCGGTCGATGCCGAGACTGGCCTCATCGTCCACCATGAGGTCACGACCGAGCCGACCGACAATCGGCTGCTCCATCCAATGGCGAAAGCGACGAAGGATGCAGTGGAGGCTGACACGCTCACGGTGGTGGCAGACGCGGGCTACTCCAATGGGGCGGACGCGGTGGCCTGCGAGCGGGATGGCATTACGCCGTGCGTTCCGGCGAACCGCGCGATCAACAACCAGGGTGATGGGACACTCTTCGATCGCTCACTGTTCGCCTATGACAGCGCTGCCGATCGCTATCGCTGCCCGGCAGGTCGCACGCTCGTGCGCAAGCAGCTCATGCGGCGGAACAATTGCGTGGTCTACGCCGCGCAGGACTGCTCGGGCTGCGCTCTCAAGCCGCGCTGCACGACGGCCGAACGGCGCCTTTTGACGCGCCATGTCCACGAGGATGCGCTGCAGCGGATGACCGCCCGCGTCGAGGCCGATCCAAGCCTCATGCGGCGGCGGCGATGCGCTGTTGAGCATCCATTCGGGACCATCAAGCGAATGACGGCAGGTGGACGGTTCCTCACCCGCGGCCTGAACAAGGTCCGAGCCGAAGCCGCTCTCAGCGTTCTGGCCTACAACATCCTGCGAGCCACGAACCTCATCGGCGCACTCAATCTCTCGGGCAGGCTCGCCTGACCTCACAACGAAAAGAGGCCCCGGATCGCCCGGAGCCTCTCGTTTTCACACGGCCTGGCGAGGCCGGCCATTTCAGATCCTGTAAACCCGCAAAGCGGAAAGCGCTTATTCCGCCGCCTGCTTGGCGCTGCTGGCGTGCTCCGACACGAGATAGTCCATCGCCGCCTGCGTCCCGCCCTTCTTAAACGGAACGCCGGCGAGCGACAGCGCCATCTCGGTGATGCCGAGCGCGCCGATCAGCGTGCCCTCGTTGATGTCGCCGAGATGGCCGATGCGGAAGTACTTGCCGGCATAGGGGCCGAAGCTCGCACCGTAGGAGATGTTGAACGTGTCGAGCGCCAGCGCCCGGAACTTGTCGGCGTCGTGGCCCTCCGGCAGCAGGATCGCCGTGATGGTCG
>DATDMA010000455.1:0-3219 GCA_036519015.1 Pseudolabrys sp. | reverse complement strand
GAGAGATCGACGGCGGCGTGGTCGGGCACGTCGAGCCAGAGAATCTGGGCGGCCCCGAGCAGCAGGATGGTCTCGGTGCGCGGCGCGTCGGCCGGAAAGCCTTTCTCCAGGAATCCGCTGAGCATGAAGCGCAGGGTGCCGAGCCGGCGCAGTACGGTCGCCACCAGCCGGCGCATCAGCGCGCGGTCGCGGTCGGCGAGTGTGGCGAGGCCGGGATGCGCGCTCTTGCCGGAGAGCTGCTCGTCGAGCGCGATTCGACGCCGCAGAACGCCGTCGAGAATGTCGGCGGCGATTCTACGGGCGGAGAGGCCGGGGACTTCCGGCTGGGGAGAGGTACGCGGGCGCGCCATGAGTGATGCTTGCCCATGAAATGTGTCCGAGTCGCGAAGCACGAGCAGAAAACATCGTCGATTCACAGCTTTACGCCTGCAACCGGCGCGTGTCTTAAAGTTGCATTTATTTTAAAACACACCTAAAGATTGCAGTACGGCGAATCGCATTGCCCATGATAATCGACGGATGATGTTCCTAACACTCCGATCTTTCGCCGCTCCCCAGCGGGGCGGCGTGCTGGTGCTGGCGGCGGCCTGCTTCGCCGCGGGCTTGAGCGCGGGCGCCTGGCTGTCGCCGGCGGGCAGCCGTGCCGTCGAGACGAGCGCGCCGCCGCTGGTGGTGTCGGCGCTGCGCGGCGGCCATCCGGCGGAGGTGTTGCGCGTGTTCGACGGCGACACCTTCGAGGCGCGCGTGAATGTCTGGCCCGGCATGGAGATCACGACCAAAGTGCGCCTGCGCGGCATCGACGCGCCTGAGATGCACGCGCGCTGCGACGGCGAGCGCACCAAGGCGATCGCGGCGCGCGACGCGCTCTCGCGCATTCTCGCCGAAGGCGGCGTCGGCATCGCGCGCATCGGCCAGGACAAATATGGCGGCCGTGTCGATGCGGACGTCTCGACCGCGCGCACGGGGGATGTGTCGGCAGTTCTCCTCGCGCGCGGCCTCGCCCGCCGTTACGACGGCGGACGGCGGGATGGGTGGTGTGGGTGAACCTTCTTCACCTCTCCCCGCAAGCGGGGAGAGGGAAAGGGCGCCCCCGAATGACGTCTAGCGCAGCACAATCACCTCGGTCCCCACCGGGGCGCGCTGGTAGAGGTCGAGCACATCCTCGTTGTGCATCCTGATACAGCCGTGCGACACGAAACGCCCGATCGAGCCGGGCTCGTTGGTGCCGTGGATGGCGTAATTTCCCCGCGAGAGCCCCATCGCCGCCGCGCCCATCGGGTTGCGCGGCGAGCCGCCCGGAATGACCAGCGGGATATTCGGATTGGCGAGCGCGATGTCGGCCGGCGGGCCCCAGCTCGGCCGCAACGCCTTCTCGGCGATCTGCGCGCGTCCGTGCCACGCCATGCCGGCGCGGCCGACGCCGACCGGATAACGGATCGCCTGGCCGTTGCCGAGCATGTAATAGAGCTCGCGCGCATGCGTGACGATGACGATGCTGCCCGGCGCGTAACCGTTCATCGGCACGACGTCGCGCGCCGATGCCGCCTGCGGAACGGCGAACGCGGCAAGCAGCAGCGCGACGATACAGCGAACGAAGCTCATCGCTCGACGATCACCGGCGTGCCGACCTGCACGAGCTGATACAGCTCGACGATGTCGCGATTGTACATGCGGATGCAGCCATGCGACACGAAACCGCCGACCGAGGCCGGCCGGTTGGTGCCGTGGATGGCGTATTCGCCGCCGCGCATCGTGAGCGCGGCCTCGCCCATGGGATTGTTGGGCGCGCCCCCGGGAATGACCTCGGGCTGGCTCGGATTCTCGCGGCGAATGTCGTCGGGCGCGGACCAGGCCGGCCGCACATATTTGCCTTCGACGCGCGCGATGCCGGTCCAGCGCTGGCCTGCTTTGCCGACGCCGACGGGGAAGCGCAGCGCGTTATAACCGTCGAGCACGAAATAGAGCCGGCGCTCGCCGGTCTTCACGATGATGGTGCCCGGCGCGAAGCCCGGCATCGGCACGATCTCGCGCGCCGCCGCGTGTGCCATGGCCGCCGTGAGCAGCGCCCACATCAGCACGATGGCGACGAATAGCGCCGCGCGTCTCAACAGCAAGCCCATGGGGAAGCCCCGCACCCTTAATGCGGTGCGATAATAATGGGCTTTAAGGCGGGGCCGGATGAAACCGCGAAGTAACGTAAATGGCGATTAAAGATGTCTCGATCCGTCACCCTGAGGTGCGAGCGAAGCGAGCCTCGAAGGATGACGGGCAGTGATTCACCGGCCGTCACCGTTCGAGGGCCGCCTAATTGGCGGCCACCTCAGGGTGACGGTGAGAGGCTGAGTGCTTGGAGATCTACACTCCCGCCTTTGCCGCCTTCTTGTTCTGCCTGTTGCAGAAACCTTGCCCGCGCACGCCTTCGGTGGGATGATGTCAAAATATCCTCTCGTTGCAGTTCTCCATCGTTCAGCGCACGCCTGCGCTGAGTTGGTCCGCGGATTGTGGCAATCGGGGGACGACAATGGACAATCGTCTTCGTCCGGGACGTTGCGGCTGCTGTTCTATTGTGCCGCCGGCGGTGCTGCGGGCGCTTGCCCGCGATCCAGACCTCAGTGAAAATCTCCGCGCGATCTTCGAGCGCACCTACGCCGAAACCCAACGCTTGCGCGTGATCCGCGACGGCGTGCGACGCGCACTTGCGCAAGATCGCAACAGCATGCGCGAGCTGGACCGTCGAATGACGTTCACGGCCGGCGCGGCGGAAGCCGTGCAGAGACTCTTCGACTGCGAGCATCGCCGTTCGCTTCCGGGCCGGCCAGTCGATCCGAAAACATCAAAAGACGAGGCGATCAAAGTCGTTTGGCAGGTGACCGGTAAAGTCGCCGAGTTTTACGCCAAGGTGCTGCATCGAAATTCGATCGACAATGACGGCTTGGATCTCGTCTCGAGCGTTCACTACCTGGAGCATTACGACAACGCGTTCTGGAATGGCCAGCAGATGGTCTATGGGGATGGCGACGGCAAGGTTTTCGCCGAGTTCTGGCGCTCCGCTGACGTCATCGGTCACGAACTGACCCATGGCGTCACGCAATATGAGAGCGGCCTGCTCTATGAAGGTGAGCCCGGCGCATTGAATGAAAGTGTCAGCGATGTATTCGGTGCTGTCTTCAATCAATGGCTCAACAAATGGCCTGCCGGCGAACCGAAGGGCTGGCTGAT
>DATDMA010000454.1:0-8073 GCA_036519015.1 Pseudolabrys sp. | reverse complement strand
ACTGTTCTCCGAAGAAATCCCCGCGCGCATGCAGGCGCGGGCGGCCGATGATCTGCGCAAGCTGATCACGGATCGTCTCGTCGCGGCCGGGCTCGTCTATGAAGGCGCCAAGGCCTTCGCGACGCCGCGGCGGCTGGCGCTCACCGTGCACGGCGTGCCGGCGCGGCAGCCTGACCTGAAAGAGGAACGCAAGGGCCCGAAGGTCGGCGCACCCGAACAGGCGATCGCCGGGTTCCTGCGCGCGGCGGGCTTGTCGTCGATCGATCAGGCCAAGGTGCAGGCCGACAAGAAGGGCGACTTCTACGTCGCCGTCACCGAGAAGGCCGGCCGCGCCGCGATCGACGTGATTGCTGAAATCATCCCCGAGGTGGTGCGCGCCTTCCCCTGGCCGAAGTCGATGCGCTGGGGCTCAGGTCGGCTCACCTGGGTGCGGCCGTTGCATTCGATCGTCGCGACCTTTGGCCCGGAAACGGAAGAGCCGGAGATCGTGCGCTTCGCAATCGACGGCATCGAAGCCGGCGACGTTACGCGCGGCCATCGCTTCATGGCGCCCGGCGCGTTCAAGGTGAAGCGTTTCGACGACTATGTCGCCAAGCTCGACGCCGCCAAGGTGGTGCTCGATCCGGCGCGCCGCGCCGACATCATCCTCGCCGACGCCAAGAACCTCGCCTTTGCGCAAGGCTATGAGCTGGTCGAGGACGAAGGCCTGCTCGCGGAAGTCTCCGGGCTGGTGGAATGGCCCGTGGTGCTGATGGGCTCGTTCGAAAGGGCGTTTTTGGCGATCCCCGACGAGGTGATCCGCGCCACGATCCGCGCCAACCAGAAGTGCTTCGTGCTGCGCGATCCGCAGACGGCGAAGCTCGTCAACAAATTCATCCTCGTCGCCAATATCGAAGCGACCGATAACGGCCACGCGATCGTCGCCGGCAACGAGCGCGTGATCCGCGCGCGCCTGAGCGACGCCAAGTTTTTCTACGACACCGACCTGAAGACGCGCCTCGAAGACCGTCTGCCGAAGTTCGAGCAGATCGTGTTCCACGAGAAGCTCGGCACTCAGGCCGAGCGCATCGCGCGCATCGTCGCGCTCGCCGGCCAGATTGCGCCCATCGTCGGCGCGGATGCCGTCAAGGCCGAGCGCGCGGCGCAATTGTGCAAGGCGGATTTGCTCACCGAAGTCGTCGGCGAATTCCCCGAGTTGCAAGGCCTGATGGGCCGTTACTACGCCGAAGCGCAGAACGAAGACGAAGCCGTCGCGCATGCATGCGAAGACCACTACAAGCCGAAGGGCCCGGACGATCTGGTGCCCGGCGATCCGGTATCAATCGCGGTCGCCTTGGCCGATAAGATCGACACGCTGGTCGGCTTCTGGGCCATCGACGAGAAGCCGACCGGATCGAAGGACCCTTATGCGCTAAGGCGAGCGGCGTTGGGGGTGATCCGAATTGTATTGGAAAACGAACTGCGCCTTTCTTTGTTCGAGCGTTCGATGTTTCACTCGCTGTTCTTTGCTGAGCGGACGCTCTCCACATTTGAGGCACTAGTCGGACGAAGAGCAAAGTCACTCGAATTTGTGCTGCCCGGACTTTCTGTCTCTCTCGCTGAAAGAGCGAAGCGCGTTGCGCGGTCAAACAAATCGCTCGAGAGCGCCTACGAACGTTTTAGCCAGCTTATCAACGATCTTCTCTCCTTCTTCGCCGATCGCCTGAAAGTCCAATTGCGCGAGCAGGGCGCGCGTCATGACTTGGTCGACGCCGTCTTTGCGCTCGAGGGCCAAGACGACCTGTTGATGATCGTCCGCCGCGTCGAGGCGCTCGGCAAATTCCTCGAGACCGACGACGGCAAGAACCTGCTCGCCGGCGTCAAGCGCGCGTCGAACATCCTTCGTATCGAGGAGAAGAAGGACAAGCGCGACTACACCGGCACGCCGGATGCCTCGCTCTATGAACTCGACGAAGAGAAGGCGCTGGCGGACGCGATCAACGTTGCGAAGCGAGAAGCCTCCGCCGCCGTCGCCAAGGAGGACTTCGCCGCCGCGATGACGGCGATGGCGCAGCTTCGTCCGAAAGTCGATGCCTTCTTCGACAAGGTCACCGTCAATGTCGATGACAAAGACGTGCGCGAGAATCGACTAAAGTTATTAAACGAGATCCGCGAGGCGACCCGCGCGGTGGCGGATTTCTCGAAGATCGAGGGGTAGGGCCGTCACCCTGAGGTGCGCGCCGCAGGCGCGCCTCGAAGGGCGACGGCCTCTGATTCAGTGCCCGTCATCCACCGATCTCGGGTTCACCCGAGATCGGATCAATAAGGGCACAAGTCGGCTCCAGCCGACTTGTGATGGCTCGCTTCGCTCGCACCTCAGGATGACGGCTTGAGGCCGGAATGACAGCCTCCACGGAACCCTCTCGCGCTTCCATCGTTATCGCCTGTCCCAACCGGAGCCCAGTATGCTCGGCATCGCACATTTGCAGCCCATCGTCGCGCTCATCGCCGGCATTCTTATTCTCGTCATGCCGCGGCTGCTTAACTACATCGTCGCGATCTACCTGATCTTCATCGGCCTGCTCGGCCTTGGGGTTTTGAGGTAGTCCGGAATCCGGGCTTGCGCCTGCCTCCCCGGAGGTGCTTCCCTTCGAAGCTTGTCCCATCCACCCAACACTCTTGAGCCATGGCCAAACGCAAACCCTCGCGCGTGACTGCAAAAGCGAAGAAACCGGCTGCCCGCAAGGCGTCGAAGCCCGCAGCCAAGACCGTGACAAAGGTCGCGACCAAGGCCAAGCCGAAGCCGAAGGCGCCTGCGCGCGCGGCGCAAGCCCCCGCGCAGGGCAAACAAGCGCCCACGCAGGGCAAATGGGTCTACAGCTTCGGCGGCGGTAAAGCCGAGGGCAAACCCAATATGCGCAATCTGCTCGGCGGCAAGGGTGCCGGCCTTGCGGAGATGGCCAACCTGGGCCTGCCGGTGCCGCCCGGCTTCACCATCACCACCGACGTCTGCACGTACTACTACGCGCACGACAAGCAGTACCCAAAGGAGCTTACCGCGCAGGTCGAGAAGGCGCTCGCCGCCGTCGGCAAGATCACCGGCAAGACATTCGGCGACAGCAACGACCCGCTGCTCGTGTCGGTGCGCTCGGGTGCGCGCGCCTCGATGCCGGGCATGATGGATACCGTGCTCAATCTCGGCCTCAACGACGAGACCGTCGAGGCTGTGGCGAACTTGTCCGGCGACCGGCGCTTCGCCTATGACAGCTATCGCCGTTTCATCACCATGTATTCCGATGTGGTGCTCGGCGTCGGCCACGAGCATTTCGAGGAACTGCTCGACCACCACAAGGAACGTCAGGGCTATTCGCTCGACACGGACCTGACCGCCGACGACTGGGCGGAGCTCACGGTGCGCTACAAGAAGCGCGTCAAGGACGAGCTGGGCAAGGACTTCCCGCAGGATCCGCACGAGCAGCTCTGGGGCGCCATCGGCGCCGTGTTCTCTTCGTGGATGAACCAGCGCGCCATCACCTATCGCCGTCTCCACAGCATTCCGGAAAGTTGGGGCACGGCGGTGAACGTGCAGGCCATGGTGTTCGGCAACATGGGCGAGACGTCCGCGACGGGTGTCGCCTTCACGCGCAATCCGTCGACCGGCGAGAAGAAGCTCTACGGCGAATTCCTCATCAACGCGCAGGGCGAGGACGTCGTCGCCGGCATCCGCACGCCGCAGGAGATCAGCGAGGCCGCGCGCGCCGAGTCGGGCTCCGAAAAGCCGTCGATGGAAAAGACGCTGCCCAAGGCCTATGCCGAGCTCACGCGCATCTACAACGTGCTCGAGCGCCATTACCGCGACATGCAGGACCTCGAGTTCACCGTCGAGCAGGGCAAGCTGTGGATGCTGCAGACGCGCTCCGGCAAGCGTACGGCGAAAGCGTCGCTGCGCATCGCCGTCGAGCTCGCCAATGAAGGGCTCATCACCAAGGACGAGGCGGTGCTGCGCGTCGATCCGCTCAGCCTCGATCAGCTTCTGCATCCGACCATCGATCCGCGTGCGCACCGGAAGGTGATCGCCACCGGCCTGCCGGCGTCTCCTGGCGCTGCTTCAGGCGAGATCGTGTTCTCGTCGGATGAAGCCGCGCAGCTCAAGGCCGACGGCAAGAAGGTCGTGCTGGTGCGTGTGGAAACCTCGCCCGAGGACATCCACGGCATGCACGCGGCCGAAGGCATCCTCACCACGCGCGGCGGCATGACGTCGCACGCCGCCGTCGTCGCGCGCGGCATGGGCAAGCCCTGCGTCTCCGGCGCCGGCACGCTGCGCGTCGATTACAATGCCGGCACGATGACCGCCGGCAGCCAGACCTTCAAGAAGGGTGACTTCATCACCGTCGATGGATCGACCGGGCAGGTGCTCGCCGGCAAGGTCGACATGGTCGAGCCGGAGCTGTCAGGCGAATTTTCCACGCTGATCGGCTGGGCCGACAAGGCGCGCAAGCTCGGCGTGCGCGCCAATGCCGACACGCCGACCGACGCCAAGGCCGCGGTGCGATTCGGCGCCGAAGGCATCGGCCTCTGCCGCACCGAGCACATGTTCTTCGAGGAGGACCGCATCCAGGCGGTGCGCGAGATGATCCTCGCCGACGACGAGAAGGCGCGGCGCGCGGCGATCACCAAGATTCTGCCGATGCAGCGCGCTGACTTCGTCGAGCTGTTCGAGATCATGCGCGGCAAGCCGGTGACTATCCGCCTGCTCGATCCGCCGCTGCACGAATTCCTGCCGCACGGCGAGGAGGAGATCGCCGAAGTCGCGGCGGCCATGGGCGCCGATCCGAAGAAGCTGGCCGACCGCGCGCGGGAACTGCACGAGTTCAATCCGATGCTCGGCTTCCGCGGTTGCCGCATTGCCATCGCCTATCCGGAAATCGCCGAGATGCAGGCGCGCGCGATTTTCGAGGCGGCGGTGGAAGCCGCCCGTCGCACCGGCGAGGCGGTGGTGCCGGAAGTGATGGTGCCGCTGATCGCCACCAAGGCCGAGCTCGATCTGGTCAAGGCGCGTATCGATGCGATGGCGGCGGCCGTCGAGCGCGAGCAGGGTGTCAAGCTCGAGTATCAGGTCGGCACCATGATCGAATTGCCGCGCGCCGCGCTGATGGCCGGCGAGATCGCCGAGACGGCCGAGTTCTTCTCCTTCGGCACCAACGATCTCACGCAGACCACGTTCGGCATCTCTCGGGATGATGCGGCGAGCTTCCTTGGCATCTACACCGCGCGCGGCATCCTGCCGGCGGATCCGTTCGTCTCGATCGACCAGCAGGGTGTCGGCGAACTGGTGAAGATCGGCGTCGAGCGCGGGCGCAAGGTGCGTTCGAAGTTGAAGGTCGGCATCTGCGGCGAGCACGGCGGCGATCCCGCGTCGGTCGCCTTCTGCCACGAGGCCAAGCTCGACTATGTGTCGTGCTCGCCCTTCCGCGTGCCGATCGCGCGCCTCGCCGCCGCGCAGGCGGCGCTTGGCAAGACGGCGGCGAGCCAGGCGTAACCTCTGTCATTCCGGGGCGCGCCGAAGGCGCGAACCCGGAATCCAGCAACACGCGCGGAGCTTGGCTCTGGATTCCGGGTTCGCGTGCTGCGCACGCGCCCCGGAATGACGCGTTAGA
The DNA here is from genome assembly GCA_036519015.1 of Pseudolabrys sp. Classification (GTDB taxonomy): domain Bacteria; phylum Pseudomonadota; class Alphaproteobacteria; order Rhizobiales; family Xanthobacteraceae; genus Pseudolabrys. The sequence continues at coordinate 2,437 of DATDMA010000454.1, read as the reverse complement.
TTACACCGCCACCTTCGCCAAAAAGTCTTCCACCTCGAGCCGCAAATTGGCCACGGCGGCCTCCACCGTTTCGGAGGCATCGCGCACGGTCTCGGCCGATGCGCGCGTCTCGGTCGCCGCACCCGCGACTTCGCCCAGCACCCCGACGACATGGCTGGTGCCTTGCGCGGCGCTGGCGACGTTGTGCGAGATCTCGCCGGTCGCCGCATTCTGCTGCTCGACCGAAGCCGCGACCGCTGCGGTGAACTGATTGATCTCCAGCATACGCGCGGCGATCTGGCGGATCGCTTCCACCGCGCCGGCGGTCGAGTTCTGCACCGCCAGGATGTGGCTGGCGATATCTTCCGTCGCCTTCGCGGTCTGCACCGCCAGCGACTTCACCTCCGCCGCCACAACGGCAAATCCCTTGCCGGCTTCGCCCGCGCGCGCCGCCTCGATGGTGGCGTTGAGCGCGAGCAAATTGGTCTGCCCGGCGATGTTGCGGATCAGCTTCACCACGTCGCCGATTTTCTGCGCACCGGCAGCGAGCCCTGCGATCTCGCCGTCGGTCGCGCGCGCTTCGTTGGTGGCGAGGTTCACGATGGTGTTGGTGTCGGTGAGCTGCCGGCTGATCTCGGCGATCGAGCGCGACAATTCGTCGGCCGCGACCGCCGCCGTCTCGACATTGCTCGAGGCCTCGTTGAACGCCTGCACTGCGCTCTCGGCGCGTTGCGAGGTGCGATCCGAGAAGCCGAGCAATGCGCGGGCGGTCGAGCGCATGGAGGCTGCGCTGCCGCTCACGCTGGACAGAAGCTTCTCGGCCGCCGGCCGGAACGAGGCGATCGCTCCGTCGATGATCTTGCGCCGCTGATCCTGATCGCGGATGGCGGCGCGTTCCTCTTCGGCGCGACGTTGCTCGGTGACGTCTTCATGCGTGGCCACCCAGCCGCCATCCGGCAGCGGCTCATTCTTGGCGAGCACGATGCGGCCGTCGCTCGCCTGCACGTAATGCGGCGTGCTGGTGCCTTTGCCGATGCTGTCGAGGATACGCTGGCAATAGGCGTCGACGTCGCCGGAGAACAGGCCGGTCTCTTTCCGGTGCTGGATCAGTTCACGCAGCGTGCAGCCCGCCTTCACTACATTGGGCGACAATTTATACATGTCGATGTAGCGCTGATTGCGCAGCACGATGCGCCCTTGCGCATCGAACATGCACAGGCCTTGCGACATATTGTCGATGGCGTTGAGCAGCCGCTTGTTCTGTCCGCTCAGGCGGCGATGCAGCACGGCCACGAAAGTCAGCGCGGCAATGCCGAGACCGGCGAGCAGCATGGCCTGGCCCGTGAGGGTCGTTGGCGAAAGGAAAGCGAACATGCTGGCTCGCGGGTAGAGTTGTGCCGCGATATTGGCCGCCAGCGATTGCGATATGGTTAACCGACATTGTCCTTCGTGGCGCGGGAGCGCTCACGTTGACGAATTGTTTACCCTTCCAGCGCGTGAGGCTGCCTTTCGCGCTTAACCACTCAGCAAGGTTAATCGCTCCATAACAAATCCCGTCGCATTGTCGTGATTGGGCGGCAATGATGTAGCGGTGTCGCGTGAGCGGGTTCGGGTCAATATCGCGTAAGCGTCGGCGATTGGCGGCGATCGGCTTCGGCGCATTGGTGCTGGCGCTCGCCCCCTCGACGATCGGCTTTCAGGATCTCGGCGCGCTGATCGCGCGCCAGCCTGGCGTGGCGCAGCGCTGGCGCGAGCATCTCATCGCCTCGCCCTTCGGCACCATCCACGCCGCCATGTTCAGCCTGCCGCGACCGATCGGCACGTCGATCCCGCATCCGCCGCTTTACGCGCTCGCCAATTTCGATCCGATGGACGTCACCGGCTCGATCGGCGCGCAGCCGCTCGGCGACGGCCATACGCCGCTGCAATTCCCCAAGACCAATCGCCAAGCCAAGCGCGACTCACTGCTGGCGCGCAAGCGCGATCCGATGCCGCCACTGCCGCCGATACTCGCGATCGAGCCGGTGCCGCAGGCCGATCTCGACACCGCCGTGAAGAAGGACGAGGAGACCGCGCGCTTCGATCCCTATTCGGATTACGAATTCGCCGCCGTGCCGGATGCGGAGCAGACGCCGGACGTCGATCTGCCCTACAAGGATCTTCCGCCGGCGCAACTCACCGCGCCGGTTCATCCGGCGACGGGCGAGTCGTCCGCGCGCGTCTTCTTCGGCGCCGATCCGCTGGCGGGCGGGGAGGGGACCCTTGCGCCCTGGGCGCCCGGCGAAGCGCCGGTGGTGGCCACACACGGCATGGGCGATCCCGACATCAAGCTGTCGGCGCTCACGCGACAGCCGGAGGACGAGAGCAAGGCCGGCGAAAGCATCGCCAGCAAAGGCGAAGTCACCGGCCTCGATCAGCGGCCGAAGTCGCCGGCCGAGCGGCTCGGCCTCGCCGGTGC
>DATDMA010000453.1:0-2344 GCA_036519015.1 Pseudolabrys sp. | reverse complement strand
TGGCAGTACGGTTATTTCGCCGTCATTGGCGTGATCCTGACAGCCTGCGCGGCGCTGTTCTGGCGCTTCCGGCGCGTCGGATGGTTGTGAGCTCGGGGGCCGGCGCTAGGTTTCGCGGCCAATATGCTTCCGCCTGATGCGCCGCACGGTCCACCAGACCGTCAGCACGGCAATGGGCACGAACACCGCGGTGGCGAGCGTGGGCTCTACCGGCACGCCTTTGTCGTGCAGGCCCTCGACCACGTGGCCGAACAGCGCGACCACGTAATAGCTGATGGCGGCGACCGACAAACCTTCGACCGTGCTCTGCAAGCGCAGTTGCAGCCGCGTGCGCTCGTTCATCGAGGTGAGCAGATCGCGGTTCTGCTGCTCCAGCTCAACGTCGACGCGCGTGCGTAGCAGGTTGGCAGAGCGCGCGAGTTTCTGCGACAGCGTGGCCTGCCGCTCCTCGGTGGTGAGGCAGGTGCGCATCGCCGGCGCCATGCGCCGCGCCAGGAACGACGACCAGGTCGGGAAGCCTTCCACCTGCCGTTCGCCGATGGTCTGCAAGCGAAGCTGCACGATCTCGCTGTAGGCGCGGCTGGCTCCGAACCGGAACAGACTCGCCGCCGCGCCCGCTTCCAGCACGGCGGCGAGCGCGGTGAGTTCGTCGAGCAGACGATGATTGTCGATCTGGCCGCCGCTGTGCTGCATCTCCTCGGTGACTTCGGCGAGCCGCGCCTCTATGCGGCCGATCGACGGCGTCAGCCGCTGCGCTTCGGGCAGGCCGAGCAGCGCCAGCGTGCGATAGGTCTCCAGTTCAACGATGCGCTGCACCAGCGCGCCGGCGCGTTCGTGTCCCAGGCCGCGATCGAGCACGAGGACGCGCACAAAGCCGGACGCATCGGCCTGGAAGTCCGTCGCGAACAGTGCGTCGCCCTCGGAATTTTCCGCCACCGCCAGACTCGCACGGTCGAACAATTGCCCGGTGGTCGCACTCGTCTCGGTGTCGCGCATCAGATGCAGGTCGAGCGCGACCAGCACCGGCCCCGGCTGCGGCAGCGCGCCCATCGGCGCGGCAAGCGAAGACGCCGCCGGATGGAACGGGACGTCACCTTCCGACGGCAGCTCCCAGGTATAGGTGGTGAATTCGGAATGCTGCTCCCAGCGCAGCACGCTGCCGCCGAGCTTCACGCGGTGATGTTTGGCGCCGTCCTTCAGCGGATCGAGCCCGCGCCGCGCGCAGAAGGCGGCGATCGCCGCGTGGTCGGCTTTCGCCGCCTCGGCGTTGGTCTCGAACGCGAAGTGCAGGACGCGTCGCGGCGACTCGATCGGCGTGAACGGGCGTGCATGCACTTCGGCCAGCACCGCCGCCCGGAGAGGGTGCGGTACGAGCCGCGCGCCGTTGCCGCTGCCGATCGAAACCTCAGCGCTCATGGCGCGTTGCGTGGCACGCGACGTGTGTTTTGACAAGCGGGACGTGTCCCGGGCGCAGCGCAGCGTGAAACGATGCGTTGCAGACCCGGGATCGTAAAGACGACAGAGTTTCGTACGGCCCCGGATCTGCAGCGCATCACTGCGTGCTGCGCTGCGTCCGGGGCAAGAGAAACTGAATCACGTGCGCTTAAGGATCGCGGCGCAGGCGCGGCCGGCGGTATCGGCCACCGCGGCGTTGCGCGTTACCAGAGCGGCGACGATGGCGCCGTCGATGATGAGACCGAGCGTGTGTGCGACGTCCGTCGGATCGTCGAAGCCGGCCTCCGCGCACAATTCCACCAGCCGATTGAGCACGACCTTTTTGTGCGCCATGGCCAGCGTGCGCATGCGGTCGTCCGCCTTGTCGCTTTCGCCGACCGCGTTAATGAAGGGGCAGCCGTAGAAGTCGTTGCGCGCGAACCACTTCTTCAGCGCCGGTGCGATGCGGCCGAGCCGTTCGATGGCCGAGCCGCCCGCACCGTCGATCTCGGACAAGAACCAGGCGCGCCAGGAGCGGCCCTCGCGCTCGAGCACGGCCTCGACCAGGCCGTCCTTGGAGCCGAAGGATTTGTAGAGGGTGGTCTTGGCGGTACCGGCGGCGTCAACGATGGCGTCAACACCAACCGAATTCACCCCATAACGGCAAAACAGCCGCGTCGCCGCTTCAATCAGGCGGTCCTGCGGCGACACCGAAGGCGGGGCCGCTTCAGCTGGCAGGGTCGGAGACTCGGTTTCGATAACGTCCATGTGACCCCATTAAAGCGCGCCGTGTGAAATCGCAATGAAAGAGTAGACAGACCGTTCTGTGCGCCCAATTGAGGCAGGCTGCTCGCCCTCGTGAACAGGAAATAGGCGAAGGGCGAAGTTCGCTCTCTTAAGTTCCAGAGGC
>DATDMA010000452.1:0-23432 GCA_036519015.1 Pseudolabrys sp. | reverse complement strand
TTGGCGACCATGCGCCTGAAGGCGGCGATGCCCTGCGGCGACTTCAGGTCGAGCGTCATGCTGCGCTTGTTGCGGTGCAGGTTCTGGAAGTCTGCATTCTCGCGCGGACCGCCAGGGCCTTCGCCTTTTTCCAGATGCGGCGGCGTTTCGATTTTGACGACATTGGCCCCCCAGTCGGCGAGCTGGCGGACGGCGGTGGGACCTGAGCGGACGCGGGAGAGATCGAGGACGGTAAAGCGGGAAAGGGCCTGGGAAGCCCTGGGGAATGGCATTTCAAGTGCTCCGGCTAGCTGACACTCTGCCCAGACGCGAAAGTGGGACCGAAACAATCCCCGATCTGTCCAGCCTTGTCCATCGGGGGACCGTCAATCCGCGTGGGAACCGCGCCGGGAGACCGATAGCCGGGAAAATATCGCGCCTGGAACCATTTTATTCATCATTCGGCGCCATTGGCGCGTGTGGCGCCTTGAAAAGACCATCGGTACCTGTCATATCAGCACCGCGGATGAAAGACCCGGATTCGGGTTTGCGGGCTGCGTGCACGAAACTCTTGCAAACGAACTATCTGCAAACGATTTTCGCCCCGCCTCTTCCGTTTCTCCAACCTGACGACAACCCTGGCCACGCGGGATGTCTTAAAAAGCCCCGCGATTCCGCCGCCTGCAACCGTGGGCCGGCCGCTTCGCTATATAAGAAAGACTCCTTTTGACTTCATTTAACGATTTCGGCCTCGCAGAGCCGATCCTTCGCGCCCTTGCCGAAGAGAAATACGTCACTCCCACCCCGATCCAGGCCCAGACCATTCCGATCGCCCTTCAGGGTCGCGACGTCATCGGCATTGCGCAGACGGGCACCGGCAAGACCGCGTCCTTCGCGCTGCCCATCCTGAACCACCTCATCAACAAGCGCCTGCGCCCCGCGCAGAAGTCCTGCCGCGTGCTGGTGCTGTCGCCGACGCGCGAACTATCCGGCCAGATCGCCGACAGCTTCCGCACTTACGGCCGTCACTTCCGCCCGCTCGAGATCGCGCTCGCCATCGGCGGCGTGCCGATCAACCGGCAAGTCCGCGCGGTCGCGCGCGGCGTCGAGGTGATGGTGGCGACGCCGGGCCGCCTTCTCGATCTGATCAACCAGCGCGCGCTCACCCTGCAACAGGTTGAAGTGCTGGTACTCGACGAAGCCGACCGCATGCTCGACATGGGCTTCGTGCACGACATCAAGCGCATCGTGGCCATGCTGCCGAAAGAGCGGCAGACGCTGTTCTTCTCGGCCACCATGCCGCAGGAAATCACCAGGCTCGCCGACTCCATGCTGCGCAATCCGGAGCGCGTGTCGGTGACGCCGCAGGCCACCACGGTCGAGCGCATCCAGCAGCGCGTCATCCACGTCGACAAGCCGGCGAAGGCGACGCTCTTGGCTGAGCTGCTCAAGAGCGAGCCGGTCGATCGCGTGCTGGTCTTCACCCGCACCAAGCACGGCGCCGACAAAGTGGTCCGCGGCCTGCAGAAGGCCGGTTTCGCCGCCGAGGCGATCCACGGCAACAAGTCGCAGAACCAGCGCGAGCGCGTGCTCGCCGACTTCCGGAGCGGCAAGCTGCGCACGCTGATCGCCACCGACATCGCCGCCCGCGGTATCGACGTCGACGGCGTCAGCCACGTGTTCAATTACGATCTCCCGAACGTCCCCGAAAGCTATGTTCACCGCATCGGCCGCACCGCGCGCGCCGGCGCCGAGGGCGTGGCGATCTCGTTCTGCGACCATGAAGAGCGCGCCTATCTGCGCGACATCGAGCGGCTGATCCGCATGTCGATCCCGTCGACCGACCGGCGGACCGGTGAGCGCCCGCGGCCCGAGCAGGCTGACGGTCCCGATGCCGGCGCCCGCCACAACGGCCGTCCGCACAAGCGCGGCAACCATCAGCAGCAGCGTGGCCATAACGGCAAGGGCGGCAACGGTCATCAAGGCCGCCAGGCCCGCAACGGTGGCCATCATGCCGGCCGTCCCCGTTCCAACGGCCCACGGCCGGAGGCCTCCGCGCAAGGGGAGCCAAACGGGATCGGAACTGTTACATTCATGCAGCGCTCGGGCGAGCCGCGTCGTAACGCTGGCCACCGCGCGCCACGCTAACGCGACCGGGAGACGACTGGATGGCGAAGGAAGAACTGCTGGAATTCGACGGTACGGTGACCGAGGTCCTGCCGGACGGGAATTTCCGCGTGAAGCTCGATAACGAGCACGAGGTACTGGCTTATACCGCCGGCAAGATGCGCAAATTCCGCATCCGCACCGGCGTCGGCGACCGCGTGATCGTGGAGATGTCGCCCTACGACCTGCAACGCGGACGCATCAGCTTCCGTCATAAGGGCGACGCTCCTTCGCCCAGCCCGCAGCAGCGCCGGCCGAACTTCCGCCGACGCTGACGCACGATCCCGGCCGGGGCTGGCCGGGATAATACTTTGGGGGTCGGGGGCACGCGTATCCATTGCCATGGAGGCCGGGCGTGTCATTGAAGCTCTCATCCATCCCGCGACTTGCGCTGGCGATCTTGATCGCCGGCGCTTTCAGTTCGGCCACCGCTCAGGATAGAGGCGGCGGTGAACGGGGCCCACGTCCCGAGCAGCACCAGCAAGCCGGCCCCGGCATCCTGCGGCTATTGCCGGGCGACTCCGTCACCGAGCACAGCACCGATACGCCGAAGGGCAAGCTCGCCTATACGGCGACTGCCGGCACGCTTGCCTTCTTCGACCAATCGGGTGAGCAGACCGCGTCGGTTTTCTACACCGCCTATGTCGCGAAGAATGGCGCACCGAATCGGCCGGTGACCTTCGTGTTCAACGGCGGACCTGGCGCCGCATCCGCCTTCCTCAATCTCGGACTGGTCGGCCCGCGCATCCTCGATCTCGGGCCCGATGCGCGTAACGCCGCGCAGGCGCAGATCCGCGACAATCCCGACACCTGGCTGTCATTCACGGACCTGGTGCTGATCGATCCGATCGGCACCGGCTGGAGCCGCGCTGCCAAGGCCGATGCCGCCAAAAACTTTTGGAACGTGCGCGCCGATGCCGACTCGATGGCCAAGGCAGTGTCCCTCTACGTGACGAAGAACAACCGTGGCGGATCGCCGAAATATCTGCTGGGCGAAAGCTATGGCGGCTTCCGTGCCGCCAAGGTGGCGCGCGCCTTGGAACGCGAGCAGGGCATCGTCGTGTCCGGCATCGTGATGCTGTCGCCGCTGATGGAAGGCTGGCTGACCTTCGGCGACGACCAGTCTGCCTTACGGGCCGCGCTGGAGCTGCCGTCGCTGGCGGCGACCGAGCTTGAGCGCAAGAACGCACTCACGCCGGAGGCCCTGGCGGCGGCGGAAAAATTCGCCCTGACCGACTACCTCACCACGCTGGCGGGACCGGCGCCGCAAGGCGATGCGGCGCGCGCCTTCTACGAACGCGTTGCGCAGGTGAGCGGCCTGCCGGTCGACGCGGTGAGTCATGAGCGCGGATTTGTCACCGACGCATTCGTGAAGCGGCTGCGCGAGGGCAAGATCGTCAGCCGCTACGATGCGACCTTCGCGGTCGACGATCCGTTCCCCGAGCAGCGCAGTCCGCGCGGCTCCGATCCGATCCTCGATGGCGTCGCACGCGCCTATGGTGGCGCCTTCGCCGACTATGCCCACAACGAGCTCGGCTTCAAGACCGAGATGACCTATTCGCTGCTCGCCAACGACGTCACCAGCAACTGGGACTGGAGCGGCGGACGCCAGCAGGCGGGCATCGACGGGGATCTGCGCGTGCTGCTGTCGTTCAACAAGTCGTTCCGGCTGCTGATCGCGCACGGCTATTCGGACCTGGTCACGCCCTATGCGGTGTCGCGCTATGTGCTCGACCACCTGCCGCCGAGCGACCCGCCCGGCCGCGCGCAGATCAAACTCTACCGCGGCGGACATATGCTCTATCTCGATCCGCAATCGCGACAGGCCATGAGCACGGACGCCGCGGCCTTCTACCGCAGCGGCGAATAGAGGCGGCACGCTTTACAAAGCGTGAGAAAGCCCTCGGGCGGATTGCCACTCTCATTGACGGCAATCCGTGCTGCACTATGCTCGTTTCCGTACTGAGCAGCATGACGTCGCAACCGGCCCATTGGTTCGCGTAGCGGCGAATTCGCGTACCGGCCGATAAGGCCCAACAAAATCGCGCTAACGTCAGAACCGAACCGGAAGGGCACCACCATGAGGCCGGGCTTCGCTGCGTTCATTGCCATCACGCTGACCGCGGCGGGCCTGCCGGGCGCGGCGGTCGCCAAGGAAAAGCTTACCGTCGCAACCAACCTCGAGCCCGCCCACCTCTCGGCCTTCTGGCCGCTGATGAACGGCAAGATCCCGTCGGACACGCTGGAGGTCGAGATCAAGAATCTGGCCGTCGGCGTCGCCGGCCAGGCAATGGCGACCAAGCAATTCGACGTGTTCGAAGTCGGCGCGCTCAATCTCGAGGACGCGGCGACGCAAGGCCTGGACATCAAAATGGTCGGCACGGCGCTGCGCTACAAGCTGGCGCCGACGGGCTTCGGCATCTGGGTGAAAGCCGATGCGCCGTACAAAACGATCGCCGACCTGAAAGGCAAGACGATCGGCAGCTACGGATTCAAATCGACCGTCTTCGCCATCCAGCGCATGGCGCTCAGCGGCAAATACCACGTCGATGTGGCCCTGGACGGTGGCGCCTTCAAATTCGTGCAACTCCCGGCGCCCAACCTACCCGGCGCCCTGTCGACAGACCGGATCGACGCCGCGACCTTCAGCCATCTGCAGAGCTATCAAGCGGGTACCGGCAAGGACTTCCGCATCCTGGTGGATACCGGCAAGGATCTGAAGGAACTCTATGGCATCCCCATGGTGACCTCGATCTTCGTCGCCTATCCCGAGCGGCTGGCCGAAAAGCCCGAGGCCTATCGCGAACTGCTGCGCATGCTGAAAGCCTCGAGCGACTACACGCTGGCGCATCAGGACGAGGTATTCACCGCCGTGGCCGAAAGCACGAAAGTGCCGAAAGAGTTCTTCGTCGACTGGTGGGCCAATTACGGCAGCTTCCCCGTCGCGATCTCGAACGGCGATATCAAAGCGATCGAGACGATCTACGCCAAGGCCAAGGACTTCAGCATGTCGACGAAGCCGGCGGACCTCAAGCAAGCCATATGGGACAAGGCGCTGCGCGAGTAGTCCCGTCGTTCACCGCGCATCGCGAAAGTATTTCTTTATCGTCGCGTTGACGAGACCGAGGATTTCCTCGCGGCGCGGCTTGATGCGCTCGATGGTACCGACATTGCCCAAAACCAGACGATCGCCGAAGGGCCCCGGAGGAAGGAGCACCGCCACATTGGCGCCGCCCGGGATCGTTCCCTCCAGATAGCCATGGCCGTTCTGCCGGATACGGTCGAGGATTGGGATAAGCGTCTGAAACTTCACACGCCGCTCCGAGCGTTTCTGCTCGGCATTGATGCGCATCACCAGGCCTTCGGCCTCCGTGCGGGTCATCGCGCTGAGGATCATGTGGCCCATCAGCGCGCGTGTGAGCGACCGCCCTTCGCCCGGCCGGGTGTGGTGCATCGTGTCCATGCGACCCTGTATGACCGCGAGCACCTCGACGTACAGGCTGTTGCGCGTTCCCAGAATGACGGTATCGCCGGTAAGATGGCTCACTTCGGCGATCAGACTCATCAGATTGCCCTGGCTGAACATGGCATCGTTGAGCCAACTACCGAGCAGCGTGATCCGCATCGACGGCGCATAATTGCGACCCTGACGGATCAGGTAGCCCATGCTGATAAGCGAACGGATCAACATGGAGGCACTCGACTGCGGCAAAGAAAGCGCCGTGGCGATATCCGTCAGACGCAGCGGCTGCTGGGCATCGCGGAACAGCTCCAGCACCTCGATCGAGCGTCCCGCCGACTTGATGACGTCTTTGCCGCGGCGGCGAATCACTGCGCTGGTGGTGGCACGTTCGATTGTTGCTTCTTTCATCTGCATGGCGGACACGGTGAATGCTGCCTTCTGCTGACGGTGAGCTATAAATCGGGGCTGCGATGCTTCAGTCCGGCGTCGACGCGGAGCGCGGCGCCGCTGATATACGACGCGCGCTCGGAGGCGAGGAACGCGACCGTGTCCGCCACCTCCTTGGGTGTGCCGGCCCGCTTGATCGGCAAGTCCTGTAGGAGTTCGGGCCAGCGGCTCTCGTCGTTGAACGCCAGCCGCGCGCGGCGCAGGATGCCTTCCTTGAAGCGGTCGGACATGATCGGCCCTGGATTGACGCAGTTCACGCGCACGCCATAGCGCACGCTTTCGCCGCCAAGGCTGAGGGTGAAGGAATTGAGCGCGGCATTGCCGGCAGAGCCGGCAATGTATTTCCAGTCCGGCCGCTCGCCGGCCATGCCGACGACGTTCACGATCGAACCGCGCCCGCGCTCGCACATGCGCGCGAAGACGATGCGGGTGAGGTCGATGAAGCCAAAGACTTTCAGGTCCCAGGCCTTGCGCCAGGTCTGACCGCTGATCTCGGAGATCGGCCCGCGTGGGATCGCTCCGGCATTGTTGACCAGGATATCGACATCGATGCAGGCGGCGCCGAGCTTTTCGACCTCCTCGGTTAGTGAGAGATCGTGCACGTGCGCATGCGCTTCGACTTTGTACCTGGCCGATAGCTCGGTGCAGACCGAGGCCAGCAGATCGCCGTCACGGGCCGCGAGATGAAGTGTACAGCCCTCCTCCGCCATGACCTCGGCGATGGCCCGGCCGATGCCGCGCGACGCGCCGGTGATGAGAACCGATTGGCCACGCAGATTCAGATCCATTGTCGGGGTCCTGTCGTGTCGCGGGGAGTGTCACGGTCTTGCGGCGTGGCAAGCCGGTAGAGCGGGCGCAAGACCAGCGCGTCGCCGAGGATGAAGAGGATGACGACCACCAGGCAGGTGGCGATCACGGCCGCCGGATCGGAGACGATCTGCGCCTGGTACATGACGTAGCCGAGCCCGGTTTCCGAGCCGAACAGTTCGGCGATCAAGGCGATCTTCCAGCTTACGCCGTAAGCAAGCCGCGCCGCGGCGACCACATAGGGCGCCACGGCCGGGACGATGACCTTGCGGAAGGCGAGCACGCGGGTGCGCGTGTAGCTGCGCGTCATTTCCAATAGCTCAGCATCGATCTCGTCGATGCCCTGGCTGACATTGTAAAAGCAGAAGGGCACCAGGATCGCGGTCTGGGCGAAGACGACCGACGTATCGGACACGCCGAACCAGATCACCGCAAGCAGCGCCCAGCCGAGCGACGGCATCGCATCGAACAGCGGCAGGATGCGCGCACGCACGATATCGCGCGTGATCGGCAGGTAATAAGGAAGCATGGCAAGACCGATGCCGATCACGGTTGCCGCCACGACCGAGAAGACGACGCGCGCGGTGGTCGCCGCCGCCGCCAGCATCAGGCCAGGCTCGACGAAGAAGCGGCCGAGCGCCTTCGCGGTCGCCCAGGGGCTCGGCAACACGAAATCGGGCAGATGGCGCGACGCGAGCCACCACACGAGCACCACGAGGATCACCGCGCCGTCGGCGAACAGCCGCGCCAGCAAGCTCTGGTTGAACGGCCAGCCGCGCGAACGACCCAATGGCCTATCGGTGGCGACGTCAAACATCGGCGTAGTGCTTTGTCAGGAAGCGCTGAAGCGGGGCGAAGATGACATGATCGGCGACGTAGGAGATCACGATCATGAGGGCGATCACGGCGAATATCTGCGGGGTGTTGATGCTCTGCCGCGCCATGTTGATGACGAAGCCGAAGCCGGAATTCCCGCCGAACAATTCGGCGGTGAGCGCCACCTTCCAGGCGATGCCGAAGGCGAGCCGTATGCTCGCCAGCATGAAAGGATAGAGCGACGGCAGCACAATCAGCACGAAGCCACGCGACCAGCGGCGGGTATAGCTGCGCGCCATCTCGACAAGCTCGCGGTCGACCTGGTCGAGCGCCGCCTGCATGTTGATGATGAAGACCGGAAGGATGATGATGCCGATGACGAGGATGACGGCAAGGTCGTTGAGACCGAACCAGAGGATCGCCAGCAGCGCCCAGCCAATGCTGGAAAACGAGTTGAGGAAGCTCGCGACCCGCCCAATGAGGAGCTGGGTGACTTTGAGGTAGTGGCCGGTCACCGCGATCGCCGTGCCGACGAGGAAGCCGAGGATCAGCGCGGCGGCGACATGGAAGATGGATGCGGCGATGTGCACCGCCAGCTTGCGCGTGGTGATAAAATCGATCGTCTGATGCAGCACTGTCGACGGGCTCGGCAGCACGTAGCCCGGCAGCCGCATTGAGGCGAGAACCCAGGCGCCGAGCACGATCAGCACGAACAGGTTCGCGGCGAGCTTCCTCTTGGCGTTGAGCGAGAGCCTATGCATTGGCCCCTGCCGGTTCGAGTTTCGCGAAAAGGCTCATGAGCTCCTGGCGTCGGCGTGTGAGGCCGGCGTCATCCACAAGGGAACGAGGGCGTGGTGAATCGAGCGTGACCGTCTCGATGATGCGGGTCGGCTTCTTGGAGAGAAGGAAAATGCGATCCGCCAGCACCAGCGCCTCGTCCACATCGTGGGTGACGAAGACGATGGTCTTGCCGGTCTTTTGCCAGATCGACACGATCTCAGCGCGCAGGCGCTGCCGCGTATTCGGGTCCAACGCCGAGAACGGCTCGTCCATCAGGATGATCCGCGGCTCCACCGCGAGCGCGCGGGCCAGGGCGACGCGCTGCTTCTCGCCGCCGGAAAGCATTCGCGGATACTTGTCGGCATCGCTAGTAAGGCCGACCAGGTCGAGCGCTTCGATCGCCCGCGCGCGCATCTGCTCACGGTCGCGGCGGTCGCCGCGCAGCTCCATGCCGAGCAGCACATTGTCGAGCGCGGTGCGCCACGGCGCGAGCCGCGGCGACTGGAACACGAACGCGAGATGCTCCCAGGTCTCGCGAGGATCGCGGCCTTCAACGGTGATCGTGCCGCCGTCGGCGCGCAGGAGATCGCCGATGAGGCGCAGCGCCGTCGATTTGCCGCAGCCGCTCGGGCCCAGGATGCAGACGAATTCGCCGCGCCCAATCGACAGCGAAAGATCCTGAAAGATCGTCTCCGGCCCAAAACGAAGGCGGACGTGATCGAACCGGATGATCGCGTCCTGCATGCGGCCCCGCTACCGTGCCTGCTCGAAGATGGCGCGCGCAAGCGATGAGCGCATGACCTCTACCGGGCCGCCGGTGATCATGAAGCTGCGCGCGTCGCGCCACATCTGCTCGATCGGCATTTCAGTCGACAGACCCATGCCGCCGAAAATCTGCATGCAGCGGTCGGCGGCGTTGAAGCCCAACTCGGTGCAGAAGACTTTGATCATCATCGCCTCGTGCCGGGCGGCGACGCCTTTGTCGATGCGTGCGGCGGTACGATAGGTGAGCGCCTGGCCGGCGTGGAGTTGCGTGTAGAGATCGGCGACCATGAACTGCACCGCCTGGCGACTGGCGAGCGGCCGGCCGAAGGTCACGCGCTGTTTGGCATAGCTCGTCATCAGATCGAGGCAGCGGCTGGCGACACCGAGCCCGCGCGCGGCCTGATAGACGCGGCTGGCGCCGATCCAGGCTTGCGCCAGCTTCATGCCGTCGCCCTCCTCGCCGACGCGATTCTCGACCGGCACCTTCACATTGTCGAAGGAGAGTTCGTCGGTGATCTCGCCCATCATGGTTTTCGACCCGCCGGTCAACGCCACGCCCGGCGTATTCATGTCGACGAGAAAAACCGAGAGGCCTCCGCGCGAGCCTTTCTCGCGATCGGTGGCGGCGACGAGCTGGATGAAGTCGGCGTCGCGCGCGTGCAGGATGAAGCGCTTGCTGCCGTTGATGATGTAATGGGTGCCGTTGCGGACGGCGGTGGTGCGCATGGCGCCTGGATCGCTGCCGGCGTCCGGTTCGGTCTGCGCAAAGGCGGAGTTCTTTTCGCCGCGCAGCACCGGATGCAGATAGCGCTCCTTCTGTTCGGGATTGAGCGACAGCAGGATCGAACGCACGTCCGGGCCGAAGATGCCTGGTCCGCGCGGCGGCAGGGCTGTGGTGCGCGCGAGCTCCTGCCAGACGACCGCGAGCGCCAGCAGGCTCAAGCCCTGTCCGCCGGCTTCGACCGGCGTATCGAGCAGCCAGAAGCCGAGCTCCTTCGTCTTGCCCTCGAGCGCGGCACGGAATTCAGGCTTCAGTTCGCCGCCTTCGCGAGCCCGAATCTCAATCGGAATAAGCTCGCGGTCGACGAACTTGCGAATCGTGTCTTGCAAAATCTGGACGTCGGACGGGAGCTCCAGATCCATGCAGTTTCGTTACCCCCAGGCTTTTCACGGATATGATCCTATCTTAGCCGATATATTTGCGAAATAGCGCCAGGGTGCGGCGTCCCGCGATACGTGTGGACTCCGGCTCGAAGATCGGCCGGGCATCGCAGGCGAAGCCGTGCTCGCCCGGGAAGACATAAATCGGCAGCTCGGGGAAGGCGTTCCGGATGGTTTCGACATCGCCGGGCGGGATCTGCGCGTCGCGCTCCGCAAAATGCAGCATGCAGGGACAGCGCGGCGGACGGTCGAGGAACCCGACGATATCCCGACCGTAATATGACACCACTGCCGCGAGCCGTAGGTGATGCCCCGCGAGCCAGGCTACCGACCCACCGACGCAATAGCCGATAATTCCGACCTTGCCGGCCGGCGCGACTTCGTTGGCGGCGGCATCGACGTCCGCAAGGACATCGTCCCACACGAGCCCGGCGCGCAGCTTGCGCACGGCATCGAGGTCGTCCTGGGAATAACCAAAATGCGCGTTCGGGGCCTGCCGGTCGTACAAAGCAGGCGCGATCGAGAGGTAGCCCTGTGCGGCAAAGGCATCGGCGACCGACCGGATATAGCCGTTCACGCCGAAAGCCTCCTGAATGACGATCAGACCGCCGCGCACAGGGCCGGACGGCTGCGACAGATAGGCACCGAGCTGATGCCCGTCTTCGGCGTCAATGACGATTTCGGACCCCATGCTTACCCCATTCACGAAGTTGAAAGGTTATCATGAGTTCGCAATTGATCGCCATTCGGGCACCCGCACACTGGCGCCCCCGACAGGAGACCTCATGCCTACCCGGCCGGCCTCGACCGCCCTCAGTGGATTGACGGTTATCGACCTGACCCGCGTGCGCGCTGGGCCGGCTTGCGCGCGCCAGTTCGCAGACTGGGGCGCGGACGTGATCAGGGTCGAAATGCGAGAAACGCCCGAGAACGTCGGCGGCATACCAAACGAGTTTTCCACGCGTCACGAGCCGGATTTCCAGAACCTTCACCGCAACAAACGCGCCATCACGCTCGACCTCAAGACCAAAGAAGGCCTCGACCTGCTGCATCGCCTGGTACGACGCGCCGATGTGCTGATCGAGAACTTCCGGCCAGACGTGAAATTCCGGCTCGGCATCGACTACGAGAGCCTGGCGACGATCAATCCGCGGCTCATCTACACAAGCATATCCGGCTTCGGCCAGGACGGTCCGTACAAGGACCGGCCCGGGGTCGATCAGATCGCACAGGGGCTTTCCGGATTGATGTCGATCACCGGCGAGCCGGGACGCGGACCGATGCGAACGGGTATCGCCATAGCCGACCTCTCCGCCGGCATATTCGCGGCGCTCGGCACGATGGTCGCGCTGCAGGAACGGCACGCGTCCGGCAGGGGCCAGTGGGTGCAAACCTCACTACTGCAGGCGCAGATCTTCATGCTCGACTTCCAGGGCGCGCGCTACGTGATGAACGGCGAAGTGCCGACGCAGGTCGGCAATGCACATCCCACCGGCGTGCCGACGGGCACCTATAAGACGCGCGACGGCTACATCAATATCGCGCCGACTCCGCCGATGTGGCGCCGCTTCTGCGCCGCGATCGGCCGCAGCGATCTCGCCGATAATCCGGACTACGCCACGGCCGCTAAGCGGCGCGCGCATCGGGCCGTGATCGACAGCATCATTGCGGATATCGCCAGATCGGCCTCGACCGCCGAACTGGTGGAGAAGTTCAACGCGGCCAACATCCCTTGTGGACCGATCTACACAATGGATCAGACCTTCGCGGACCCCCAGGTCAAGTATTTGGGCGTGACGCAGCCAGTCACGTCGAAGGCGATCGGGACGATCGATCTGCTGGCGCAGCCTTTCGAGCTCAGCCGTACGCCGAGCCGTCTGACCCAGGCCGCGCCGGAATACGGTGAGCACACCGACGAAGTGCTGACGGACCTGGGCTATTCCGCCGACGAGATCGAAACCTTGCGTAAGAATAACGTCATCTAAACGCGCGCAGCGGCGGCGCGCTGTTTCTTCTTGGCCTTTTTCGCCTTGTTGGCCTTGTTCACTTTGACCATGTCATGGCCTTCCAAACCCGGCTTGAAGTGTCCCGCCAAGAAGTCGCCCACGCCCGCCTCTTTCCAATTGGCCTCCTGGGCGTGTTGCAATTCTGCTTCCTTGGCCGACGTATAACTCACGGAAGCATCCCAGCTCATTTGCAGCGCGAAGCGATAAGCGTCCTTGGCGGTGCGTAAGGCGTGCGGATCTTTCAGGGCGATTTCCCGAGCGAGGGTTAGCGTTTCCTCACGCAACCGCGCCAACGGAACGGAAAAATTGACCAGCCCGATCTGCGCCGCGATCTGCCCGCCGAACCGTCGCCCAGTCATGGCGTAGAGCAGCGCATCGCGCGGATGCAGCAAGTTGGCCAGCGACTTGCTGACGCTGCCGCCGGGAAAGCCTTTGAAGTTGATTTCCGACAGTCCAAACGTCGCCTCGTCCGCCGCGGTCGCGAGATCGCAACCCTCCAGGATCGAGAAGGCACCTCCGAAGCAATAGCCATTGACCATCGCGATGGTTGGCTTGGGGTAATAGCGCAGGGTCCGGCCACGCCATTCGGTTGCGGTGCGTATGATACGGTCGTAGTCCGACGGGCTATCTTTCAACTCGAAGAATACCTCTTTGAGGTCCATCCCCGCGCTGAATGAATTGCCTGTGCCCGTAATCACAATGACGCGCGTCGCCTCGTCATAGCGAAGTTGCTCCAAAACGGCGGTCATATCCTCATGCAACTGCGGATTCATCGCGTTCGCCTTGTCAGGGCGGTTGAATGTAATGATCGCAATGCCAGCGTCATTCTCAAGCTGGAGCGTTTTGAAAGACATACCCAATCCGTGTGCGCGGCTTAGATACGACCATAGCTGGCGTTGCAATACCGCAACAAGTCCGCCGAGACAGCGGACCGCATACATTCATGGCTATGATATTTTCACGCGGCCGCCAGGCCGCTCGCCGCTAAAATAGGCAGCCTACGTTGGATCATACCTATCAGCGATACCGGAATGTCGGCCGGCTTACGCTCGACTAACGTTCTGCGGTAATATCAAACTACGCCACGCGATCCAACGGGCGAGGACAGCGTCCGTGCGGATCAGCGCGTGTTGGCGATACGTCGGAACCCGTCCGGATCGAGGATCGCCAAGGACCGCTCGCTGATCCTGATGAGCCCGTTGCGCCGGAACTCGGATAGCACCTTGCTGACGTGCACCGGCGTAAGCCCGGTCGCGTCCGCGATGTGGTGCTGGCGTAGCGGGAAATCCACTTCCATCGGGTCCGTACGCGCCATGTCGCGCTTCACCAAACGCTCGACCAGACTGAGGATCAGGCGCGCAATGCGCTCGTCCGCGGTGCGCCGACCGAGATCGACGATCAGTTCGTCGGAGCGCGTCTTTTCCTCGATCCAGGCCCGGGACAACTTCTCCAGCAGCTCGGGAGTCCGGAACACGATGTCCTTCAATTCCGAGCGTCTGAAAGTGCTGTAGCGTACCTCCGTGACCGCTTCGACCAGGCAGTGCGGCCGCGGTTCGAACAACAGCGCCGTGGAAACGATATCGCCCGGAAGCAGAAACGAGAGAATCTGCCGGCTGCCGTCGGACAGCATCACGATCGATGCGGCCCACCCGCTCGAAATGACGGGGACCGCGTCGTGCAAATCCTGTTCGCGGCAGATCGTGCGCCGGGCCGGCACGGTATGGTCGGTCTGATGGAGCCTGTGCGGCGTCGCGCCCGTATATGCCCAAGAGATTTCGGCCGCAGCCTGGCAAAAATTGAGATCACAAGCCGGGCTCTGGGCAACTGAGGGCTCTAGAGGACCGACGCTTTGTTCTACCGTGCTGACATCAAGCTGGGCATGCATGAATGTGATTCCGTATTCCTGGTCGCGGCCTGCCCATTCGCACACCTATCGTGGAGGAGCAGGGCAAGGGCTGCGAGCCGACACCGACGCTATTCGTACGCAACGAGTGATACGACGCGCGCTACCGCAATATTCACCGACTTGAATACGTCACGAGACACTATTCGGATGCGAAGCAAAACGCTTCGGTACTCAACTCCACGCTCGTCCGACGTATAAATGTGGCACAAATACGAATCACTTAAGTATCGAAAACAAATTAACGCCGATAGCGGCAAAGTGAACTTATTATCTTTTACGGTTAGAGCCCTATATTGACCTAAATCAATAAATTGGCCGGTCATGGACCGCTCGGCAACGAGTGATATACAGAATTTTGATGGAAAATATTTACTTTGGATTGCGCCGCGGGAACGGCGCTACTTTATTGATAGGCTTCACCCTCCAAGCGGTCGCCCCTTGTGCGAAGCAGTGTCCGGGCGGGCGAACACTTATCGTCGAGAGAGCGCCGCAGACAGTCTCTTCGCGATTGTTATGCCGCCTTCTAGCTTTAGATTAATGCAATATTTCTAGGCACACTGTTGCGAATCGGATGAATTGATTATTGCGAGTGGCATCGCCGGACAAGATGACCAGTCCATGACGCGAATCGACTTGGCGCCGAGGCGCTGCTCGGCTCGGCCTGACGTTTGTGACCCTTCCTGATGGCATAGGCGACGTTGCGATCGTCCGGGGCGGCGAGCGTGCGCTGTTTGCGTGCGTGCCAACCGCATCTGTGCTGCGGCGGCGCCATTTCAGTCTGCTTCGTCGGACTTGAGGAATACGGAATGGCAGCAAGTCCCACCATAAACCTGCGCGACTTGGTGGTCCTGATCGCCGATCCGAGCTCGTACCTGTCGATGATCGCGCACGGCATTCTGCGCGGCTTCGGTACCAATAAAGTCCTCGAGGTCAGGAACTCGATTGACGTGCTCCAGACATTGAGCGCGCAGAAGATCGATATCCTACTCTGCGACTCGCGCCTCCCGCCGCACGGCGGGCTCTCGCTCACGCGCGCGATCCGCCGCAAGGTGGATAATGAAAACCGCATGATGCCGATCCTGATCATGACCAGCGATACGCGGGAAGGAACGATCAGGCAGTCGCGCGATGCCGGCGCCAACATGGTATTGGCCAAGCCGATGTCGCCCGCGAGCCTGTACGACCGGCTGGCTTGGATCGCCCTGACGCCACGCCAGTTCGTGGATACGCCGACCTATTTCGGGCCGGACCGGAGGTTCAAGATCGAGGGCTATCCGAAGGGCGTCGGACGCCGCAAGAGCGACCACGTTATAGAGGTCGCCGAAGAAGCGGGGCCCGCGCTGGGGCAGGACGACATCGACAACCTGTTCAGCGCCGCGCGCATGGGAAAAGACTGATGTCGGACACCGACAAGCCGGAAGCGCGCATCTTCACCGTCGAAACGCGCTTTCAAAAGCTGGCGCGGCGCGCCGGCGGCATCCCCCGCGACCAGGCCATCGAACAGGCCATGGCTCAGATCGAAGAGGCCAGGCCCGGCTTCGACGACTGGGTGGGCAAAGAGTTGGACAAGCTCGCCGACGTCATCAAGACCGCGCGGCCCGGCATGCCGACGTCGGACTGGATCGACCTGGCCGGGAGCCACAGCCGCCAAGTGCGGGACGTCGGCACCACCATGGGCTTCGAACTGCTCACCTACGTCGCCGATTCGCTCTGCGAAATCCTGGATGCCGTTGCCGCCGGCGCGGAACTCAACATGGACTCGATCACCTGCCACCTCGACGCGCTCTACCTCGCGCGCCAACGGCCCTATTGCAACATGAAGCCGGACCAGGTGCCGGAGCTGACCAGCGGCCTGCGCCGCGTGGTCGAACATGTCAGCACGTCGCCGCACGAGGCTTGAGGCTTTTTTGTTTGCGCATGATCTATTCCGAAAACCGGTACCCACCCCCGATCAAGTCCGGGCAGGCTTTTTCGGGATCATGCGCTAGAAGATCACCTCTTCGGAGGTGTCGGAGCCGGACAGGTCGGCCGTAAGATCGCGGAGCTGGCGCGCCAGCCGATCCTTGAGCGCGGCGATGGAAATCATCGCCAGCACGGGGTGGGCGGGGTCGGCCCCATTCACCAGCGCACCGGCGCCGGACAGAGCCGACAGCTTGGCGAGCACCTCGCTCAAAGTGGCGAATTCCTGCTGGAGCCGGTCGAAGTCCTGCAAGGCCACCACGAGATCGCGGTCGGCCCGCCCCTCCCGCATCGTGGTGAGGTCGGTTATCCGCGAGACCGTCTGTTCGAAGCCCGCGACCGTTTCGCCCAGCACGACCGCGATGGCGGAGACGAAAGTCTTGATGTCGTCGTTCGTCTGCGGCGCTGGCTCATACGCATCTTGTGCCGGCACTGCTGTCACGAAAGGCGCCCCACCACCTGCTCGATCTTGGTGCGCAGGATGTCCGCCGTGAACGGCTTGACGACGTAGTTGTTCGCCCCCGCCTGGGCAGCCTTGACCACCAGCTCGCGGTCGCCGCGCCCTGTCACGAGAATGAACGGCACGCGGCGCGCCGCCGGATGGCCGCGGACGGCGTGCAGGAGTTCGAGCCCGTCCATCTCCGGCATATTGTAGTCGGAGATGATCAGATCGAGCGGCTGCAGCGACGCTGTGTCGATCGCCTTCTTGCCGTTTTCGGCCTCATGAATATGGCGGACGCCGATCTGCTCGAG
Source organism: Pseudolabrys sp. (assembly GCA_036519015.1). Lineage (GTDB taxonomy): Bacteria > Pseudomonadota > Alphaproteobacteria > Rhizobiales > Xanthobacteraceae > Pseudolabrys. The sequence continues at coordinate 6,424 of DATDMA010000452.1, read as the reverse complement.
CGTCATCCGTGTCATCTGCCGGACGCTGTTCTGATCGTCGACGACGAGCACTTTAAGTCCTGCTGCGACTGGCATTGTTACCACTCCTCATTGATGCCCTCTCCGAAAACTGTGGAGCGGGTTCACTTAACTCTTAGTTCACACCCATCGCGACCGGCTGGTCGGCATTGCCGACACGCGCGGCGGCGAGCGGAGACGTCTGACTGATGGCGAGATCGGACAGCTTTTCGACGTCCAAAATCAACGCGACACGGCCGTTGCCGAGAATGGTCGCTCCACCGACGCCCGGCACGGTCCCATAGCTTTCTTCCATACTCTTGACTACGACCTGCTGGTGGCCGCACAGCTCATCGACGATGAGGCCGAAGCGCGTGCCGTCGCCGGCATCGGCGATGATCACCACGCGCTCGTCGGTATCCGCCGCGGCGCCCAGGTCCAGCAGATCGCAGAGGTGGGTCAGTGGCACCAGATTGCCGCGCAGGCGGAGCATGCCGCGGCCGCCCAGCAGATTGTGGATGTCCGAGCGCGCCGGGCGCAGGCATTCGACGATGGCCGACATCGGCAGCACATAAGTCTGTCCGCCAACCTTGATGACCATGCCGTCCATGACAGCGAGCGTCAGCGGCAGCGCCAGTTGCAGCGTCATGCCGCGGCCGCGCTCCGACTTGAGCGTGATGCGGCCGCCGACGTCCTGGATGTTGCGGCGGACCACGTCCATGCCGACGCCACGGCCGGAAATATCGGAGATCGTTTCGGCGGTGGAGAAGCCCGGCAGGAAGATGAGGTTGTTGATCTCGTCTTCGCTGAGAATGGCATCGGGGCTGACGAGCCCCTTGGCCTTCGCCTTCTTCAGGACGCGATCGGGATCGATGCCGCCGCCGTCGTCGCTGACCTCGACCACGATGCGCCCGCCGCGATGCTCGGCGACGAGCCGGATGGTGCCTTCGTCGGACTTGCCCGCGGCGAGCCGGTCCTGCGGAGACTCGATGCCGTGGTCGATCGAATTGCGGATGATATGGGTGAGCGGATCGCCCAGGCGTTCGATGATCGAACGGTCGACCTCGGTGTTCTCGCCGTGCATCTCGAGACGCACCTTCTTGCCGGTCTTGGTTGCGAGCTCGCGCACGAGACGCGGCATGCGCTGGAACACCGCGCCGATCGACTGCGCGCGCATGGACATCACGCTGTCCTTGAGTTCGCGCGTGTGATGGATGACCTCGTCGAGCATCTGCGCCAGGCGGCTGCTCGTTTCCTCCGGGAGGCCATGAACGATCTGTCCTAGCATGGCTTGGGCGATGACGAGTTCGCCGACCATGTTGACGACGCGGTCGATCTTCTCGAGCTCGACGCGCATCGTGGTCGCGACCTGCTTGGCAGCAGCGGGCCGCCCCGCCGCCGCCGGCTCGGCGGCGTCCGCAGCAGGCGCAGGGACGATGCTCGGTGCGGAATGCTCGGCCAAGGACGCGGCCGCCGGGGCAGCGGTCGCCGGGGCCGCGAAAACCGGCGCCGGCAGCGGCAACGGTTCGGCATCGATGCTCGGCGGCAGATCGGCCGTCTCGAGAGAAATGTCGAGCTCGCAATCGCCTACGACGAACTCGAAGACCTCTTCGATCTGTTCGCGTGTAGCCGTGGTGCGCAGCGTGCCGGTCCAGCCGATGTAGGGACGGTCGGGCTCGAGTTCGGCCAGCGGCGGCAGCCGGTTTGTTTCGGCGACAAGTGCAAGCTCACCGAGCTTTCGCAGCTCGCGGATGATGTAGAGCGGCTCGTTTGCGCGCTTCAGCAGGTCCGCGCCCGGGCGAAATATGATTCTGAAGCTCTGGCCCCCGGCGGGCACCTCCGGCGCGTCGAATGCGTCCGAGCGCACCGGCATGAAATCGAGGCCTTCGAAGTCGTCCGCCGGCGTCGTGTCGTCGTCCTCAGCATCGCCATCGGCCGCGCCTTTCCCAAGCAGCCGCTCGAGCGCGGCGCGGGAGTCGGCTCCGTAATTGTCGGGGATAGCCTCGGCGGCCCGTGTCATCGCGATGAGGTCCGTCAGGACATCGTTCGCGGGGAGCAGCACGTCGACGTTGTCAGGGCTCGCCGCCAGCTTGCCGCTGCGCATCTCGTCGAGCACCGTTTCGAACACATGCGCGAATGTGATGAGGCCTTCGAAGCCGAAGATACCCGCGCCACCCTTGACCGAATGGACCGAGCGAAACACGGCATTGATCGTGTCGTCGGTGCCGTGCCCTTCCCGGATGTCGGTGAGGCCGGTCTCGATCTGCTGCAGCGCTTCGCTGCACTCATCGAAGAACGTCTGCTTCAGTTGGTCCAAGCTCGACATGCTTTGCCCCCGGTCCCCGACGCTCAGCGCACGACTTTGTTGATCGTCGCGACCATTTGCTCGGGATCGAACGGCTTCACCATCCACCCGGTCGCACCCGCCTCCCGCGCAATATTCCGCTTCTCTGGCTCGCTTTCCGTGGTCAGCACCAAGATCGGCGTGCTCTTGTACTCAGATCGTCCGCGGATATGGCGGATGACCTCGTAGCCGTCCATCTTCGGCATGTTGATGTCGGTGATGACGAGGTCGACCGGCTCCTTGGCAAAGACCTCCACGCCGTCCTGTCCGTCGACCGCCTGAAGCACTTCAAAGCCGGCGTCGAGCAGGGTCATCTTCAGCATGTCGCGGATCGTCTTGGAGTCGTCGATCGTCAAGATGCGTTTGGTCATCGGGAGCTCTTGCATGAGAAGGTCTGGGGTCGGATCGCTCTCATCGTCGCTTTGCACGTCAGCCGCCGCCGGCATCACATCAGCCATGTCCCGCGCCGAGCCGTCGCCCCAGCTCAGGCCGAGATCGGCAAATGCACTGACAAACGGTTCTGATGGATTCTCGATCGTCATCATCGCGTTGCCGACGCGAGCCGCCAGGAGGATCTGGATGCACGGCAGCGTCAGCGACTCGACGCCCGATGCATCGATCCGCAGGGGGACGTGCGGCAGCAGGCGACTGCGCATCGTCTCGAGAAATCCGTCCGCGGCCGCGAGATCGAGGACGGCCGGCAGTTTGATCACCGTGTCGGTATCGGCTTGCATATCCATGCGCTGTCCGTTGGTGTCCAGGAGTCCGAAACTTAAGCCGCGTCGATCGAGTTGGTGGGTCGCCCCTCTTCGGCGCCGCTCTCGCAGGCGTCGAGGATCGCATCGGCCATGTGCGACAGGGAGACCTGGCGCATCACCGCGCCGCGCTCTTGGGCCGCGCGCGGCATGCCGTAGACCAACGACGAGTCTTCATCCTGGCCCAATGTCAGCGCGCCTGCGTTGCGCATCGCGAGGAGGCCATCGGCGCCGTCCTTGCCCATGCCGGTCAAGATCACGCCGACGGCCGCGCTGCCGGCGGTTTGCGCAACGGAGTGAAACAGCACGTCGACCGACGGCCGGTGGCCGGAAACCGGAGGCGTTTCGCTCAGCAGGCAGACGCGCTTGCCGTTGCGGCGTCCGAGTTGCATGTGAAAGGCGCCCGGCGCGATGTAGACGTGGCCCGGCTCGATCACCTGATCATGCGTGGCCTCGGACACGGTCATCGGGCATTCGCGATTGAGCCGCCCGGCAAAGGCCGCGGTAAAACGTGGCGGCATGTGCTGCGTGATCAGCGTCGGCGGACAATCGGCCGGCAAACTCATGAGCACGGTCTTGAGCGCCTCGACGCCGCCGGTCGATGCGCCGATCGCAAGGATCCGGTCGGAGCGATTGCCCGGACGCCGCGGTTGCGTCTTGCGCTGGATCGGCGCACTGCGCCGCTGCACGCCGACGCGCGAGCGCGCCGCGGCTTTCACCTTCGTCTGAAGCTCTGTGGCGAGGCCTGCTTTGGCGGTCGCCAGATCGACGGTCGGTTTCGCCACAAAATCCACGGCGCCGATCTCGAGAGCCTCCAGCGTCACCTCGGCGCCCGCCTGCGTGAGGGTGGACACCATAACGACCGGCGTCGGCCGCAGCGTCATGATCTTGCGCAGGAAGGTGAGGCCGTCCATGTGCGGCATCTCGACATCGAGCGTGACGACGTCGGGATTGAGCGCCTTGATGCGCTCGCGGGCGACATGCGGATCGGGCGCCGTGCCGACCACCTCGATTTCGGGATCGGCCGACAGCAATGTGGTGAGCACCTGGCGCATGAGCGCAGAGTCGTCCACGATCAGGACGCGGACCGGCGCGTTCACTTTGGTCATTGGCTGTCCCCAAACAATTGGATTTCGCCGCCGGCGCTCTTGCGCGCCGACAGGCGGCTGCCGTAGTCGCTCTCTTCGCGGGAGACGGCGTATTTGTCGTGGGTGCCGAGCAGCTTGCGCACCACGCGGCCGGTCGAGGGGTAGTAGTGGATGCGCCGCGGAAGCTGGCCGCCGAGATCCTGCGCCGCGCAACGCAGGCCTTCAGCCTCCAAGTAACGCAAGACGAACTCGGCGTTGTCGCTGCCGATAGCGTTGCTTGAATCGGTGACGTTTCCACCGCCGAAGACTTTGACTTCCATGCGGTCGCGCGCGCAGCCCGCCTTGATGAGTTCGTTGATCAGCTTTTCCATGGCAAAGTTGCCGAACCGCGCCGATCGTGAATCGACGCCCCAGGCGCCGGACGTGTGATGCGGAAGCATGAAATGATTCATGCCGCCGACCCCGGCAATCGGGTCGCGAATGCAGGCGGCCACGCAGGACCCTAGAACAGTGACAAGGACTTCATCGAGCTTCTTGGTGATGTAGAATTCGCCCGGAAATATCTTGACCATCCATGCCGCACCTTGTGCGTCATAGATTCGCCGTCCGGTGACGGGGTGCATGCCAGCGTCGGCGCCTGGCTGCTGCAGCGCTGCACCGGCGGTCACTCACTCCTCCGATAGATCGTGCGGCCAGCGGCGCGCAATTGGGGGTGAACGCCGGTGAGCGATTCCGAATGTCCGATATATAGCCAGCCGCCTGGCTTGATCTGGTTCGCGAAGCGGTCGATCAGGTTCGCCTTGGTCGGTCCGTCGAAATAGATCATGACGTTGCGGCAGAAGATGGCGTCGAACAGCCCGCGGAACGGCCAGGGGTCCATGAGATTGAGACGCCGGAAGGCGATGATCGAGCGGAGGTCGTCGTCGACGACCACCTTGTCCTTCTCGTCGACCGTCGTGCGGTTGAAGAACGAGAGATAAGGCTTCGGCACGTCATCAATCGTATTGGGGGCGAACTCACCGCGCGACGCCCGGGTCAGCACTTCCGTATCGATGTCGGTCGCCAGGATCTTTACATCGCGATTGGTGAAGCTGCGCAGCTCGCGCTTGAGGACGACCGAGATCGTGTAAGGCTCCTCGCCGCTCGAGCAGCCGGCCGACCAGACCCGCATGCCCGCCTGACTGGCGGACTGAGCGTAGGGGACCGCCACCCGCGCGCGGAAATGTTCGAAATGGTGGTCTTCGCGGAAGAATTTGGTGTGGTTGGTCGAGATCGAGTTGATGAAGTTCTCGATCTCGCCCGCTTCATTCAACAGGTAGTCGCGATACTCGCGAAACGTGCCCATCTTGAGCATACGCAGCCGGCGCGACAGCCGGCTATAGACCAGGTTGCGCTTGCTGTCGGACAGCGAAATACCGGCATGCTCATAAGCAAGCTTCGTCAGCGCCCGAAAGTCATCGTCCGAAAAGTCGAACTCGCGCGGGGGAGCAATTGACGACTCGCTAAGGGCGAGAACCGCGGCCCCTCCTGGGCCCTTCCTGAACATTAAAAGTCTTTCCACTCATTGTCGGCATCGAGCGCGGTCGCCAGCGCCGTCTGCATGCGGCCGACCGGATTGCGCGGCGTGGCGGTGCGAACGGGCGTTGCACTACGCACCGGCGTGCGCACGGTGGCCTTGGGCTCCGCCGCACGCGGGACCACGACTTTCGGCACCGGGGCGGCCCGCTTGGCCTGGGGCGCGGCGGCAACCGGCCTGGCGGCGGGACGTGTCCGGCCACCGGCCGCGACGGCCGCGTCGATCTTGAAGAAGGCCACCTGCTCGTCCATCGACTGCGCCTGCGTCTCCAGCGCCTTCGCCGTCGCGGCGTTCTCCTCGACCAGCGCCGCGTTTTGCTGCGTCACCTCGTCCATCTGCATCAGCGCCTTGTTGATCTGCTCGAGGCCGGTCGCCTGCTCGGTGCTCGCCTGCGCGATGTCGGACACCAGCTCGGCAACTTCCTTGACCGACTCCACGATCTTGCTGAGCGCGGTGCCGGCATGATTGACGAGTTCCACGCCCTCCTGCACCTGGCCGTTGCTGCTGGTGATCAGCTCCTTGATGTCCTTGGCCGCCTGCGAGGAGCGCTGCGCCACACGCCGCACCTCGGAGGCGACGACCGCGAAACCGCGTCCGGCTTCACCGGCACGCGCGGCCTCGACCGCGGCATTGAGTGCCAGCAGGTTGGTCTGGCGCGCGATCT
>DATDMA010000451.1:0-4145 GCA_036519015.1 Pseudolabrys sp. | reverse complement strand
CCTCGCCCGCGAGCGTGCCCAGGCGCTGGGGCCGGACATTTCCGTCGCCATTCTCGCGGTCGACAATGCCTCCGGTGAGGTCCGCGCCCGCGTGGCTTCGCCCGACTATTTCGACACCCGCCGCGCCGGGCAGGTCGACATGACCGAGGCGCTGCGCTCGCCCGGATCGACGTTGAAACCCTTCATCTATGGCCTCGGCTTCGAGGACGGCCTCATCCATCCCGAGACGCTGATCGACGACCGGCCCGCGCGCTACGGCAATTACACGCCGGAGAACTTCGATCTCACCTTCCAGGGCACGGTCACCGTCCGGAAAGCCCTGCAATTGTCGCTCAACGTCCCGGCCATCGCCGTCCTTGGCAAAGTCGGCGTCAGCCGTCTGAGCGGGCGGCTGACCCAGGCCGGTGCCGGGCTCGTGCTGCCGAAGGGCGAAGCGCCCGGCCTCGCCATGGGTCTCGGCGGCGTCGGCGTGAAGCTGTCGGACCTGGTGATGCTCTACACCGGGCTGGCACGGCTCGGCGCCGCCGTGCCCCTTGTGGAGCGGGCCGGCGAGGTGGAGGCGAGCCCGCGCCGGCTGCTCGATCCGGTGGCCGCTTGGTATGTCGGCAATGTCCTGATCGGCGCGCCGCCGCCGGACAATGCCCCATACGGCCGCATCGCCTTCAAGACCGGCACGTCTTACGGCTACCGGGACGCCTGGTCGGTCGGCTACGACGGCCGCATGACCATCGGCGTCTGGGTCGGACGGCCAGATGGCGCGCCGGTGCCTGGCCTCGTCGGCCGCGCCGTTGCGGCGCCGATCCTGTTCGACGCCTTCGCGCGAACCGGTCTCGCGCCCGCGCCGCTGCCGAAGGCGCCGAAAGGCGTGGTCTTTGCGACGACGGCCAAACTGCCGCCGCCGCTCCAGCGCTTCAGTCCCGCAGCCGAGCCCGGCGAGGCGGCCGAGCCGCCGCGCATCATGTTCCCGCCTGATGGCGCGCGCCTGGAACTCTCCGGCGGCCGGACGCCTGACCCGCTGGCGCTCAAGATCGCCGGCGGCCGCGCGCCGCTCACCGTGATGGTCAACGGCACGCCGCTGGCCCCTCAGGGGGGCCGCCGCACCGTGTTTTTCCGGCCAGACGGCCCGGGATTCGTGCGGCTGACGGTGATGGACGCCCGCGGGGCGGCCGATAGCGTCACGGTCCGCCTGCAATAAAGATGGGCGGCTTTGCACCGCGATGCGCCGTCATGTGTTGCCGGTGCATCAGTTTCATGGAAATGCGAGCTCTGCGCGTCAAGACGCCGCGCCTTGCATGACAGCATAGACGCTTGGGCCTATTGTCCGCGCGAATTGCCTTGAGGATCCCGTCACCCGGCCGATGAGCACGACGACGAACGACAAGCGGTTATCGATCGCGCCCGCGCGCGGTCTCGCCGCAGCCCTTGATTATGCCTGCGTGTCGCATCGCCGCGCTGCGGCGCTGCTGCTGGCCGTGGCGCTGCTCGCCTTCCTGCCGGGCTTCTTCCAGATCCCGCCGGTCGACCGCGACGAAGCGCGCTTCGCCCAGGCCACCAAGCAGATGCTGGAGACGGGCGAGTACGTCGACATCCGCTTCCAGGACGAGGTCCGCTACAAGAAACCGGTCGGCATCTATTGGCTGCAGGCCGCGGCGGTGAAAGCGGGCGAGGCCGTCGGCATCCCCCATGCGCGCACGACCATCTGGCTCTACCGGCTGCCGTCGCTGTTGGGCGCCATCGCCGCGGTGCTGCTGACTTATTGGGCCGCGCTCGCCTTTGTCACGCGCCGCGGGGCGCTGATCGCGGCGCTGATGATGGCGACGTCGATCCTGCTGGGGGTCGAGGCGCGACTGGCCAAGACCGACGCCATGCTCTTATTCACGTCCGTCGCCGCCATGGGCGCGATGGCGCGCGTCTATCTCGCAAGCCGCCGCACGCCGGATCAGCCGATCGGCTGGCATATGCCGGCCGTGCTGTGGACGGCGATCGCCGGCGGCGTGTTGATCAAAGGGCCGCTGATCCTGATGTTCGTCGGCCTCACGGCCATCGTTCTGTCGATCGCCGACAAGTCGTGGCGCTGGATCTGGTCGCTGCGTCCTTTCGCCGGCTTTGCCTGGATGATCCTGCTGGTGCTGCCTTGGTTCATCGCGATCGTCGCCAAGTCGGGCGACAGCTTCTTCGTGCAGGCGATCGGCCAGGACATGCTGGAGAAGGTCGCCAGCGGCCAGGAAGCGCATGGCGCGCCGCCGGGCTACTATCTGCTGCTGTTCTGGGTGACGTTCTGGCCGGGCTCGGTGCTGGCCGGTCTCGCCGTGCCGATGATATGGCGCGCTCGGCGCGAACTGGGCGCGCGGTTCTTGCTCGCCTGGCTGGTGCCGTCCTGGATCGTGTTCGAAGCGGTGATGACCAAGCTGCCGCATTATGTGCTGCCGCTTTATCCCGCCATCGCGATCCTCATTGCCGGCATCATCGAACCGGGCGGCCTGTCGAAGACGCGCTGGATGGTGCGCGGCACGGTCGGCTGGTTCGTGTTTCCGGGCGTCATCTCCATCGGGGTGCCGGTGCTGTTTATCGTGTTCGGCCGCGATCTCGGCCTCGTCGCCTGGCCATTCGCCGCGGCGGCGGTGATCTCCGGGCTGTTCGCCTGGTGGCTCTACGAGGTGGACGGTGCCGAGCGCGCCCTGCTGCGCGGCATGACGGCCTCGGTGTTCATCGGCATCACCGTTTACGCAATCACCTTCCCGTCGCTGCCGGCTCTGTTTCCGAGCCAGTTGATCGCCGACGAGGTGCGCGCCAGCGGCTGTGCCGAGCCGCATGTGGTGGCGACCTTCGCCTATCAGGAGCCGAGCCTCGTCTTCCTCGCCGGCACCGACACGCGCTTTACCGATGGCCCAGGCGCCGCTGAATTCCTGCGCGGCGGCGATTGCCATTTTGCGCTGATCGACGGGCGCAGCGAACGTGGCTTCGTGCAGCGCGCCGATGCGATCGGCTTGCGCTACACGCTCAGCCAGCGCATCGACGGCTACAACATCAGCATCGGCAAGCCGGTCAACCTCACCATCTTCCGCGCGGGCGGACCATGACGGTGGTGAACGGCATCGATCACGGTGCGGGCCGCGTTCCGGCCTGGCGCCGGTGCCTGATCAATGTCGGGGAGGCGCTCACCGTCCTCGCGCGGCCGGCGCGCATTCGTCCGCGTGACGCGTGGCTGCTGCCGCCGCGCCAACTCGCGATGGCGGGGGCGGCGATCGTCGCGCTGTTCCTGCTCGGCATGTTCTTCGTCGATGCCGCCGTCACCAATGCGGTGATGCGCCTGCCGCATTGGGCGAACGCGTTCTTCAACGAGATCACCGACTACGGCAAATCCGGCTGGTTCCTCTGGCCGCTCGGCCTTCTGTTCCTGGCGCTGGCGGCGCTGGCGCCGGTCGCGCCGCGCTTCGCCCAGTTCGCGCTGGCCGCGATCATGGTGCGGGTGGGTTTCCTCTTCGTCGCCATCGGCCTGCCGAGCCTGTTCGTGACCATCATCAAGCGCATGATCGGCCGCGCCCGGCCGATGGTCACCGGCCATGTCGACCCCTTCGCGTTCAGCCCGTTCATCTGGCGCAACGACTATGCGAGTCTGCCATCCGGCCATTCGACCACGGCCTTCGCGGTGCTGGTGGCCTTCAGCACGCTGTGGCCGCGCGGCCGCACGGTGTTCCTCTTATACGCAGTGCTGATCGCCATGAGCCGGGTGGTGGTGACCGCCCATTATACGACCGACGTGTTGATGGGGGCCCTTGTCGGCACGGTCGGCGCGCTGATGGTGCGGCGCTGGTTCGCGCTGCGCCGGCTCGGCTTCTCGGTCGGCCCGGACGGCGTCCCGCACATGTATCCGGGGCCCTCGGTCAGGCGGATCAAATCAGTTGCCCGCGACCTGTTGGCCCCATAAGAAGCAGCGAAATCGGCTCCAGCCGCCGGCCACGGGACGAAAACGCAAGCATGACTACGAGTAATCCGGCCGTGTCCGTCGTGGTGCCGGTCCGCAATGAGGCCGGCAATGTCGCGCCGCTGGTGGCCGAGATTGCCGCGGCGCTCGCGGGCCAATGGCCGTTCGAAGTCGTCTACGTCAACGACGGTTCGACCGACGGCACCGAGGCCGAGCTCAA
>DATDMA010000450.1:0-3031 GCA_036519015.1 Pseudolabrys sp. | reverse complement strand
GATGCGCGCTTCGCCGAAGGCCGGATGGACCGCGTAGGCCGCGGTAAAGAGTTCGAGTGCGGAACGCACGCTCACGCCGGAGTCTTCGGATTCGATGGTGGTCGCGCCGATGAGGAAACGGTTATTCGCGCGCGGCACGATATAAAGCGACCAGCGCGGATGCACGAGCCGCACCGGGCGCGATAGCGCGATCTCGGGCGTCTCGATCAGCACTGTCTCGCCTTTCACCCCGCGCAAATCGGGGCAGGCCTCGCGCGCGGCGAGGCCGCGGCAGTCGATCACCAGCCCCTCAAGATCGCGCGGCTGCGCTTCGGACTTGAATTGGATCGGCACGCCCGCCTGGCGCAGCTTCTCGTGCAGCACGGGCAGCACACGGCGCGGCTCGACATGGCCTTCGTCGGGGAAGAACAGCGCCTCGGGGAAACGGCCGGCGAGCGCCGGCTCGAGCGTCGCGATATCCTGCGCGCCGACGCGTTCATGACCGGAGGCCAGTTTTGCGAAGCGCTCGAAGTCGGCCCTGTCCCGCCCATGCGCGACCACCAACGAGCCGTTGAACGGCGTCTCCGGCAGCGCCTCGCGCCACAGGTCGAGCGAGCGCAGACCGAGACGCGTGATGACCGGCTCGGACGCTTCGCCCTCGGCATGCGGCGCGAGCATACCGCCGGCCCAATGGCTGGTGCCTCCTGTCATCGCCGGCGCGTCGCGCTCGTAGAGCGTGACCTTGCGCCCGGCCTTGGCGAACAGGAGCGCCTGCCATGTTCCGGCAATGCCGGCGCCGATCACGCTGATGGATGTGGAGGTGCCCGTATGGGCTGGAGCTTGCAGCATCTTTGTCCGTCCCTTCGCCGGCATGACCCGGATCAGGTTCAAAGGGTTGCCGCGTCGCGCGGTATCTCAGCCCCTGCCGGGGCTCCCCTCGGAACGTATGTCGTAGCGTCTTTAATGTAGGAAGATAGGGGGGAGTGTCAATGATACTGCAGTCCCCGTCGTCCCGGGCGAGCGAAGCGAGGCCCGGGACCCATACGCCGTGTCCTATCGAGAGGGTACGGCGTATGGGTCCCCGCCTTCGCGGGGACGACAAAAAATTAAATCACGGCAGGCGCGTGACCGACACCCTCGCGGTGCCGTCGGCCTCGGCGATCACCCGCAGCGTGGTGGAGTCGAATGCGATGCCGGTGAGGCGCAACTGGTCCACCGCGGCATCGACGCGCACGCCATTGTCGTTCTTCTGGAAGTCGGTCAGCGTCGTGCCCACCTTCTTCAAGGCGTCGGCGGCAAAGGGCTTCAGATCGATCACGGCCTTGTCGGCGAGCGCCTGCTGCAAATAAGGCGCGGCCGCTTTCGCCGCCGCGCCGAGCAGACCGAAGGCGGCTTCCGATTCCACCGCGAGCGAAATATCGGTGAGGCGCAGGATCTGGTTCTGCTGATCGAGCACAGGCTTGCCCCAGATGTTGACATTGGCTTCGGCGCCGAATCCGAACCAGCTCTTCTTCTCACGCGCCTTCACACGCAGCGAGATCAAGAGCCGGTCGCCGGCGGCCGCGACGCTCGCGCGCCGCACCTCGACCTCCACCGGCGCGCTGTTGTCTTCCGGATAGACGTGGCCCTTGAGCTGCGCTTCGAGGAGCTTGTTGAGTTCGGTGAACGGCATGTCGATCGGCAGGCCGACCGCGAGCTTGCCGTTGTCCATCGGCGGCACCAGTTCGAGCTGCGCGGGGAACGGGCAGGCAGGCTTGGTCGCCGCCGGCACGACGCGCGTTTCCGCCTGCACGCCGATGGTGAGCGTGACGTTGCGCGCGTCGACCTGCGGCTGGGCCGCCGCGGCGCGCACGGGCTTCATCTCCAGCCAGAGCGGAGGCAGGCCGGTGTCGCCGCCGCCGAGCGGGATCGAGCGGCACATCTTGTTCCACTGGTCGCGCGCCGCATTCTCGATGAAGGGATCGTTGCGCAGCCGCGCTTGCAGATTGTTGATCTGCTCGTTCACTGTCTTGTCGATCAGCGGGCGTGCTTCGCCCGCGACGTTGAGCTTGACGCCGGCGAGCGACACCGCGCTATCGCTGAGCGCGACCTGTGCCGACAAGTTCGGCTCCAGCCGCCAGGCCGCGGTGATCGCGGGCTTGGCGTGCACGGTCACCTGGCCGCGCACCTCGGCGTTCTGATCGAGCATCTTGTTGGTGATCTGGCCGACGCTTTTGCCGAGCGCGCCGTCGAGTAGGCCGCCAATGGTGCCGGCGAGATTGCCCGCCTGGCTCGCGATCTGTCCGGAGATCTTCAGGTTGCCGGTGAGCGGTGTAGTGACCGTCAGCTCGTTAGGCTCGCCGGTGACCGACATGGGGCCGCGGCTGACGGAGATGCCGATGTCGGCTTTGGAGAGAAGGCCGCTCAGCGGATTATCGTTCTTGCCGACCAGATCGCGCGGCGCGGCATTGTCGAGACTCTGGTGGATGGCGGTGAGCGCGATAGCGACCGGCGCGATGACATAGGACGAACGCGTCACCGGCTGCAGAGCCGGCAGCTGCGGCAGCTTGGCGACAGCCTGCTTGGCGTCGCTGTCCGGCGGAAAGTACGCGTCGAGCGCCCAGAGCGTCGCCTTGAAGCAGACCGCCACGACGACAATGGCGCCGACGATCAGCCGAACGCGCCGCGATGTGGCGAACAGCCGGACCGGTGCGGTTACGTAGTAGATGATGGTGTCGCGTTTTCGGCGCATGTCGAGCCCGCCCGATTCGCAAGGTTACAGAATGCTAATGCGCCAAGTTCCATAGCGCCAGCGCGTCGTTCAGACGCGTATGCGTCAAGTCGGCGCTGCAATGCAACGTCGAAATATCGGGGCTCAGATACCGACCTGCATGGGAGGTTGTCTTAACTGCGGAACACCGCGAGAGCGGAGGCGTTTCCTTATCAATGGGAACACTGCAGGGAAGGAACACCCAATGAAACTTACAACTGTTATTCTTGCGACTTCGATGGCATTGGCTCCGGTGGCTGCATTCGCGCAAAGCAGCCCGTCGCCGAACAATCAATCCGGGCC
>DATDMA010000449.1:0-2296 GCA_036519015.1 Pseudolabrys sp. | reverse complement strand
TGTTCCAGACGGGCCGACGCTTGATGCGCCAGACTGTGTTGCCGACCAAGATCCTCCGAACAATCGCGCCGACGCGGAGCGAAAGCTCTGCGCGTCGTATTGCTTCGCGGCGATCCGGTTCGGCGTGGCGCCCCGGGTTGCGTTTTGGCCTTCCCCTCACCCCCGAATCAGGTGGACCGTCGCGTCACCCGGCGGCGCGATACGCGCTCACGGAAACACGCGCCCGCCGCCGTCATGAGTTCCAAAATGCCCAACAAAATGTTGATCGATGCTACCCACCCGGAAGAGACCCGGGTCGTTGTCGTCCGCGGCAATCGCGTTGAAGAGTTTGACTTCGAGACCGCCCAGCGCAAGCAGCTGCGCGGCAATATCTATCTCGCCAAGGTTACCCGCGTGGAGCCGTCGCTGCAGGCGGCCTTTATCGAATATGGCGGAAACCGCCATGGCTTCCTGGCCTTCAGCGAAATTCACCCGGATTATTATCAAATCCCGGTCGCCGACCGGCAGGCGCTGATCGAGGCCGACGAACGCGCCCACCGCGAGGCCGAGGAAGAGACCGAGAACCGCTCCAGCAACCGTGGCCGGCGTCCACGGCACCGCAATTCACGCCGCCGCGGCAATGGTGAGCGAGTCCAGAGCGAGGTCATCGACAACGCCGGGCTCGACGCCTCCGTTGCCCCTCAGCCGCATCAGGGCCCGGAACACGAAGGCCTGCACGCCGACGACACTCATATCCACGCGCACGATGCCGAACATCATCACGCCGATGCCGGCCATCAGGACCATGAAGGTCATGATCACGCGCACGACCATGATCATTCGCATGGCCATGATCACGACCACGCGCATGAACATGAACATGCTCAGGGCGAGCACGAACACGGCGAAGTTCAGGCCAGCGAGACGCTGGCGGCGGTGACCCTGCCCGATACGGCCGCCGCCGAGGCATCAGCCGCGGCACCTGCTGCCGTCGCTGATGAAGTCCACGAAGAACACGCGCATGACGAGCATATCCACGCCGAGCATGCGGAAGAAATCGCGGCTTATGCCGAGGACGCAGCGCGCGCCGAACATGCCGGTGAAGAGCATTCATCTTCCTCTCACGACGAGCACGCCGCTCAGCCGCCGCAAGGCGACGAGCATCATGACGATGACGAAGACGACGGCGACGACGCCGAAGAGGAAGTCGTGGAATCCGTCGGCGGTGACGACGTCATGGAAGAAGTGCCGGAGCGCGCCTTCCGCCCGCGCCGCCAGTACAAGATCCAGGAAGTCATCAAGCGCCGTCAGGTGATGCTGGTGCAGGTCGTCAAGGAAGAGCGCGGCAACAAGGGCGCCGCGCTGACCACGTATCTGTCGCTGGCCGGCCGCTATGCGGTGCTGATGCCCAATACCGCGCGCGGCGGCGGCATCAGCCGCAAGATCACCTCGGCGCAGGACCGCTCGCGCTTGAAGGAAGTGGTGCAGGATCTCGACGTGCCCGAGGGCATGGGCATCATCCTGCGCACCGCCGGCGCCTCGCGCACCAAGCCGGAAATCAAGCGCGACTTCGAATACCTGATCCGGATGTGGGAAACCGTGCGCGACATGACGCTTAAGTCGCAGGCGCCGACCCTCGTCTATGAGGAGGGATCGCTGATCAAGCGGTCGCTGCGCGATCTATACAACAAGGAAATCGACGAGATCCAGGTCGCCGGCGAAGCCGGCTATCAGGAAGCCCGCGATTTCATGAAGATGCTGATGCCCTCGAACGTACGCGCGGTCAGGCAGTACCGCGACGGCCAGCCGCTGTTCTCGCGGATGGGTGTTGAAAGCCAGCTCGACGCGATGTTCTCGCCGACCGTGCAATTGCGCTCCGGCGGCTACATCGTGATCAACCAGACCGAGGCGCTGGTCTCGATCGACGTCAATTCCGGGCGATCAACCCGCGAGCACCACATCGAGGATACCGCGCTCAAGACCAACCTTGAGGCCGCCGAGGAAGTAGCCCGTCAGCTACGTCTGCGCGATCTCGCAGGGTTGATCGTGATCGACTTCATCGACATGGACGAGAAGCGCAACAACCGTTCGGTCGAACGCAAGCTGAGCGATTGCCTGCGGCAGGACCGCGCGCGGATCCAGGTCGGGCGCATCTCGCATTTCGGCCTGCTCGAAATGTCGCGCCAGCGCATCCGCGCCAGCGTGCTGGAGAGTTCAACCGAGCCCTGCCCGCAATGCGGTGGCAGCGGCCATGTCCGTTCGGTTTCCTCGGTGGCGCTGCAGTTGCTGCGCGGGCTCGAAGAAATCCTGATGAAGG
>DATDMA010000448.1:0-6628 GCA_036519015.1 Pseudolabrys sp. | reverse complement strand
TTGGCGTAATCCCAGCCCTTGTTCTCCTCGCCGATCAGGTTCTCGACCGGCACCTCGACGTCGTCGAGGAACACTTCGTTGACCTCGTGGCCGCCGTCGATGGTCTGGATCGGCCGCACCGTGACGCCCTTCGACTTCATGCTGAACACGATGAAGGAAATGCCCATCTGCTTCTTCGCTGACGTGTCGGTGCGGCACAGGCAGAAGATCATGTCGGCGTATTGCGCCAGCGTGGTCCAGGTCTTCTGGCCGTTGATGATGTATTTGTCGCCCTTGCGCTCGGCCTTGGTTTTCAGCGAGGCCAGATCAGATCCCGAGCCCGGCTCGGAAAAGCCCTGGCACCACCAGTCGTCGACATTGGCGATGCGCGGCAGATACTGCTTTTTCTGGGTCTCGTTGCCGAAGGTGTAGATCACCGGGCCGACCATGCTCACGCCAAAGGCGAGCGGCGCCGGCGCCGGGTGCATCTGCAATTCCTCATTGAAGATGTAGTGCTGCACGGACGTCCAGCCGGTGCCGCCATATTCCTTTGGCCAATGCGAGACGCCCCAGCCCTTCTTGTTGAGGATGCGCCACCACGTGACCATCTCGTCCTTGGAGAGATGACGCCCCTCCTGCAATTTCTGGCGCGTCGCCGGCGGCACGTTATCCCTGAAGAAGGCCCGCACCTCCTCGCGAAACGCCACTTCGTCCTTGCTGAAAGCGAGATCCATCGGATCCTCCTAACGTGAATTGTTTTTAGCTACGCGGTGTCTTTGCTTACGTCGTCCCCGCGAAGGCGGGGACCCATAACCCCTGGCGTTCGCGGGTAACAAAAGGCCTCAACGACACAGCCTAAAACGAAAGTCCGCGCCGTATGGGTCCCGGCGTTCGCCGGGACGACGTTTGTTGTTGATGCCCAGCCCAAGACCGGGTCGACGGCAACTCTTACTGCAACACCTCGAACAGACCGGCCGCGCCCATGCCGCCGCCGACGCACATGGTGACAACAGCGTATTTCGCCTTGCGGCGGCGGCCTTCGATCAGCGCGTGACCGGTCAGCCGCGCGCCCGACATGCCGTAGGGATGGCCCACCGAAATGGCGCCGCCGTCGACGTTGATCTTCTCGGGATCGATGCCGAGCTTGTCGCGGCAATACAGCACCTGCACCGCGAAGGCCTCATTCAGCTCCCAGAGGTCGATATCGTCGATCTTCAGGCCATGGCGCTTGAGCAGGCGCGGCACCGCGAACACCGGGCCGATGCCCATTTCGTCGGGTTCGCAACCGGCGGCGACAAAACCGCGGAAGATGCCGAGCGGCTTCAGGCCGCGCTTCGAGGCTTCCTTGTCGCTCATGATCACCGAGGCGCTGGCGCCGTCCGACAACTGGCTGGCATTGCCGGCGGTGATGGTGAAGCCGTCGCCGCGCACCGGCTTCAGGCCGGCGAGGCCTTCGGCGGTGGTATCGGGACGCGGGCCCTCATCCTTCGACAGCGTGATGTCCTTGAAGGAAATCTCGCCGGTCGCCTTGTCGGTGACGCCCATCTTGGTGGTGATCGGCGCCAACTCGTCGTTGAACTTGCCGCCCTGCTGGGCCGCCGCGGTGCGGCGCTGGCTCTCCAGCGAATATTCGTCCTGGCGCTCGCGCGAAATACCGTAGCGCTTGGCCACCACTTCCGCGGTGTCGATCATCGGCATGTAGACGTCGCCCTTGATCTTCAGCAGCATCGGATCCTGGGTGTGGAACTTGTTGGCGTGATCGTTCTGCACCAGGCTGATCGATTCGCCGCCGCCGCCGACCGCGATCTCGACGCCGTCGAAGATCACCGAACGCGCCGCCAGCGCGATCGCCTGCAGGCCCGAGGCGCATTGCCGGTCGATGGTGGTGCCGCCGACGGTGACAGGAAGCCCTGCGCGCAACAAGGCCTTGCGGGCGATGTTGCCGCCGGTCGCGCCTTGCTGGAGAGCCGCACCCATCACCACGTCCTCGACTTCCGCAGGGTCCACCTTGGCGCGGGCGACTGCCTCGCCGATGGCATGGCCCAACAAAGTGGCGCCTTCGGTGGCGTTGAGCGCGCCGCGATAGGCCTTGCCGATCGGGGTGCGGGCGGTGGAAACGATAACGGCGTCGGTCATGGGCGACCTCCTGTTGCGGGTTGTTGTTCGGGTTGGGCGGATTGCGGTGTTGGTTTCTGCTGGCTGCGCAATTCGTGGCGCGACAGCTTGCCGACCGGGGTGCGCGGCAATTCGTCGACGAAATCGAGCGCCGCCGGAATTTCGTGCTTGCCGAGCTTGCCGGTGAGGAAGGCCTTGAGTTCTTCCAGCGCGAACGGTGTTGCGCCGTCGCGCAATTTGACAAAGGCCTTGGCCGCCTCACCGCGGTAATCGTCGGGAATGCCGATCACGATGACCTCCTGCACCGCAGGGTGGGTGTAGATCGCCTGCTCGATCATCTGCGGATAAACATTGAAGCCGCCGGAGATGATCATGTCCTTCTTGCGATCGACCAGGAAGAAATAGCCGTCGGCATCCATGTAGCCGATATCGCCGGTCAGGAAGCGGTCGCCGACAAAGGCCTCCGCGGTTTCGCTCGGCCGGTTCCAGTAGCCTTTTGTCACGTTCGGACCGCGGATGCGGATCTCGCCGACCTCGCCCACCGGCATGACCTGCTTCGGGTCGTCCAGCGAGACCACGTCGAGTTCGATACCGGGCAGCATCAGCCCGATCGAGCCCGGCTTATCCGGGCCTTCGGCCGGATGGCCGGTGCCGGGCGAGCAGGTCTCGGTCATGCCCCACCCGCTCTTGAGCTTCATCTTGGTCTTGCGCTCGAAGATGCGCGCCACTTCCACCGGCAGCGGCGCGCCGCCTGATCCGGCTAGCGCCAGCGAGGAAAGATCGCGGCTTTCGAGATCGGGCAGTGCGGCGATCGCGATCCACATCGTCGGCACGCCGGGGAACGCGGTCGCGCGCTTGACCTCGATGTCGCGCATCACGGCCTCGACATCGAAGCGCTGGTGCAGCGAGATCAGATCGCCGGCCTCCAGGCTGCGCAGCAGGATCACGGTCAGCGCATAGATATGAAACAGCGGCAGCACGCAGATCACGCGCTCGATCGTGTTGCGCTCGGCACGGCCCTTCTTGCCCCAGACGTCGTAGATCGACACCGCCGCCGTCAAATTGCCATGGCTGAGCATCGCGCCTTTGGGCAGTCCGGTGGTGCCGCCGGTATATTGCAGCAGCGCGACGTCATCGGCATCGATCGCGGGCCATTGCTTCGGCTTGGCCGCGCCCTCGGTGAATTGGCTGAACGTGATGATCGCGGGGTTATCCGGCAGCGCGGTCTGCGGCGTGCCGGCCTTGCCCCAATGGTCGTCCTCGCACACGATCAGCCGGTCGAGCAGGCCCTTGTCGAGGAACTTTAATGCCGTCGGCAGCAGCGCCGAGAGATTTGAGGTGACCAGCACGCGCGCGCCGGAATCACTGAGCTTGTGCGACAGCGCGATCTCGCCGTCGAGCGGCGACAGGTGCACCACGCGCGCGCCAGCTTTGAGCGCGCCGAAGAAGTTGACCGGATGATCCGGCGTGTTGCCGAGGAACAAGGCGACCGATTTGTCGCTGGCGTGGCCGGCGCGCAGGAATGCCGCCGCCGCGGTCTCGACCAACGCGGCCAGTTCGCCATAGCTGATCGCCCGGTCGCGAAATTCGATCGCCGGTCGCGCGGCGTATTTCGCCGCCGCCGTCGACAGCAGATCCGGCAGCGTCCCGCGCGCGATCGCATCGTCCCAACGGACGCCTTCCGGATAGAACTGTTCGCCGGGATGGGTCATGGATGACACGCAAATGAAAGGTCGTCATTCCGGGGCGCTCGCGCTTTGCGAGCGAACCCGGAATCTCGAGATTCTCCGATGTGCAATAGCACATCGTAGTTCGCGCTATGCGCGCCCCGGAATGACGTGGAGAGGGGGCACTCGCCCATCAAGCCGCCTTCGACTGCGCCAGGGATGCGAACGTCTTGCCTTCGGCGGCGAGGCGCTTGAGCAGCGGCGCGGGCTCGAGGCTCTGGTCGTTGGTTTCCTTGGCGTAGAACGACAGCCGGTCGGCGATGTGCTTGAGGCCGACCTGGTCGGCGTAGAACATCGGGCCGCCGCGGTAGATCGGCCAGCCGTAACCATAGAGCCAGATCACATCGATGTCGCTCGGCCGCGCCGCGATCTTTTCCTCGAGGATCCGCGCGCCCTCGTTGATCATCGGATACATCATACGCTCGAGGATCTCGTCGTCGGAGACGACGCGCTTCTTGCGGCCGAGCCGGACCAGTGTCTCGTCGATCAGCTTCTCGACCTCCGGATCGGGCAGCGGTGCGCGCGAGCCCGCTTCATATTTGTAGTAGCCCTTGCCGGTCTTCTGGCCGAAACGCCCGGCTTCGCACAGCGCGTCGGCGATTTCCGACTTGATGCCGCGATCCTTGCGCGAGCGCCAGCCGATATCGAGGCCGGCGAGATCGCCCATCGCGAACGGGCCCATCGGCATGCCGAATTTGGTCACGACGGCATCGACCTGCTGCGGCAGCGCGCCTTCGAACAACAGTTTCTCGGCCTGCTTGCCGCGCTGCGCCAGCATCCGGTTGCCGACGAAACCATCGCAGACGCCGACCACCGCCGGCACCTTGGCGATTTTGCGTGCGACCGCGACCGCGGTAGCCAAGGCATCCGGCGCGGTCTTGTCGGCGCGCACGATCTCGCACAGCTTCATCACATTGGCCGGCGAAAAGAAGTGCATGCCGAGCACGTCCTGCGGACGGCCCGGCACCTTGGCGATCTCGTCGATATTGAGATAGGAGGTGTTGGAGGCCAGCACGGCGCCGGGCTTGGCGTATTTGTCCAGCGCGGTGAACACTTCCTTCTTGATCGCCATGGTCTCGAACACGGCTTCGATTACCAGGTCAGCGTCCTTGACGTGCTCGAGTCCAACCACGCCGGTGATCAGGCCCATGCGCTTGGCGGGCGCATCCGCCGGGATGCCGCCGCGCGCCGCGGTGGCCTCGTAATTCTTCTGCATCACACCCATGCCGCGCTTGAGCTGCTCGTCGCCGGTCTCGATCAACGTCACCGGAATACCGGCATTGGCGAACGACATCGCGATACCGCCGCCCATGGTGCCGGCGCCGATGATGGCGACCCGCGCCACGTTGCGCGGCTTCGTGCCCTCGGGAACGCCCGCGATCTTGGCGGCTTCGCGCTCCGAGAAGAATGCGTAACGCTGCGCCTTCGACTGATCGCTCGCGACCAGCTTGAGGAAGCCTTCGCGCT
Source organism: Pseudolabrys sp. (assembly GCA_036519015.1). GTDB lineage: Bacteria > Pseudomonadota > Alphaproteobacteria > Rhizobiales > Xanthobacteraceae > Pseudolabrys. Next base: position 1,340 of record DATDMA010000448.1, on the reverse strand, counting down.
CCTTCTTCAGCCCTTCGTCGAACGGCAGGTCGATCGCGGCGCCGACCGCGTCGGCCGCGGCAAAGGGCGCTTCCAGCCCGCGCGCGCGCTTGGTCATGGCGGCCACCGCATTGGTGAAGATCGAGCGGTCGGCCTTGGCGGCGGCGAGCTTGGAGTTGTCATCGCGCAGTTTGCGCAACGGGCGCTTCTCGGCCAGCACCTTGAGGGCAAAAGCTTCCCCGCCCGAGGCCGGACCTTCGACGATATCCTCGATCAGGCCGTTCTTGAGCGCCTCCGCGGCGTTGATCGGATCGCCGCCGACGATCATCTTGACCGCCAGCTCAGGCCCGACCGCGCGCGGCAAACGCTGCGTGCCGCCGGCGCCCGGCAACAGGCCGAGTTTTACCTCGGGCAGGCCGAGTTTTGCCTCTTTGGTCGCAACGCGGAAGTGACAGGCCAGCGCCACTTCGAGACCGCCGCCAAGCGCGGTGCCGTGGATCGCGGCCACGATCGGCTTCGGGCTGTTCTCCATTTCGGTCAGCACTTCGTGAAGACCCGGAAGCTTTGGCGGCTTGCCGAATTCGGTGATGTCCGCGCCGGCGATGAAGGTGCGGCCAGCACAGGTCAAAACGATCGCCTTGACGTCGCTATCGGCGATCGCGGCCTTCATGCATTCCAGGATACCGCCCCGGACCGCCGCGCTCAGCGCGTTCACCGGAGGGCTGTCGACCGTGACGATGGCAATCCCGTCATTACGTTCAAGCTTGACCACTTCGCTCACGATACTCTCCTTGGATTATCTTGTTCTTGATCTATTTCGCACTGCGGAATTTAATTCCACATCTTGACATGGAGGGTTATTTTGAAGCACGTCGCTTGTCAACGAAGTCCGCATGGCAGGAAATGAAGCGTCCAGGCAAGAGAGCGGCGACCGATCGCAGCTTCGTCGTCGCGCTTTCCCGCGGCCTCGATGTGTTGCGCGCATTTCATCCCAACGACGGGCTTCTTGGCAATCAAGAGATCGCGGCCCGTACCAACTTGCCAAAGCCGACCGTTTCCCGGCTCACCTATACTTTGACCAAGCTCGGCTATCTTACACCGGTTCCACGGTTCGAGAAGTATCAACTGGCGCCATCAGCGATGTCGCTGGGGTATGCCGCACTTGCAAACCTCGGGGTTCGGCATTTGTCCCAATCCTACCGAGATGAAGTCATGCAAGCGACCGGCGGCGCCGTCGCAGTCGGGGGCCGCGACCGCCTCAGCATGATTTATTTCGGCCAAAGCCGCAGCGAACTGACGCTGGGCGTCCAACTGGACGTCGGCTCGCGAATTCCGATTGCAACCACCGCGATGGGCCGGGC